>JBOHVS010000135.1:0-14346 GCA_050735975.1 Binatia bacterium | reverse complement strand
TCGCGCGACTGCACCTTCGCTCTGGCGCCGCCGAAAGCCTGCGGCACACAGTGGCGGAGAAAGCCTTCCGCACCGAGCCGCCGGACGAGTTGACAAGCCTCGGCTTCTAGATCGCGATCCGTTTCCGTGTTTGAAAAGAAATTATTCTCCGCCCAGTTTTGAACTCGCCCGCGAAGAGCCGAATGGTCACGCTCGAGAAAAGGCAAGGTCGAGTTCATTGTCGGAAAAACTTTCTGCGACTTGACCAAACGATTTACAGAGCTAGACCATCACCGCTCCGCCGTCGACATTGATCGCCTGGCCGGTCATGCCGCCGAGTTTTTCCGACGCGAGGAGCAGCGCCAGATCGGCGACCTCGGCGGGCGCGATCAGCCGATTTTGCGGCGAACTTTTGGCGAACAGAGCCAAAACGTATTCCACGGTCTTGCCGGTATTCTCGGCCATGCGTCGCGCGTTTTCGCGCGTCAGCTCGTTATCGATATACCCCGGACAGATCGCGTTTACCGTAATTCCCGAGCGGGCCGTCTCGAGCGCCAGCGAGCGAGTTAATCCCAAAAGCCCGTGTTTTGAGCTCGTATAGGCTGAAACGTGCGCATAAGCCATCTTCGCCGTAGTCGACGCGATGTTGATAATCCTGCCCCAGCGGGAGCGAATCATATCGGGAAGAAAAACCTTGCAGCAATGGTACGCCCCGGTCAGGTTCACTCTGAGAACTTCCTCCCACAGCGCATCGGTCATTTCCAAGAAGCCCGCCGCCGGCGCAACCCCTGCGCTGTTGATAAGGATCATGACCGGACCAAATTCTTTCCGGATCTTCTCGTTTAACGTTTCCACCTGATCGGGTCTGGTGACGTCTGCTGGCAGCGCGAGTATTTGTCCGCCTCCCCGGCTGATCTCCTCGGTTACCGCACGAAGCCTTTGTTCATTGCGCGAAGCGATCGCCACGCGGCTGCCGGATTTCGCGAAAGCTCCGGCCAAAATTCGACCGAGTCCGCCACTGCCGCCCGTCACCAAAACTACCTTCTGTTCTAGACCGCTCACCCGCTGAGAATACCACAATACTCGATCCGGTGTGCAATCAAGCGTTAGTTGCAATGCCTCCGGAACAGCAAGGGCGGGGTCGCCCTGCGGATTTGGATGAAGGGGGAAATAGCTTAGCGCAGAGGAAAACCTCTTCAACTTTTCGCGCCGCTCGGAACCAAACCGCCATCATTCGATTTAGGCGGATGTAGCCGCTCTCCATTTCGGCTGGCCGGCCCGTCCACGTGCCTCAGCTGCTCCGCATATTGCAGCAATTTGTTTTTCACCTGAGCGTTGACTGAGCCCTCGGGGTATTGGCCTTCCGCGTTTCGAGCGCCGGCGGAAACTCCGCTCAGCACTTCGATGCCCTCGTCGATGGAGCCGATGGCGTAGATATGAAACTTTCCCTCCTTGACAGCCTCGACCACGTCGGGCCGCAACATCAGGTTTCGTGAGTTCGACTTCGGCATCAATACACCTTGGGTCCCGGTCAGCCCCTTCAGCCGGCAGACGTCGTAAAACCCTTCGATTTTGTAATTGATGCCGCCGATGGCCTGCACTTCGCCGTTTTGATTAACGGAGCCGGTAACGGCAATCCCTTGCTTCAGGGGAATGCCGGAAAGGCTCGAGAGAATCGCGTAAAGCTCGGTTGACGAAGCGCTATCCCCATCCACTCCATCATACGACTGCTCAAAGCAAATACTGGCGGAAAGAGATAGCGGCCTCTCTTGCGCGTACTTGCCGCCGAGATAGCCGCTCAGGATCAACACTCCCTTATCATGAGTCTTACCGCTAAGCTTAGACTCGCGTTCGATGTTGACGATGCCGCCCCGCCCCATGAAGGTCTTAGCAGTAATCCGCGATGGTTTGCCGAAAGCAAAATCGCCCATTTGGTACACGGCCAACCCGTTCACTTGGCCCACCGCGGCGCCATCCACGTCCACAAGAACCGTCCCGTCAGCGATCATCTCCTGAAGCCGCTTCTCGGTGAGATTCAAGCGAAATGCTTTCTCCTCGATCGCCCGCTGGACATGTTTTCCCGATACCAACTCAGCCTTCTCCATGCCGGCCCAGTAGTCCGACTCAATGAGCAGATCGACCATGTCACTGAATCGAGTAGAAAGTTTGTCCTGATCTCCCACCAACCTGGCACCCTGCTCGATCACTCTTGCTACACCACTGAAATCAAAGTGGCGCAGTCCTTCGCGGTTGCAGTAGTCGCTGATGAAGCAGGAGAAGGCGACGATATTCTCTTGAGTCCGATCGATCTGATAATCGAAATCGGCCTTGACCTTGAATGTCTCACGGAAATCCGGGTCCATCGCGGCAAGGGTCCGGTAAAGATAGGGATCGCCGATCATGATCACCTTGGTATCCGTCGGGATAGGCTCAGGCCGAAGCCCCTGAGGCGGCGCCCAACCGAAGAAGGCGGCGGGCTCCTCGATTCTTAACTCACGGTTCTTGATCACCCGCTGCAGAGCTTCCCACACCCCGGCATTGGATAAAACATCACGATCGTAGAGGACCAGGTACCCGCCATTGGCACGGCTGATCGAGCCCGCTTTGATCAAGGTAAAATCGGTTACGTATCCGCCGACGATCGGTTTCTTCTCGACTGCCCCGAACAGATTGTGGTAGCTCGGATTGGTTTCGACGATGATGGGCGGCCCCTGGGTCTCGCTGTTATCCACAAAGACGTTGATCCGATAGGGCAAGAAAGGATCACTGGGCGGCTCAGCCATCTGCATCGGCACCATCGGCACAGCGGCAGGGCTCGTTTCGATTCCCTTAAAGCGGTTCAAATTTTTTACCACGTGGTCCCGCACACCGTCGAGATAGCTTAAAACTTTCGGATGATCCCGATACTTTTCCTTCAGGTCAGACAGCGGCATGCGGACGAGGTACTCTCCCGCTTGCGCTTCCACGGCAACCAGCCTTTCGCTGATTTCCCGTTCAAGTTTTCTTCCTTCCCGGAGCGCCGTCTCGACTTTTTCCTCGATTTCGCCACGCTTCTCCTCCAAGGTTTTCTTTTCCGCCGCCGGAAGCGCCAGGTAATCGGACTCCTGCATAGGCTTGCCGTCCCGGGTCGGCAATAAAACGACGCCCGACGGCGTCATGCGAAGCGTAAAGCCATTCTTGTTCGCTTCCGCCATCAGCCCTTCCATCATCTGTTGCTGTTTCTTCTGGATTTCTTCGATCATGCCTTGACGCTGGCGAGCGAATTGCTCGCTTTCGAACATCCTTTTCGCTTCTCGCTGGAGGTTCTGAATCAATCGTTCCATATCCACCTTGAGAACTTTGCCCCAACCACGGCGTACCTTTAGGATCTGCGGGCGATCCGGATCGTTGAAGTTATAAACGTAGCACCAGTCCTGCGCGAAGGTAGAATCACTTTCAGGAAGGGCACGCTCGGCGGTGGTTTTTTTGAGGAATGCTTTTATGATGCTCGTTTTGCCTGTGCCGGTAAGCCCGGTGACAAAAATATTGAAGCCGGGCTTGTCCACTCCCAATCCGAATTGAATCGCACGGATGGCCCTATCCTGGCCGATGAAGTCCTCCAGTGGGGTCATATCTGCCGTGCAGGTGAACGGGAGAAAGGAGAGGTCGCAACGCCATGTGAGTTTGTCTGCGGGGACTTCGAATCGAGTCGTCATCGAGTTACCTCGGGATGTTTCATCCATGGAAGCATAAGGGGTCGGCGCTAAACCGTCAACCGGAGCCTCCTCAAATCAGATCAGGCTGCTATTGATAGCCCGCGAGTCGCTCACTATACTTTGCGCATGAGCCCATGGCATGAACGATTCGGTAATTGCCGGAAACCGTGCGCAGCGCTCCTGATCATTTGCGTGGTTCTCGGAGGCTGTAGTTCCTATCGGCCGCCTATTCCCGGCGTTACTCCGCCGAGCGAAGATGAAGAGGCAAAAATAGGTCGGGAGTTTCGTCGCGAGGCCAAAAAACACCTTAAATTCGTTACGAATCCCGAGGTTGAGCGTTATATCGAGCGGATCGGGCAGCGCATCCTTTCGGCGATGGGCCCGCAACCATTCGATTACCGATTTTTTGTCGTCAACGATTCGGCGCTCAATGCGTTCGCCGTTCCCGGAGGATCGGTTTACTTTTATACCGGCCTGATCGAAAGGGCGAAAAGCACGTCCGAAATAGCCGGCGTGATGGGCCATGAACTCGTTCACATCAAGGGTCGGCACATGGCCCGCTCGTCCGGGCCGGACGGCATTTCGATCTTGAGTCTTCTGGGAGCCCTGCTCCTCGCTCGGACCGGCGCCGGTGCCCAGGCTGCGGGAGCCATCGGCCAAGCGGTCGCTGCGACTCGCCAGATTGCCTACACCCGGCAGCTCGAAATGGAAGCCGACACTTTAGGCGTTAAATACATGGCGGCGGCCGGCTATGATCCCAAAGGCTCCTTGGGATTTCTAAAGACCCTCGACCAGGAGCGGGCCTTGAATCCCATTGATGTTCCCACTTATATGATGACCCATCCGATCACTCAAGAGCGTGTCGCTAATGTCGAATTCGTCATCCGTTCCTTGGGAACGAGCCATCGTGAGGTCGAACAATCGGATAGCCTTAAGCGCGTCCAAACGATTATCCGCATGGAACGGCACGACGACGACAATCTCATTGACGAGTATGAAAAGCAGGTCCGCCTCAATCCCGGGGATGCAGAGGCTGTTCATCTGCTTGCGTTTGCTCAGCATCTAAAAGGGCTTTTGCCACAGGCGAGGCAGCATTACGAAAAAACCAGGCAACTCGACCCAAATCACCCGGCTTTGGATCAGGATCTGGGCCGCTTGTACACACAGACGGGCAACTTTGATCTGGCCCAATCTGCGTTCGAGCGTGCGCTGGCGTCAAAGCCAAAAGAACCGCTCACTTATTTCTATTTAGGCGAGCTCTACGAGAAAGTAGGCGATCTCAGGCGCGCCGCGGGCGCATACTTGAACGCCCACCATCTTTCGCCGCTGTGGCAAAAGCCTCCGCACCGTCTCGGTATTGTTTACGGGAAGTTGAACCGGCTTGGGGAGGCTTACTATTACCTAGGACGGTCTTTTCTAGCGCAAGACGAGGACGAAAAAGCGATCGCGGATTACGAAAAAGCGATCAAGATCTCGGGCGAGAACTCTCCGCGCGGTCAGCTGATCCGAGAAGAACTCAAAGCGCTTAAAGCCAGAAGAAGGTAAAACTATTCTTGTCCGTTGAGAGCGGGAAAGGCGTAGACGTTGCCGCGAACCGCTTTGGTGTATTTCCCCTCGCGTTTTAGCAACACTTCACGCAGGTAGTCAGGGTCGAATCCCAAAAGATCACAGATATTAATGAAAGAAAAGAGCCAGTCCGTTCCCGTGTCCTGGACCCATTCCAAGGCGTTCTGATACTGGCTGCGCCCCGAGCCGCTGCGCGTGCCGCGATACTTATCCAGACACTCGACCGCGTCTTTGAGAATGGCGATCATAAGTCTTTTCTCTCCCTCGAGCTGACGGGATAAACCTCCGGTCCCGTAGAACTGCGAGGGCAAGAATATATCGGGTTCAAGAATCCTTGCTAGAAAATCATCGTACATGTGCGGAAATACTCCCTGGCTAGATTGAATCGGATTCTATACCACAGACCCTCCTATCGCGCAACAGAAAAACCGGTATGCTCCCCATAAAAGGGGTCGCCAGGGACAAAAGAACAGTCTAAATGCCCTCCATCAGCCCAGCGAGCCGGGTTTTAGCTACGTTGTGATCCCAGATCTTTTGCACGACCGAGTCTTTGCGACGGCCTTTCATCACCCGCTGAGTTTCGTCCTCGTTGTAAACGCGAACCGGGCCGAGCAGAGAGGCCTTGTAAAATCGCGCCGCGGCTTCTTCGAGGTCAATACACGCGGCGAAAACCCACTCGATGGCTTGCCCCACCACCATGGAGCCGTGCCCGCGCAACATGACCGCATCGCGGTTTCCAAGTGTTTTGGCCACCGCATCGCCTTGTTCGATAGTATGAATCAGCGCCGGATCCATGTATATCGGCAGCGGCCCGGCGCCGAAGAAGGCCCCAGGATTGGAAGAAGCCGGATAAAAAGGCTTATCCACCATGCTCAGTGTCGCTACCATGTGGTTATGCAAATGCGCGACGCTCTGAACATCTTCTCGCGCCTTATAGGCGCGCGCGTGCATATAGACCTCGGATGGAGCGTTGTAATTCCCTTCGACCAACTTGCCGTCAAAGTCGGCGACGACCATGTCATCCGCGGCAACGGTCGCGCGGCTGACCGGATGGGGCAGAATAAAAAAATGATCGTTGCCCGGGATACGGCCGCTGATATGTCCGCTGTAATCCACTAACCCGGCGTTAAAGAGCATACGCGATGACATAGCCAACTTTTTCCTGAGATCTGATATTTCCGGCACGACGACGCTCCTCTCCTATTAGACTACTTTTTTCTGCTATATCTTTTGCGGGAGTAGTGCAAGACAACGCTGGTCGCCGATCACCTCATCTTAAACGATGGCGGCACGACCTCATCAATGCTCTTGCCCGTCCAATGCCACTGCGGGACGCTGTCCCACACCTGTTCGCCTTTAGCTTGGACTTTGTCCAGTAGATCTTCTTCATTCAGACGGATATATTTGCCGTTGTCGACCAGTGTTTCTCCGTCCACGATGACCGTCCGGACGTCTCGGCTCACCGCCGTTTCCATCAATGATCTAATGGGATCGCGGACCGCGCCGAAGGCGGTGTCCCTGAGATTAACAATGGTAATGTCCGCCTTGGCGCCCTTTTGCAACCTTCCTAAATCGTCTCGTCCGAGCATCTTTGCGCCACCCAGGGTCACCGCGTTGAAGAGGTCGCGCGGGTGGCCGGCCATGAAGCTTTTCTCGGCGACGCGCGATGCAAGCGCGCCGTAGCGCATATCGGAGATGATGTCCTTCGGAAAGGTATCGGTACCGATACCCATGTTGATTCCATATTTCAGATACTTGTCGAACGATTCCATCAGGATGCCAAGCTTCAAGTATTTGAGCGGGCTGTAGGCGACCGATGCGCCGGAATCGGCGATGATCTTGAGGTCGTCGCCGTAAGGATAGGCGAGCCAGCTGTGACCGCTGACGAAGATGCAATGAGACAGGGAAACTTCCGGATCGAGAAAGCCGATCTTTTTCAGCAGCCCGATCGGGGTGCAACGTTCACGCTGCATGACCGTGTGAAATTCGAAGAGATTGATCGTGGCGTGAATCTGAATGCGAACGCCGGCGTCTTTCGCTGCTTTTTTAGTGTCTTTCAGCAGCGCCGGGGTACAGGAATCCACATGGCCGGGAAACAGCATGGCGGTCATGCGCCCATTGCAAGCCCGATTATGTTTCTTGGCGAAGTCGACGGCCTTCTTCAGACCTTCACTGCCTCGAGGGTCGTCCCAATCATATTCCAACCGGCCCGCGCGATCATGGAAGAAACTGACATTCTTGTAGCTCGGACCGGTGGCGCAACGGATACCGACCTGATCGATCATATCAACATACCGATCCGGCTCTCCGCCGGGGCCGCCGATCTCAAACGTGGTCGTTACGCCGCCTTTAAGGACATGGATCAGAGAAAAGCGCTGGCCTACATCGACATCCTTTAAATGGGCCGCGTGAGCGCCTTCGCGGGTCGGCCCGCCATGCGCCAAATAGTTGGCAGCGAAAAAATCGGTCTTAGTCGAATCGTTGAGAATGTAGTCGCTGGCATTGATGCCGGAGTGAAAATGAGTGTCGATGAAACCCGGCGAAACCAGGCAACCCTCGGCGTCGATCTTTCTGTCTACCGGCTGCGAATATTCTCTCCCGACGAACTCGATTTGATCATTCTGAAAGACAACAACGCCGTCTTTGATAATCTCATGTTCTTTGCCGTCAAAACCGACAATATAGCCGCCTTGAATGAGAGTTTTCATTGTTACGCCCTTCACAGATATGTTCTGATTTCGGCAGGACTAACAAATGCAGCGGGCTAAGACAAGCGCCCGATTACGCAGCTATACCGCGAAGCGAAAATGGATAATGTCGCCATCCTGGACGACATAGTCCTTGCCCTCCAGTCGGAGCTTGCCGGCTTCCTTACACTTCGCTTCGCTCCCAAGCGCGACGAATTCGTTATATGCGATGACCTCGGCCCGGATGAAGCCGCGTTCGATGTCGCTGTGGATCCTGCCGGCGCCTTTGCGCGCCACCGTTCCCTGAGTGATGGTCCAGGCGCGCACTTCGTCCTCGCCCGTGGTGAAGAAACTGATCAGATTTAACAGGTGGTACGAAGCGCGAATGAACCGGTCGCGTGCGGGTTCTACAATCCCGATGTCTTTGAGAAATGCCGCGCGGTCGGTTTCATCGAGTTGAGCAATCTCCATTTCCACTTTACCGGCCAGCGCCAAGCCTTCTAACCCGCGCCGTCTCAACTCCTCCTGAAGCGAAGTATCCAGCGCATGCCCGGCTTGCTCCTCAGATTGGTTAAACAGGACGAGCAAGGGCTTGCGGCTAAGAAAACCAAAGCCTGAAAGTAGAGATTCTTCATCCGGGGTGAAGTTCAAGTTTCTGAGGCTCTGCTCGTCTTCAAGCGCTCTCACGCACCGCTCAAGCAGCGCTTCTTCGAGCGGCCGGGATTTCTCTTTTTTTAACCGCGTGCGACGATTTTCCACCACGGCGAGGTCCGCCAAGATCATCTCGGTGACGAGATCGTTCAACTGTTTGAGGGGATCCCCCTCGGAGTCGAAGTTACGAAGCACAAGCGCGATAGCGTCCACGTCCCGCATCTGCGTCACCAGAGCATTATTGTTTTTGAGATTGTCTTCGCCCTGGCTGGGTGGAAAATCCGTAAAACGTATCTCCGCGTAAGTTGTCTTTTTCGGCTTGAAGATTTGTGAAAGTTTATCAATTCGCTCATCCGGGACTTTGATCACCCCCAGGTGAACCTCCTCTTTCGTCCCGAAACGACCGACCTGCGCCTGCAAGCCGGTAAGCATATTGAAAATCGTCGTCTTCCCCGCGCCTCGATGGCCAATCAAACCGACCTTCATTTTCCTGCTCCTACCTGATGGCTCTAGCGCCAATCTAGCAAGAATAATGATGTGAAGGAATCTAACGCGAAAATCACCTCGAATCTAAAAAGACTTGACAGCCGGAACTTGTGACTACCACATGCCGCTTTTTGACAGTTGACCCCACAGGTCAAGGTGGTAGAGTAGTGGCCCATGCCGTTAGCCACCATAGAAGAAGCCATCGACGAGATCCGCCGGGGGCGGATGGTTATCCTGATGGACGACAAAGATCGCGAAAACGAGGGGGATCTTTGTATGGCGGCGGAAAAGGTTACTCCCCAAGCAATCAACTTCATGGCCACTCATGGACGCGGGTTAATTTGCCTTTCGCTGACCGAGGAAAGCGTCAGAAAGCTCGGCCTCCCGATGATGGTTTCGGAGAATACCTCGCCCTTCGGCACCGCGTTTACGGTCTCAGTTGACGCCGCCCAAGGAATTTCCACCGGAATTTCGACGGCGGATCGGGCAAAAACGATTCTCGACTCGATCGCCGACGATGCGAAACCGCAGGATCTTGCCACTCCAGGCCATATTTTTCCCTTGCGGGCAAGAAAAGGCGGGGTTTTAGTGCGGGCGGGTCAGACGGAGGGTTCTGTCGATTTGGCTCGTTTGGCAGGCCTCAGACCCGCCGGAGTTATCTGCGAGATCATGAAGAACGATGGGACTATGGCACGCCAGCCTGATCTCATGAGGTTTGCCCGAAAGCATAGACTCAAGGTGGTGACTGTCGCCGATCTTATCCAATACCGGCTGAACTATGACTCCCTTGTTTATCGTGCGGCGGCAGCTCCCCTGCCGACCCGATTCGGAGGAGAATTCCAGGCTATCGTCTACAACACCCACGTGGACCAGAGTGAACACCTGGCATTGGTAAAGGGCGAAATCTCAGCCAAGCAGGAGACCTTGGTGCGGGTTCACACCAAATACGTGGCCGGTGATGTCTTCGGCTTTGAATTCCTGAATACCGGGGCGGTCATCCAGCGCTCACTGGAAATTATCGGGAAAGAAGGGAAAGGAGTTATTCTTTACCTGCAGCCCGAGCACAAGGGCTTACGGCCGGCAATGGTGACCTATCCCACGGTTGAGGGAAAACAGCAAAGGGATATGAATCCTTCGTTCGTTTATCGGGCCGATTTTAAGGAGTACGGCATCGGCGCACAGATCTTGCGCGATTTAGGTGTTCGTAAAATGCGTTTGCTGACCAATAACAAAAAACATCTTGTGGGGTTACGCGGGTACGGTCTCGAAGTCACTTCGTTAGTGCCGATCCCGCGTGATAATTTTCTGGACGAAGCAGCGAAGCTCAAAAAAAGCAAGGCAAAAACCGCTTAGTCCTTAAGATGGCCGGTCAGAAATTGCAGAATCTCTTACAAACGTTGCGCCCCGGAGCTGCGGCGCCGCCAAGCTATTCGGACCGGTTCAGATAACTGCGCAGGTCAGGTCTGATCCGCTTCAGTGCCTCGCCGACATTCGAAAAGACTCTTTCTTCAATCAGCTGGCCATCGACCCAGTAATCGAGTGCTGGAGCATCCGTAAAATTGATGTCGACGTACCGCTCTCCGACAGGTTCACCGGTGATTACGAGTCTTACCGAATAGCCGGCATCGATTACCAGACCTCGCGCGCCCGGCGGCAGCGCTAATCCGTTCTTGATCTTCGCTAGTTTCTCGGGCGGGTAAGTGCCTACTTCCATTGAGAAATAACCCCATTCTCCTGGCGCGGCCGAGAGTTCTTTAAGCAATTTCGAGTTGATATCGACAAGATTCTTCATCGCGTGATCTTGGTTGTAGCCCTTGAGCAGCTCATAGGCCCATTTCTCAATGATACCCCGAGCCGGAGCAGCCGGCTTCTCCCGCTCCTTGACCGGACCGCGATCAATCCACCACTTGGTTTCTTCCAGGGTTTCTACCTTTTCGTTGGCCATGATACTCAGAAATCGCTCTGGCTTTGGGGGTATCGGGACGCGTTAGATTTTGAACTCTTCCAGAGTGCTTACGGCAAATAAAGATTTTAAGTCAAGGCGTTTTTTAATCAGACCCTGCTCGCGGGCATACTGCACAAGCGTTTCCAGCACGTGGCGGTTAGCTTCGAGTCCGTAAGCCCACGGGTCATCGCCGAGAATTTCGCGCTCCTTTTCCATTTCATCGATCGACCAGGCCATCATATATTTAAGAGCCGAGAATTCGTACATCGCCTCCTGGCAGATCCGTTTCGATTCGTTGAACGCTTTAAATAAACTTTGCGCCACCCACGGATGTTTTTCATAGAATTCCTCCCGTATCGCTACGGTGTGCATGATCGGGAAGATCTTGGTACGGCAAAAATAATCCTGTTCGACCTCGCGGAAGTTCGGAATCAATCTCTGCACTTTCGGGTGGCGCCGCACGAAGGGCGACGGCATGTGGGCGGAAATCATGGCATCGATCTCGCCCTTCTCTAACATGGATGATAGCGTCTTCTCCGGCCCGATCGGTTGTATGTCGATCGTCGGAGGCAGATCGTGCCGGATTTTATCTTCGCGGCCCGGGTGCTCCTCGCCTCCGGTAAACCACTTCATCTTTTCCGCCGCCACGCCGTACTCGTGCTGCAAGATGCCGCGCGCCCAGATCGCCATCGTAATTTGATATTCCGGAACACCGACGCGCTTGCCGGCCATATCGCCGGGGTTCTTAATGCGCGAATCAGTGTTGATGTAAATGCAGGAGTGGCGGAACGCGCGCGATGGAAACGCCGGAATGGCAATGAATCTGGGTGCGCCCTTGTCACGCGCCATCAAGTAAGAACCTGTGGAAAGCTCCGCCGCATCGAATTCGCCGTAGCGCAACATGCGCCAAAATGTTTCTTCCACCCGCAGGGGCAGATAGCTGAGATCCACCCCTTCGACTTCGACTCGCCCGTCTTGGAGCGCGCGCGTCCGGTCGTAATCCCAGCATGCTAGAGCCAGACGTATTTTCCCCATTGATGATCTCCCTATGGATTCCGATAACCGTTATTTGGCTCCGGCAAGGAGCCGCGCTGCGGTGATGACGAATTGCTCTGCGCCTCCCTGCAAAACGACAGCGGCTTCTCCAGAAGCAAGCGTCGTGCGGCGCTGAATCACGTAACGCTTGCCCCGAAACTCGACTTGCTGCCCCGGCCTGAAATTCTTGAGCAGTTTATGGTCCTGCTGCGGATCTATCTTTTCCATACTGTTCTTTTAATAGCATAGGTCCATCAAAGCTTAAATCCGTGAAGTAACCTTTCTAATCTCTTTGTATGCGAATATCTTGAGATTGACATTATCATCACCCATAACATAAATAGGCTCGAACAGTGAATTGGGATAGTTGCGAAGGCCGTTCGCAGACCGCCGAAAGTTCCAATTGCAAGGGCGCGAGCTTCGGAAGGTTGAGGCTCAGGCTTAGATCGAGCTAAGCTTTAACCTAAACCTGCGTAAGGAGCGCGGCGTTCGAGCGCAACTCAGCAAATGCCTTTTTCAACGGTCTGCGCAACCGATCAAGCATGCGAATCGCCATAATGGGTACCGGAGCCGTCGGCGGCTACTTCGGCGCGAAACTCGCTGCCGCCGGTCATCGCGTTGCCTTCATTGCGCGCGGCACGCACTTAGACGCAATGCGTTGCGAGGGGCTCAAGGTAAAGAGTCCCGGCGGCAACCTCCACATCCGACATTCTCTCTTCACCTCCGAACCGGCCGCCGCCGGCATAGTTGATCTAGTTTTATTTTGCGTCAAGTCTTACGACACGGAAACGTGCGCGAAAAGCTTAGCGCCTTTGATGGGCCGGGAAACCCTGGTTTTATCGTTGCAAAACGGCGTCGACAATATTGACCTAATCGCCGAGCTTTGGGGCGCCCAACGCGCTCTCGCTGGTGTCGTTTACCTTGGCGCCAAAATTGCCGCGCCTGGAGTGATCCATCATTCGGCTGCGGGCAGGATCGTCTTTGGTCAATTGGACGACGGCTCTCGTGAATCAACCGCAGCCGCGCAAAAGGCGTTCGCGTCAGCAAACATACCGTGCGAACTCGAAACGAACATTCGACGGACTCAGTGGGCAAAACTCCTTTGGAATGCTGCTTTCTGCGCCATCGCTTGTCTCACGCGGACAACCGTGAAGGAAATCGTGGAGTCGGAATCGCTGACAAAGCTCGCGGTCGATTGCATGAATGAGGTTCGTGCGGCGGCGCGAACCAGGGGAATTGGGCTCGCTGCCGGAGTGATAAATGATACGCTGTCGTTCTCGAAGAGCCTGGGCGATTTTAAGCCCTCGATGCTGCAGGACCTTGAATCAGGGAAGCCGCTTGAATGCGAAGCTTTCAATGGGATAGTGGTAAAGACTCTACAACAAGCCGGAAAACAAGCGCCCACCAACCAAATTTTTTATGGGGCATTGAAATACTTAGATAAAAGAATTCGCGAGCAAGGGAAATGCTAAAGAATCTTATACCAAATCGAACAACCGGCAAAGATCGAAACTTGTTTTTCCTTGTGCCGCTGATCTTGTTGCTCCTGATGCCCGCTATTGGCTATGCGCAAAACGCCAACAAGGATCTAGCCGCCCGGGGTCAATACATCTTCGCTGTCGCCGGCGGTTGCGCCTGTCACACAGATCCGAAAGGGACACCGCATGCCGGAGGCAGGGCTTTTCCTATCCCATTCGGGACGGTGTATACCACCAATATAACCCAGGATAAGGGGACCGGGCTGGGCAGCTGGACGGATAGACAGATCCACGACGCGATGGTTAACGGTATTCGAGCTGACGGCAGCAGAATATTGCCGGTCATGCCCTACGAAGCCTACTCTGGGATGGCGCAGGAGGATTTAAAAGCGCTCATTGCGTATTTACGAACGCTGAAGCCCATCAAGCAGGCCACGCCGGAGATAAAAAGCTGGGCACCCTTCTCGCGCAGCCTGGGAGTTCCTGTGTGGCTGAAAGTCTTCGGACGGTTCTCCGTGCCGCCGGCGCAAGCGCCAAAGAGTGGCATCGAGCGTGGCCGCTATCTCGTCGACCATGTGTCGCTTTGTGGCGACTGCCATACGCCAAGAAATTCTATCGGCGTTCCAAACCGTTCGCTCTATCTCGCCGGCGCCGGTAAGGAAGTCGGCCCGTTAGGCGAGGCAGTGCCAAATATCACGCCCGATACGGAAACCGGTATTGGTCAGTGGAAGCGAGAAGACATTGCAGAGTTGCTGCTTACGGGAACCAAGCCTGACTTTGACAACGTGCAGGGTCTGATGGCCGAGGTCATTGAAGGCACCCCC
>JBOHVS010000134.1:0-38445 GCA_050735975.1 Binatia bacterium | reverse complement strand
AGGCAATTTTCCCTGACCCATTTAACGATGTCGATTCTTCGTGCGAACCAGACATCGGGGAACGACTTGGCATACTTAATCGCCTCGTCGTAAATCTTCCCCGTTGCCGGGAACGCCATCTGGCAGTGCATCGCCAACGTCAGCATCTTCGGCTCTTCAGCAGATTCTTCATAGAGAAGGTCGAATTCGTCCCTAAACGAATTAAAGACATCCCGCGCCGTGATACCTCTTCGATACATACCCGTATCGTTGAGCCCGCTGATCGCGTTCTTGTAAGGAACGATGATCATCGTCTTGCCTTTGATATTCACCGGATATGGATTGTCGTCATTCACCGCGTCGCCATGCCACAGGAACCCTTCGTCCGCCAAGATTCCCAGTGTCCGTTCCGTGTGACGCATGCCGGAAGTAAGCCAACCTGTGAGCTTTACACCGACAAAATCCTGGAACATCTTCGCGCACGTCCGTATTTCCTCTCGCTCCTCTTCTTCCGTGAGATGAATCAACTGGACGTCTTCGGCATAGGAGTGGCCGACGATCTCATGGTCTCTCTCATGAACGGCCTTCACCGCCTCAGGGTAACGATGGATACACAGCGCATTGGTATTAAAAGATGCCTTCACGCCGTACTTGTCCAAAATCCGCAGAATCCGCCAGATTCCGGTTCTCCCGCCGTAATCGTTCTCGCTGGCGGTGCGACAATCGTACTGCGACTTGACATCGTCTTCCTTAATCGGGTTCGACCCGCCGACGTGACGGGTCCGCCTATACTTGGGATTCGCCATTTCCGTCCACGCTTCCAAATTGCCCGCGAGGGCAATCGCCATCCGGGCCTTATTTGGCCATTTGATCCTGATCTTTTTGGCCTTGGAATAAACGTCATAAAAGTTATCGTAGTTTGGCATCATCGACGAATCCTCCGTTACGTATCGGGCGATATTTGCACCATCGGGTATAAAAGATACGACTCCTTGATGTCAAACCATGCGGAGCTACAGCCGCTGCGGATCCGCAACGTGCCAGCCCGGATTATTCATAGATCGAAGATAAGCGACGACACGCCGCAATCGAACGATGAGCCGTGAAGGGCGATGGCCGTGGCTGAATCAATATTTCACTTCCATCAAGAACAACCCGTGCGCGGGGGCCGTCGGCCCGGCTTTGGTACGATCTCGCGCTTCCAGTAGTTCGCCAAAGGACTGAGGACTGCGCTGCTTACGGCCCACTTCAACCAGGGTCCCGACGATGTTCCGCACCATATGCCGGAGAAATGCAGTCGCCTCAACGTTGTACAGCAGAAACTCGTCGCATTTTTCTAAAGAATTTCGATACACCTTTCTGACAGCGTGATCAGCATCGCAACCGGCTGCCTGAAATGACGTAAAGTCCATCTCTCCTTCGAGGAGAACGATCGCCTCACGCATAGGCTCCAATCGCAATGAATCGTGAATGTGCCAAGCCCGGTTCAGGTGAAACGATGAAGGGAACGCGCGGTTAAGAATCCGATACTGATACACGCGGCTCTTCGCACTACGCCGCGAATCAAAAGAGTCCGGCGCGATTTCAACCGCCTTGATGACGACATCCGGCGGTGTAAGAGCGTTGAGACCTCTCCCCAGTTTGGCCAGGTCGGGCGCGCCATCACAAAAAAAATTGGCGACTTGGCCAAGGGCATGAACACCGGCATCGGTTCGCCCTGAACCTATAAGACGGGTATGAATTCCGAAGAAAGTCGAGATAGCCCGTTCGAGGATAGCTTGAATGGTCTCACCGTTTGGTTGGATCTGCCACCCGTGATAGTTCGTTCCGTCATACTCGATCGTGAGTTTGATGTTCACGGAGACGTTTCCCGGCGAGCTCGCTTTCCATCAGCGTCGCAATTCTAAAGGTAATCGCGAATCAGGATCTCGGCGATTTGAATGGCATTGAGAGCCGCGCCCTTGCGCAGGTTATCGGCCACGATCCAAAGATTGATCCCATTAGGAACGGAGTTGTCTTCGCGGATCCTCCCCACGAAGGTCGCATCCTTACCTACGGCGTCGATCGGCATCGGATAAATGCCCTTCTCAGGCTCATCGCACACCAACACGCCGGGCGCCTCTCGCAGTATCGCCCGAACGTCCGCCGCCGTGAGCTTTTTTTCTGTCTCTATGTTTACCGACTCCGAATGGCTGCAAAAAACCGGCACGCGGACGCTGGTCGCGGTGACCCGTAACGAAGGTTCGCCGAGAATCTTGCGCGTCTCGTTGATCATTTTGATCTCTTCTTTGGTATAGCCGCCGTCCACGAAAGCGTCGATTTGCGGAATACAGTTGAAGGCGATCTGATGCGAAAACTTCTCCGTCTCCAGTTCCCGCCCGCTATAGAGAGCGGTGACTTGTTGGCTGAGCTCGTCTATCGCCTTGCGGCCTGCGCCCGAAACCGACTGATAAGTCGAAACCACCACTCGCTTGATCCGGGCTGCGTCGTGAATCGGCTTAAGCGCCACGACCATCTGGATCGTCGAGCAGTTTGGGTTGGCAATGATTCCGCGATTCCTATAGTGGGCGATTTCTTTCCCGTTGACCTCTGGCACGACCAGCGGGACATCCGGTTCCATTCGAAAAGCGGCCGTATTGTCCACCACTACGGCGCCCACCCCGACCGCAACCAGGGCGAACTTAGCGCTGACACTCCCCCCGGCGGAAAATAATCCTATGTCGATGTCTCCAAACGAGTCCTGGTTGAGAATCTCGACGCGAATCCGCTTGTCCCTAAAGGGAAGAAATTGTCCAGCCGACCTCTCAGAGGCCAGAAGACGCAGGTCGCCCACCGGAAATTTCCGCTCCTCCAGCACTTCGCGCAGCTGTTCGCCGACTGCCCCGGTCGCCCCGACGATCGCAACGTTATACTTCTCCTTATTCACGAGCCCTCTCTAGCACTTTTGGCTTTTAGATGGAATCCGAGATCGCAATCCGAAGGTATCAATCCGTTCGGCCCCTACCCTGAGCGCTTAACCAAGCGCTTCCATCTTCTCTCGTACTAAGCGCCCCATTTCTTTGCATCCCACCGGCCGGCAATCTTTCTCTTGAATATCGAGAGTCCGGTAACCGCTATTCAAAACGGCCTCTACGGCGCGTTCGATCCGGTCCGCTGCTTCCGGTCGGTTCAAAGAATGGCGCAACATCAGAGCGACGGTGAGAATCGTCGCCAGCGGGTTCGCTTTATCCTGGCCGGCGATATCCGGCGCGGTGCCATGAACCGGCTCGTACATGCCGACTTTTCCGCCTAAACTCGCTGAGGGCAGCATGCCGATCGAACCGGTCAGCATAGCAGCTTCGTCGCTGAGGATATCGCCGAACATGTTGGTCGTCACTAAAACGTCGAATTGCTTTGGATCGCGGATCAGCTGCATGGCGCAGTTATCCACGAGCATGTGTTCAAGCTTAACATCCTCATAGCTTTTTTCCTTCCGCACCCGGGTCACGACTTTGCGCCAGAGCTCGGTCACCTCCAGGACGTTCGCTTTATCCACGGACGTGACTTTCCGCCGGCGTTTGCGCGCCGCTTCGAAAGCGACTTCGGCGATGCGTTCGATCTCCGGCGTGGTGTAAACCTCGGTGTTCACGCCCCGCTCGGTGCCATCGGGAAGCCGGGTGACGCCTTTCGGCTGGCCGAAGTAAATCCCGCCGGTGAGCTCCCGCACGACCAATAAATCCGTTCCCTCGACAACTTCCCGCCGCAAGGTTGAAGCGGACGCCAGGGCCGAGAACAATTTTACCGGACGGAGATTGGCGAACAATCCTAATTCTTGCCGCAACCCAAGAAGGGCTCGCTCCGGCCGGATAGAGTAATCGAGACCATCCCACTTCGGCCCGCCCATCGCGCCCAAAAGAATTGCGTCGCTTTCCTTGGCAAGCTTGAGGACGGAGTCGGTAAGCGGCTTCCCGTAGGTATCGATGGAGGCGCCGCCGACGGTCCCTTCTTCCAATGTGACGCTAAAACCGTAGAGCTTTGCCGTTGCGTTCAGAACCTGAGTTCCCTCCCGCATGACCTCCGGTCCGATTCCGTCGCCAGGTAGAACCGCGACCTTGCAGTTCATGGCCCCCCCCTCTCCACCAATTGCCGATAGTGCTTCCGACCTTCCAGTTTGTTCAAAGCGTTGATATACGCCAGCGCGCTGGCCATGATGATGTCGGTGTGCGCGCCTTGTCCCGAAACCCGCATGCCATCATCCTCGATAATGCAAGAAACTCCCCCTTGCGCATCCGCGCCCCCGGTGATGGCGTTCACCGTATATCGAACGAGCTGCGACCGGGAGCCGGTAATCTTAGCAATCACCTTGTAACACGCGTCGACAACGCCGTCACCCGACGCGTAATCCATTTGTTCTTGCCCGTTAACGCGCATCTTCACGGTTGCCGAGGGAATGCCGTCCGAGCTGGAGTTGACGTTTAGATACAATAGCTCGTAACGATCCGGCTGCCCTGGAACCCTGAGGATTTCCTCCGCGATGATCGCTTCGATGTCCTCGTCGTAAACGTTCTTCTTTTTATCCGCCAATTCTTTGAAACGCACAAATGCGCTGTTCATATCTTCCTTGCTCAGATTGAAGCCCAGGTGCTTTAGCCGCTCATCGAAAGCGTGGCGTCCCGAGTGCTTGCCCATGACGAGCTTGTTTCCGCTGATGCCCACCGACTCCGGGGTCATGATTTCATACGTCTGCTTGTACTTAAGCACGCCATCCTGATGAATCCCTGCCTCATGCGCGAAAGCATTATCCCCGACAATGGGCTTGTTGATTGGAATCGGGATGCCGGTGACTTGCGAGACCAACCGGGAAGTCGGATAGATCTGCTCCGTCGTAATATTCATGTTGAGATCGAGATAATTTTTCCTCGTCCGCAAAGCCATCACGACTTCTTCCAAAGAGGTATTGCCGGCGCGTTCGCCGATGCCGTTGATGGTGCATTCGATTTGCCTGGCGCCGTTATGAACCGCGGCCAGGGAGTTCGCTACGGCAAGCCCCAAGTCGTTATGACAATGGGCGCTCCAGATTACCCGATCGGCTCCGGCAGTCCGTTCAATGAGATTGCTGATCAAGGCGCCGAACTCTGATGGAATCGCGTAACCCGTGGTATCCGGGACGTTGATCGTACTGGCGCCCGCTCGAATCACTTCGCGGAACACCTGAATCATGAATTCCGCGTCGCTGCGCGACGCGTCTTCGGCCGAGAATTCGATATAATCGATGTGTCTCTTTGCGTAGCTGACCGCTTTCACGGCGGCTTCCAGAACCTGTTCCCGCGACATCCTTAGTTTGTGTTTCAGGTGAATATCGGAGGTCGCGATGAAAACATGGATGCCGGGATTCTTGGCCTGTTCGACCGCCTTGAGCGCTTTATTGATATCCCCCTCCTGAGACCGCGCGAGGCTCAGCACCCGCGGCCGTTTCACCTCTCTGCAGACCCGTTGCACAGACTCAAAATCCCCGTCAGAAGAAGCCGCGAATCCCGCCTCGATAATATCTACCCCAAGCTTTTCCAGTTGCCGGGCAATCACCGCTTTCTGCTCGACTGTCATGCTCGCGCCCGGGGATTGCTCACCGTCCCGGAGCGTCGTATCAAATATTCTTACAAAATCAGTCTCTGCTGCCTTTGCTGACATGGAATGATCCTCCATTCGTCTTCCCGTAACCTGCTCCAAAAATGAAAACTCCCGTGGCATGGCCAACGGGAGTATTTCTTCGCATTTTCTGAGCCGGGGTTTATGGCATCGCTCCCGCCATCCCCCCTCTCTTCTCCCGCCGACGCTTGTTAAGCGTCCATAACCATAAGAGAGGACCCGATAAGGTATATAACAGGAATATCGTAAAATACATCAGCTGAGGCTCCGCGATGATGAATATAATCAAAACAACCCCAGAAACCAACATCCAGAAGGGGTGCCGTTTGTGCCGTTCCACCTTCTTGAGACTGAAATAGTGAAAACTGCTCACCATCAGACCGGCTAATGCGTAAATCTCCAAGAGGAGAACAATCTGCTTGCTGGGAGCCCCCTCTCCACCCAAGAAGTAATAGATTAAGACGGTAGCCCCGATCATCTCGGCGGCCGCCGGAATGGGAAGGCCGACGAAATGGCTCCTTTCGATGTTGCGAATTTGCACGTTAAAACGGGAGAGCCTGAGCGCGCCGCAAACCACATACAAACAAGCCGCCAGCCATCCGTAGGTACCCCAAGGCGCCAGCGCCCAATAATAGGCGAGCACCGCTGGCGCCACACCGAAGGATACGATATCCGCGAGCGAATCAAATTCAATGCCGAATTGGCTGGTTGTCTTGGTCAAACGAGCGGCATATCCATCCAAACCGTCTAATACGTTCGCTGCGATAATAAATAGGGTCGCGTGAACATATTCGCCTTTGAATGTTGAAAGAATCGAAAAAAAACCGCAAATCAGATTTCCGGCTGTAAACAGACTGGGGATGAGATAAACGCCCTTTCGCAACTTCTCCGCCGGCATTCTCTGCTTGAGAGGAACGCGCGGCCTCACTCTCCGGTGCAGAAGTCGTACTTTATTCCTCGGAAATTGTTCCGGTTCCGGAGCGTTCGTCATACAAACCTCGCTACGATCGTTTCTCCGCCCTTGACCCTTTCCCCCTCAGTCACATTGACACGACATCCGTCGGGTAGATAAAGATCCGTTCTTGATCCGAACATAATAAGGCCAAATCGCTGCCCGCGGTCCAGCATATCGCCTTTTTTGACACGACATACGATCCGCCGTGCGAGCACCCCGGCAACCTGCACGACTTCTACTTTCCTGCCTGCACCATCTACAATTCTCAAAGCATTTTGCTCGTTGTCCCTGGAAGCTTCTTGCTTATAGGCGGCAAAAAATTTACCCGGCTGGTAGTGAATCTGTTCGATCTTACCCTCGACCGGGGTCCGGTTAACGTGAACATCGAGCGGCGACAAGAAGATACTCAACCGGGTCCTCGCCTCTTCAAAAAGCGAATCACCTTGGACGGCCGCGATGCTAACGACCTTGCCATCCGCGGGAGCTAGGATCAGCCCCTTTTCTTGAGGCGGAAATCGCTCCGGATCACGAAAGAAGCCCAGAAGCCCCAGCGCCAAGATTACAAATATTATTCCGATCCCCTGCCAGCCGGCGGCAAAGGCAGCGGTCGCAAACGCGCCCGCCGTCAGAATCAGCGGATAGCCTTCTCTAGCGATCTTCATTGAACGAAACAAATTAGTTTTTGCTCTTGTCTACCAGCCGGTTCTGCGCCAACCATGGCATCATGGATCTGAGATTGTCACCGACTTTTTCAAGCGGATGATTCGCCGCTTCTTTGCGCAACTCGGTAAAATGCGGCATGCCGCAGCGATACTCATCGATCCATTCTTCGGCAAACTTGCCTGCCTGAATATCCTTCAGAAGGTTCTGCATGGCTTGGCGAACCTCGGGGCCGATAACTCGCTTTCCACGGGTCAGATCCCCATACTCAGCCGTGTTGCTGATGGAGTATCGCATGTTGGTCAAACCGCCTTCGTAAATCAGGTCAACGATCAACTTGACCTCATGAACGCATTCGAAATAGGCCATTTCCGGCGGATACCCGGCATTGACCAACGTTTCGTAGCCGGCCTGAATGAGCGAGGTCAGCCCGCCGCAAAGCACGGCCTGCTCGCCAAATAGATCGGTTTCCGTCTCGTCCTTGAAGCTCGTTTCGATGACCGCCGCCCGCGCGCCCCCGATCGCGCTGGCATAAGCCAACCCCACCGGTTTTGTATCGCCGGATGGGTCTTGATGCACAGCCAGCAAACACGGTACGCCGCGCCCTTTCTGATATTCACTCCTGACTAAATGACCGGGTCCCTTCGGCGCCACCATAAAAACATTGACGCCTGAGGGGGGGGCGACGCGTTTGAAGTGGATGTTAAACCCATGTCCGAACGCAAGATAGTTGCCGTTCCTGAGCCCGGGTTTGATTTCCTTTTCGTAGGCCGCCCCTTGCAACTCGTCAGGCAGAAGAATCATGACGATATCTGCGCTGGAAGCAGCGTCAGCGGTCTCGGCAACTTTGAGCCCGGCGTTTTCGGCCTTGGGCCATGAGCTGCTCCCCTTTCTTAAACCGACCACCACGTCTACGCCCGAGTCGCGCAAGTTATTGGCATGGGCATGGCCTTGGCTTCCGTAGCCAAGAACAGCAACTTTCTTTCCGCTCAGAATCTTCAGATTGGCGTCCCGATCGTAGTATACCTGCATCGTTCTCCCCCAAATTCTCTTACAGAATAACGACTAAAAACCCATTCTTCAACCGACACTTACCAGAGCACCGCGCGCACAAAGGGCGCCGTGTCTGGGCGGACCATGGACCGCACTCTTCATTTATCGGATTGACTTTTCGATGCAACAAGGTCGACGAAGGCTTGGAGAATGTCGCTCGTCGAGATGATACCCACCAGTTCGTTCTCATCGAGCACAGGCAACGCGCCAATCTTGTGAATCAGCAACAAACGGGCGGCTTCTTCGAGCGGCATTCGCGGCGACACCGTAATCAGTTCGCTGGTCATTGCCGATTGTACCTTGGCGGCAATGCTGTGTCTGCCGTGCCTGCGAATGTCGCGGTCGCTAAGGATGCCGATCAAACGGCGATCTTCGACCACGGGGATCTGGCGAAATCCCCCGCTCCGTAACTTTTCTTGCGCCTGTGCCAGTGTATCGTCGCGAGAAACCGTGACCGGATACCTGGTCATTCGATCACCAACAGTCATAGTCAACCTCCAGAAGTCGCGATCACAGGATCGAAGATGCCGAGTTACGGCATAGAATCGATTCTGTGCGATCCGGCAGATCCCTTAAGTTCCGCCGGGGGTCACGTAGTGGTGGATTGATCCGCATCGGAGACCATGGCAATGCGCGTTGGGCTACGTCTTCAGGAGCGCCGGTTCCCGGCGGAAAGATGTGGCGCGCGCGGCTTCACGCGCGATTGCGATACGGCCCGTGCGAATCAGCTCTTTTATGCCTAGGGGTTTGAGGAGATTGATCAGCGCCTCCACCTTATCGACATCGCCGGTAATCTCGATCGTGTAGGTCGTTGGCGACGAATCGACAATTTTAGCTCGAAAAATATCTGCGATCCGAATCGCTTCACCTCTATGCTCCGGCTTTGTATGAACTTTTATAAGCGCGGTCTCCCGATCCAAAAAATGAGTTTCGGTAAGATCGACGACCTTGAGAACTTCCACGACCTTATTGAGCTGCTTCATGATCTGTTCAATGACATGATCGTCCCCGTTCGTGACGATCGTAATCATCGAGGCGGTCGGATCCAAAGTAGCAGCAACCGAAAGGCTTTCGATATTGTACCCTCGGGCGCTGAACAGCCCTGCGACCCTGGCTAAAACGCCAAACTTGTTCTCGACGAGAACCGATATAATGTGTTCCATTCGCTGCTAAACCCCGCGCGCGGGAGGATGCCCGTGCTTTGGGATTCTTTCCTTTGGAAAACTTCAGAACATTCATCCACGCACTACACGCGGAGCCGTTCTGCGCTACACGGGATAAAATCAGGCAGGAAGAACCCCCTCCCCCTCCTCCACTTTTTTCTTGTCCGCTCCCCCTTTCTTCGTCTGCCGAAGCTCGGGCGGATCCTCCAACATCATCTCATGGTGAGCGCCTCCCGCGGGTATCATCGGATAGCAGTTTTCATAGGGATCTGTGTGAATATCCATCAGCACCGGTCCTTTGTGCTTCAAGCCTTCTTGCAGCACGGGTTGTGCCTCGGACGGCTTCACGGCCCGCAAGCCGACAATACCGTATGCCTCCGCCAATTTTACGAAGTCAGGTATCTTTCCCAAATTGCTCGCCGAATAACGACCCTCGTAGAAAAGGTCCTGCCATTGCCGCACCATCCCGTGGAAACCGTTATTGAGGAGAACGATTTTCACCGGCAGCTTGTGCTCGGCGGCGGTCGCAAGCTCCTGCAAGTTCATCTGGAAGCTGCCTTCGCTGGTGATGCAAACAACCATTCTGTCGGGAAAAGCCTTTTGGGCGCCGATGGCGGCCGGAAAACCAAATCCCATGGTTCCCAAGCCTCCCGACGTAAGCCACGTACGCGGTCTTTTGCCCTTGAAATATTGAGCCGCCCACATCTGGTGCTGACCTACATCGGTGGCGACAATCGCCTCGTGCTTGGTGAACTCGTATAGTTTCTCGATGACGTACTGCGGCTTGATAATCTTATCGTCCTGCTTATAGGTGAGCGGATGAGATTTCAGCCATTCTTCGACTCGCTTCAACCAAGGAGCGCGAAGCGCTCTCATCTCAGCCGGATTGCCGTCCATCGAACGGAGCATCACGTTCAGCTGACGGAGCACGGTTTTGACGTCGCCGACGATCGGTATGTGGGCGTGAAACGTTTTCTTAATGGACGTAGGATCAATGTCGACGTGAATAACGCGCGCCTCAGGGCAAAACTCCGAAAGTTTGCCGGTCACCCGGTCATCGAAGCGAGCTCCCACCGCGATCAACAGATCGGCATGGTGCATCGCCATGTTGGTCCAGTAACCGCCGTGCATCCCTAACATGCCGAGCGAGAGCGGATGAGTTCCCGGGAAACTCCCAAGCCCCATGAGCGTCATCGTGACGGGTGTCTGGGTTATTTCAGCCAATTCAAGGACCTCATCGGCGGCGTCTGAAAAGACCGCTCCGCCACCCACATAGATGATCGGCTTCTTGGCCTTCATGATCTCTTCAGCCGCCTGCTTGATCTGATTTTTATTTCCGGCGATAGTCGGATTGTAGCCGCGCAGGCTGACGCTGGCAGGATACCTAAATTCGGCTTTCTCCGTGCTCACATCCTTCGGGATATCAACCAGGACGGGGCCCGGTCTGCCGCTCGTCGCGATGTAGAATGCCTCTTTGATCGTCTGCGCCAGTTCGTTCACATCTTTCACGAGAACATTGTGTTTCGTGCAGGGACGACTAATGCCGACGTTATCCGCTTCCTGAAAAGCGTCGTTGCCGATCAAGTTTGTAGACACCTGACCGGTGAAAGCAACCAGAGGAACCGAATCCATGTAGGCATCCGCCAAGCCGGTTACGATATTGGTCATCCCCGGACCTGAGGTAACCAAAACGACTCCCGCTTTGCCCGTGGCCTTGGCGTATCCTTCCGCCATATGCGCCGCCGCCTGTTCATGGCGCGTCAAAACCAGCTCGATGTCCTTTTGCTGGCAGAGAACATCAAAGATCTTTAGAACAACGCCTCCGGGCAAACCAAAAACGGTCTTGACATTCTCGTGTCTCAGCGACTCGATGAATATTTCGGCTCCGGTCTTTTTCATTACTGCTCCTATTGGGGTGGGCTCGCTTGGCGGTGCCGCCCGAGGATCTCCATCATCTTATCTTTTCCCGCGAGCTTCATTTTTTGCAGTCTCTTTTTTTCCACTTCTTCATCGGCCGAGAGGTGGAGTTTATGTTGGAATTCTACTAGTTTTTTCTCCAACTCTCGATGTTCTTCATAATATTTCTTCAGCTCGGGATCTTTGTCCAAAAGAGAGACGATGGCCTGTTCTTCTCTGCTTTCCATAAGCGAGCCTCCTTTGTTGATTTTATGAAGGTTGATTTTTATGAAGTCTTGAACGCGCCTCAATCTATCTTACAGCCGGATTTTTGTCAACGTTGCTTTGCACCGTGATATCGCATAGTTGCAGCGTATCTCGCGATCTCAATTCAGCCTCCGGCGGACGCAGATAAAGCGGAATTAAAGTCGCCAAAGGGTCCACGTCATTGCGCCGAAATCTCTCCTCGCTCACCCGCGCTACGGCGGCGGCAACCGACGGCAATGCGGCCGCGCTAAGCAGATGAGCTTGCGTACCCAGCGTCTCCGACAGCAGTTGCCTATAGACTTCAGCGCCCTCACCTACGAACAAGCACGGGGCCCTATCGCCTATACTTTGAACAAGTCTGACAACGGACCGAGCGGGCGCCACGATATCTTGCGTAAACCGACTCAGCTTCGAGCCACTCTTGCGGAACAACGCCGCGTAGACTTCATTCTTTCGGGCGTCCAGAAAAGAACAAATCAGTCCTTCCCATTCAGTCGTTCGCGACGCATTGGCAAGCAAGGTCGAAACGCCAACGACTGGAATTCCGGAACTGTAACCAAGTCCTTTGATGGTGCTTAGTCCGATCCGTAATCCAGTGAAGGAACCTGGCCCGATAGACGCCGCAAGCCCCGATAGCTGGCTTGCCGACAATCCATGCCGGCCCAAAACGGCATCGATCAGCGGCAGAATAGTCTCAGCGTGATTGGCTCTTGGGGCTGCGGAAGAAGCGGCAACGGCTGTGCCCGTTTGCGGCTGAATTTCTTCGGCAGCGAGCTCTCCATCTTCGATCAGCGCGACGCTTGCAATTGAGGTTGCAGTATCAATGCCGAGAATCCTCATCCCCCGACCTGTTTTTCGAAGAATCGCGCGATATCGTTGTAAAAGGCGTAAACCATCAACAACATCAACAGGAATATTCCTACTTGTTGCGCCATCTCCCGGTACTTCGCGGCGACCGGTCGCCTGGTAACCGCCTCCACCAGAAAGAACAAGAGATGCCCGCCATCAAGCACGGGAACCGGCAAAAGATTCAGCACGCCGAGATTGATGCTCAATATCGCTAAAAAGGCGAGAAAGCTTCCCACGCCTTCCTGCGCCTGCTGTCCCGCCATCTGAGCGATCAAAATGGGGCCGCCGATATTGCGCGGCGAAACCTCTCCCGTAATCATTTTAAAAAGCGCCACCAGGGTAAGCCTCGAATATTCGTAGGTTTGCTGCACCGCCTTTATGACGGCCAGTCCTGGGTTTCCCTTCTGGATCGACACCTGGCTGCCGATGCCGATCATCCATTCTTCCCGTATTTCACCGAAGATGTTGCGCCCCTCTTTTTTCACCGGCCGTATAGTAAGAGTTTTTTCCTGACCCTCTCTAAGAATTTGAACCGCCAATGGCGTCCCGCCGCTTTCTTTTATGCCCTTCGAAAGCTCCTCCCACTCCGTCACCGGTCGCCCATTCAGCGCCACAATCCGGTCCGCTTTCTGAAGTCCGGCCATTTCTGCCGGCGAGCCTGGCTCCACCGCGCCCACCTGATTCGACAGGACCGGCACGCCATAGAACACGAACACCAGCATGAGCAAGAGTACCGCGAGAGCTAAATTGAAACCGGGACCGGCCGCAACGATCGCTATACGCTTCAAGAGGCTTTTGTGAGCGAAGGACTTCTCTATATCCGCGGCTTGGACTTGATCATCCGGGTCCTCGCCTACCATTTTGACGTATCCCCCCAACGGAAAGGCGCTGAGGGCGTACTCCGTCTCGCCTATCTTCTTCACCCATAGCTTAGGACCAAAGCCGACTGAAAAAGTCAGAACTCCAACACCCGACAGTTTAGCGAAAATGAAATGGCCGAATTCGTGGACCACGATAAGGATTCCGAGGCCGATAACCGCCGCGGCAATCGAGTAGATCACGTTTTCCATTCACAGTCTCCTTCAGTCAGCACTCAATGAATGAGCGATTGGGCTTTTCCCCGCGCCCAGCGATCGACTTCGAGGATCGCCTCGATTTCCTTTGGAGGGCTCGCCGAGTGACTATTCATCGTCTTTTCAATTATACGATGGATATCTCGAAAACCAATCCTCCGCTCTAAAAAGGCATCGACAGCGACCTCGTTGGCGGCGTTCAAAACTGCGGCCATGGTACCCCCTTCCTTAAGAGCCTGATAAGCGAGACTGAGGGCGGGGTAGCGCTTTTTTTCCACCGGCAAGAAGTTCAACTCGCCATGCTGAGTCAAATTGAGCGGCTTCCATCCGCCGTTCAACCGATGGGGATAAGCCAGCGCGTAAGCAATCGGTATGCGCATGTCGGGGATACCAAGCTGGGCGATAATTGAACCGTCCTGATACCGCACCATCGAGTGCACAACGCTCTGCGGGTGAATGACTACTTCGATCCGGCGCGGTTCCATGTCGAACTCCCATCGCGCCTCGACAACCTCCAGACCCTTGTTCATCATCGTCGCCGAATCAATCGTAATCTTCCGCCCCATTTTCCAATTGGGATGTTTGAGCGCCTGTTCCACGGTTACTTTATCCAACCGGCTCAGCGGAGTTCGCAGGAAAGGGCCACCCGAGGCCGTTAGTATGATTCGGTCGACTTCTTCGCGACGGTTTCCCTGCAGGCATTGAAAGATCGCGCTATGCTCGCTGTCGACAGGCAGAAGGCGAATCGATTTCTCCCGTGCCGCCCTGACGAATATCTCACCGGCCATCACTAGGGCCTCCTTGTTGGCAAGGGCGATCTCCTTGCCGGCATAGACGGCCGTCAGCGTCGGCACCAACCCGGCCCCACCCACGATCGCGGCCAAGACGACGTCCACTTCGCTCGCCGTTGCGACGGCGATCGCGCCCTTTTCTCCCCACAGTATTTCAATCCGCCGGTTGCCTAAGAGCCTGCGCAGGCGCGGGACGTCTTCTTCATTCTTAATGGACACGCATCTAGGTGAAAAGTCCTTGATTTGCGAGGCGAGGCGCTTCACGTTCCGCCCGGCAACCATGCCGCAAATCTTGAACCGCTCTGGAAAACGACGCACCAGATCGAGCGTACTGAGTCCGATAGATCCGGTGGAACCGAGCAATGCGATCGATCTCATAGGTGAAACACCTTGACATACGCGCTGGTGAATACAACCGGAAAAATAAGGCTGTCCACGCGATCCAAGAATCCTCCGTGACCCGGCAACCACGTGCCCGCTTCTTTGACCGCGAAAACTCGCTTGATGAAAGATTCGAAGAGGTCTCCGAGTTGGCCAAGGATGCCGAGAACGCCTGCGATCACTATTGCTTCGACTACCGCTATTTGGGAAAGTAGATACACACCGCCGAGCCCGCCGGCGATCAGACTGCCGGCCACATATCCCAACGCCCCTTCCAATGTCTTGCCGGGACTCAACTCAGGAGCCAGTTTCTTGCGTCCATACCGGCGACCGACAATGTAAGCAGCGGAGTCTCCTGCCATAACAACTAACAAGACGAAGAAGACCCAATCACGGCCGTCAGGCAAACGAAACAACGTGACCCAATGCGGGAACAAATAACCGATATAGAAAGCCCCCAACAGAGTCGATGACAGCCGGCTGAATCTTTCTTCCCAGCGGCCCCTCCGAAAGAGATAAATTGAAAAAAGCAGGACAAGCCAGACGCTCATCAGGGACGCTGCCAGGTCGATCGGCGGTAGAAGCAACCACAATGACACTCCCAGCCCGAAGATCATCCCCAGGATTTGTTCCCAGCCGCGACCTGGAAAGGCCATGAGAAAAAACTCCCGTAGCGCACCAAAAGTCACGATCACGATCACCGATGCAAACAACCACGGGTGTCCCCAGCCAACCAGCGCAATCAGCAACGGAATCCCGACCAGAGCCGTCGCCAGCCGCAATCTAAGATTTGCTTCCACTTGCCTCCGCTGAGACACCCCCGGCGTCCAAGAGTTGTTCGTCGGTCCTGCCGAACCTTCGACGCCGCCGTTGGAACGCCAGCAGGGCTTGCAGGTATTCTTCCTCGCGAAAATCCGGCCAGAGAGTAGGCGTGACGTAGAGTTCAGTGTAGGCGATCTGCCAAAGGTAGAAATTGCTGAGGCGTAACTCGCCGCTCGTACGGATCAACAGGTCCGGATCCGGCACCCCGGGCGTGTCTAGATGAGCAGCGATCATGCTTTCATCGATATGATTCGGATCGGATTTACCGTCCCGGACCTCTCGGCCGATCTTTTGTACCATTCGAACGATCTCGTCTCTGCCGCTGTAACTGAGCGCTAGAACGACGGTCATCCGGTTGTTATTGCGCGTCAAATCGATGACTGCTTCCAACGTGCGCCTCACCTTCGCCGGTAAACGGTCGCGATCGCCGATGGCCAGAAGCCGAATGCCGTAACGCATCATCTTGGGCTGTTCGACAATCAGGTAATGCTCCAAGAGCCCCATTAAGGCGTACACTTCGTCATGGGGCCGAAGCCAGTTTTCGGTCGAAAAAGCGTAAAGCGAAAGGAAACGGATCCCTATCTTGCGGCTCATTTCCACAATGACACGGACCGATGTTTTGCCGCGCCGGTGGCCCTCGATACGGCTTTTGTTGCGTAGCTTGGCCCAGCGTCCGTTGCCGTCCATGATGATGGCGACATGCTGAGGCAAGCGGCTTTTGTCTAGGCCGCTCTGATCCATGATTCGCCGGCGCAATTGATCTTCAAGGGCGTGATAAGCTGGCGCCTCCGGGGCATCTTAGGAATCCCCAAAGGTCATTGTGACGGGGTTCGCGAAGTTCGGCGGTTCTCAGACCTCCATAATTTCTTCTTCTTTTCCCTTTAGCACCTTGTCGATTCGACCGATAAAGTCGTCGGTAATTTTCTGAATCCGGTCCTGCCCCTGCTTGTTTTCATCCGCGGTAATTTCCTTCTTCTTTTCACGCTCTTTGAGCTGCTCGATAGCTAGGCGACGGTGATTTCTGATGGAAACACGGTACTCTTCACCGATTTTCCTGACGTGCTTGACCAACTCCTTGCGCCGTTCCTCCGTAAGTTGAGGAATGGGGACGCGGATCACCTTGCCGTCGTTGGCGGGAGTCAGGCCGAGGTCGGATTTGAATATTCCCTTTTCGATGTCGCCGATCACGCTCCGATCGTAAGGCTGCACAACCAACAATCTTGGCTCCGGGGCGCTTAGGGTCGCCAGTTGATTCAAAGGAGTGTTGGCCCCGTAGTATTCAACGATGATGCCCTCCAAAAGAGCCGTGGATGCCCGTCCGGTTCGTATCTTTGACAGCTCTTTGCGAAGCGCTCCAATGGATTGGTCCATCTCTCTCTGCAATTGAGTGAATATGGCGTCGTTCATCGTTTCCCCGCGCTTACTAGAGTTCCGATCGGCTCACCTGAAACCACTCTTTTGATGTTTCCTTTTTCCATGAGGTTGAACACGACAATCGGCAGCTGATGATCCATGCATAGCGATATCGCGGTAGAGTCCATCACCTTCAGCTCACGGTTCAACACTTCTATATAAGTCAGTTCCTCGAACTTCGTGGCTCCTTCAACCTTAAATGGGTCGGCGTCATAGACGCCTTCCACTTTTGTGGCTTTTAGGATCACTTCCGCCCCGACTTCCATAGCTCGAAGACTCGCCGTCGTGTCGGTAGTGAAATAGGGATTGCCGGTTCCGCCCGCGAATATAACGACCCGTCCCTTCTCCAGGTGGCGCGTCGCCCTGCGCCGGATATAGGGCTCCGCGACTTGCCGCATTTCGATGGCGGAGAGAACTCGGGTCGAAACCCCGAGTTTTTCCAACGCGTCTTGCAGCGCCAGGCTATTGATCACGGTCGCCAGCATTCCCATGGTATCCGCGCTCGCCCGGTCCATGCCTATCTCGCTGGCGACCGCGCCGCGAAAGATGTTGCCGCCGCCAACCACCAAGGCCATCTCGCAGCCCATTTCCTTGACTTCCTTGATCTCCTGGGCAAAAGCTTTAACGGTCTTTGCGTCGATCCCGAATCGGTGCGGGCCGGCGAAGACTTCTCCGGTCACCTTGAGGATAACGCGTTTGTACTTGAGACTCCCGTCAGTCATGCCGCCCAGCGCTTCGCGGATCAGTCTTTCTGCGCCCCTTCTCCCAGATGATAACGGGCAAATCGCCTAACCTGTATGTTCTCGCCGAGGCGTGAAACCGCATCGTTGACAATATCGGAAACCTTCCGGTCGGGGTCTTTAATGAAAGCCTGTTCCAATAAGCAGACGTCGGCATAGAAACGTTCCATTTTGCCTTCGACAATTTTGCCGACAACTTTCTCCGGCTTTCCGGATTCGACGGCCTGGCGACGATAGATTTCCCGTTCCTCCTCGATTTCCTGAGGCGAGACATCCTCGGGTCGAACGAATCGTGGATTAGCAGCCGCGATTTGCATTGCGATATCTTTTAGCAGCGCCTGAAACTCCGTCGTCCGAGCAACAAAATCCGTCTCGCAATTAAGCTCTACCAGCACGCCGATTTTTCCTCCGGGATGCACATAGGCTCCCACGGCGCCGTCGGCAGCCACTCGAGCCGCTTTCTTCGCCGCCGCGGCCAGCCCTTTTTGGCGCAGATACTCGACCGCCTTGTCCAAGGCTCCGCCTGATTCAGCCAGCGCCTTCTTGCAATCCATAATCCCGGCGCCGGTCTTTTCCCGGAGCTCTTTGACAACCGACGCGTTAACTTCCATGAAAACTAGACTCCTCCCGCCGCGCTCCGCTCAGTCGGTCGGCCCAGCTCTTCCTCGCCGGCAGCGGGCTCGCGCTCCTTTTCCTTCACCAGTGACTGTTCGTATAGACTCTTACCTTCGATAATAGCATCTGCCATCGCTGCGCAAAACAGACGAATCGCCCGAATCGCGTCGTCATTGCCGGGAATTTTATGATCCACCATATCCGGGTCGCAGTTCGTGTCGATCACGGCAACCACTTGAACTCCCAGCCTTCTCGCCTCGCGAACCGCAATTTCCTCCTGTTTGGGATCCACAACAAAAATCGCGTCCGGCAATTTTTTCATGGCCTTGATCCCGCCGAGCGATTGCTCGAGCTTCTCCTTTTCACGCTTGAGCCCCAGCAACTCTTTTTTGGTCAACGCGTCTACGATTTTCGGATCATTTTCCATCTCCTCGATCTTTTTCAACCGTTCGATGCTTTGACGAATGGTGGAAAAATTGGTTAAGGTCCCACCCAACCACCGATGATGGACATAAAACATGCCGCACCGCGCGGCTTCTTCTCTGATGGCTTCCTGGGCTTGCTTCTTGGTACCGACAAACAGGATGTGTCCGCCCGAGGCAGCCAAGTTTTTCACCACCGCCTCCACCTCTTTGAACATTGTTACGGTTTGCTGGAGATCGATAATGTGAATACCGTTGCGAGCCCCGAAGATATAGGGCTTCATTTTCGGGTTCCAACGGCTCGTCTGGTGCCCAAAATGGACTCCAGCCTCTAAGAGTTGCTTCATTGAGATTTCAGCCATATATACTTCACTCCTTTGGTTTTGTACCTCCCTCTTCGTCTGCTCCCTTCCAAACCCCGGAGGGCACCACGGAAAGGATCCGAAAAGGTGTGAAATAAAAAGCCTCGGTATACCGGCGCGCCGGTTAGCGAGACTTGCGCAAGACTACGCTGTGAATGTTCTTGATAACCTTGCGGTATCTAACAAAGATCGACGTTCTACGCAAGGCGGGCACGGAACTCGGCAGGCTACTGGTTCATGGATTCGAGAAACTCTTTGTTGTTCTTGGTTCCATGCATCTTGTCCAACAAGAACTCCATTGCCTCAACCACGCTCAACTGAGATAGAACCTTGCGCAGGATCCATATACGGTTGAGGTCTTCTTTCGCGATCAACAACTCTTCTTTCCGGGTTCCGGACTTGTTGATGTCGATGGCCGGAAAGACCCGCTTATCCATGAGCCGGCGGTCCAGGTGAACTTCCATGTTGCCCGTGCCCTTGAACTCCTCGAAAATCACCTCGTCCATCCGACTGCCCGTATCGATGAGAGCCGTCGCTATAATCGTCAGGCTTCCGCCGTCTTCGATGTTCCGCGCCGCGCCGAAAAACTTCTTAGGCTTGTGCAGCGCATTGGAATCGACGCCTCCCGAAAGAATCTTGCCGCTCGGAGGAACGACCGTGTTATACGCGCGCGCCAAACGCGTGATGCTATCGAGCAGGATAACGACGTCCTTGCCGTGCTCCACGAGACGCTTGGCTTTTTCGATGACCATTTCCGCGACCTGCACGTGCCTTGTCGCCGGTTCGTCAAACGTAGAGCTTATCACTTCACCGTCAACCGAACGCTGCATATCGGTCACTTCCTCCGGCCGCTCGTCGATCAATAACACGATCAGGATCACTTCTTTATGATTATGGGCTATGGCTTTGGCGATATGCTGCAGCATCATCGTCTTGCCGGTCCTGGGTGCGGCCACGATGAGACCGCGCTGCCCCTTTCCGATGGGGATCAGTAAATCCACTATCCGGGTCGTGTAGTCTTCGGGCTGGAATTCGAGCCTTAATCGTTCATTGGGGTAAAGCGGAGTCAGGTTATCGAAAAGAATTTTTTCGCGGGCCTTCTCGGGATCTTCGTAGTTGATGGACTCAACTTTCAGAAGGGCGAAATAACGCTCGCCTTCCTTCGGCGGACGAATGTGACCGGAAATAATGTCGCCGGTGCGGAGGTTGAAGCGGCGAATCTGACTCGGCGAGACATAAATATCATCCGGGCCGGGGAGGTAGTTGTAGTCCGGAGCTCGGAGGAAGCCGAATCCATCCGGAAGCGTTTCCAGCACCCCTTCCCCGTAGACATGGCCGTGCTGCTCGGTCTGCGCTTGCAGGATGGCAAAAATCAACTCCTGCTTTCGCATGTTCGCTGCACCTTCGATGTTGAAATTCTTACCAATCAGCGCCAGATCGCTTATTTTCTTCTCTTTCAACGCCTTGAGATTTAACCCGTTATCTTCCACGGCCTCGGGTTCGGCTCGAGTTCTGCCACGGACCATAGACTTTGCCTCTCCTTTCAGCTGCTCGGGGGAAATACTTGATGCCTGTTCGCGATCCCCGCCTGCGCCTCGTGAGCCCATAAACCTGTTACCGCTCATTTAAGCATTGTCCGATTCCCATCCCGGGAACCTGACTTGTCTAAAAGGGCGCACCAAGGTGTGTAGCGCATGTCAGTACGACGAAACAGTGGACCTAAATTCGAATCTTAAGATTGAGTCCCAATCAAATTCGGGTCGGATTCCTAGTGAACGATTCTGTCAGAGTGGGGTCTGATTCAAAAAAAGAGATCGCTGATTTGAATGCTATGATTATACTATTTAAAAGTGTTTTCCTTGTCAACCCTACCCGGTTCGCTGCAGTTCCTGCCCACGCTGCGGTCCCGTCCGAACGGTTGGACTTTCGCCGAGCGGTTTTGTCCCTCCAAGAATTCGAGAAGTTCATGAATGTCCTCAGTCAAAGGAGCATGAAATTGCATGGCCACTCCGCTTCGCGGGTGCGCCAAGCCGAGCTTTTCAGCATGCAATGCATGACGGGCAAAGCTTTGTAGAGCCGTGACCTTGGCATTCGCTGGGCCTGCTATCCGCCTTTTCCGGCCATAAATTTTCTCTCCGATCAACGGATAACCCAAGTCCGCGAGATGGACGCGAATTTGATGTGTTCTCCCTGTGCGCGGCTTAAGTCTCAACAGGCTTACCCAGGTCGAGACTGATCCTGCTTTGATTTCAAAAGAGCGCTCAACCTTCCATGCCGTGATCGCCTCTTTGCTATGCGCAATCGAATGGGTGCTCGACATCCGCTTGCGGTCCGATCGATGTCTGCCGACCGGGCGATCAATCACGCCCTGATTGCCTTTTAACTTTCCCCAGACCACAGCCAGGTATTCCTTGGTCACTCGACGTTCTTTAAATTGACGGGCTAGTTGTTGCAATGCGAGCGCGTTTTTGGCGGCGATCATCACGCCGGAAGTCTCTTTGTCCAGGCGGTGTACGATCCCCGGGCGGCGCTCGCCGCCGATCCCCTCCAAGTCGGGACAGTGGTGAAGGAGAGCATTGACTAAAGTGCCGCTTGATCTTGCCGCGGTCGGGTGAACCACGACTCCCGGGGCTTTGTTGATCACGATGCAGTCGTTGTCTTCGTACAGCACGTCCAGCGGCAGGGGTTCTCCGACGAGGAAAACTTTCTTGGGGGGCAAGCTTTGAATCCTTATTATGTCATTAACTTTGAGCCGCGCGCTCGCCTTGGCTCTTTGGCCGTTTAGTGCCACCTGACCTTGAACAATCATACGCTTTATTGCGGAACGGCTGAGTCCCGCCTGTTCGAGCGCTTTAGAAAACCGCCGTGTCACAAAAATATCCAGGCGCATTCCCGCAGATTGTCGATCGACCGTCGTTTCCAATGTCATATCGAATCGAATCACCCCTGGCGGCCGATGGTAGCGGAGAGACCCAACGTGTCGAAGATTTCCTTCGCCGCGATCACATCCTGCTCCATTCGGGCTATCAAAGCATCTGCCGACGAAAATTTTCTCTCCTCTCGGATTCGCTTCACGAAGAAGAGTTTCACCGATTCGCCGTAGAGGTCGCGATCGAAGTCCAATATAAAGCTCTCCACCGTTCTGGAGTCGCCGCCGAACGTCGGATTGACACCTACGCTGCTCACGCTGAGCCACGGCTTTTCCCTGATCTCGGTAATTGTGGCGTAGATCCCGTCCAGCGGAACAACCTCGGTGCGGCTCGATATATTGGCGGTCGGGAAGCCAAGTTCGTGTCCCCTTTTGTGGCCGCTGACCACTCGGCCGGCCACGAAATGATACCGGCCCAGCATCGGCTGCGCCTCATCGACCCGACCTTGTTCGATCAATTGTCGTATCTGCGAGCTGCTGATTCGAATGCCATTGAGCAAGATCGGATCAATGACGCCGACTTCGAAGCCGAAGCCGGGTCCCCAGCGTATGAGATCATCGACACCGCCGTTTCGCCCCTGACCGAATCGCAGATCTCTTCCAACCCAAATTTTCCTGGTCTTGAGGCGACCGACGATACATCGGCGAACGAAATCTTCCGCGGAGAGGCTCGAAAACGATCTATCAAACCTCTGCGCAACGATCGTATGGACGCCGAAACTCTCAAGCAATTGCATCTTGTCCTGCGGCGCCAATAACAGCCGCGGCGCGCGCTCCGGGACAAGGAGTTTGAGGGGATGAGGCTCAAAAGTGAGTACCACCGAGGGAAGGGCGCGCCGTTTGGCTTCTTCCACGGCATTGCGCAGAAGCGCTTGGTGCCCGAGGTGAATACCGTCGAAGTTGCCGAGGGTCACGACAGAGCCAGAAAGCGAAAGCTTCGGATCCTCTATGTCCCGAAGGACTTCCATATTACCGATTCATAATACGAACCGCTACTGAATGAAATATTTGAACACACGATGAGAGGCGCGAGTCGCAGTGGGCTCGCCCAATTAACCTAGCAGGCTACTGAAAAAGCCTCATATGCTTCGTTGCGCTCAATCGTTTCGCTACAACGTACTGAATAAGTACGCCTCCGCTCGTCGATTTTTCACGCGCCTCGCCTCTGAGATCTTTTTGAGCGGCCTGCAGCCAGAGTTTTTTAGCAACCTGCTAGAGACTGGAAGACGGCGCCTGATTAGGATTCGATGGACTTCAGCTTCTGTTTGGCTCGTGCTGCCTCGGGGGACTGGGGGTATTTCTCAACGACCTCCTGCAGGATAATGCGCGCGTTCACTTTCTCGCCCAGTTCGGCGAACGCGTACCCTTGCTTGAGAAGCGCGGCCGAGACCTTTTCTCCCTGGGGGTATTTCCGGCGCACCGTATCGAATTCGAGGATGGCCTGATCGAATTCTCTCAGGGCATAGTGACACTCGCCGATCCAGTACTGGGCATTGCCTGCCAGCTTGCTCTTAGGATGCTTCTTGAGAAAGTCCTTGAATCGGCTGATCGCAACCCTGTAGTCCTTTTTCTCGACAGCCCGCCATCCAGTTTCATAGTCTTTCTTTACGGCGTCGGACTCCGCGGCGGCGCCTTCTGCGACCCCGTCACCCGGGGTCGCCGGCTCCCTTTGTGCGGCAGCCTGCGCCGTTTCCCGCAGCTGCTTCAGCTCTTCTTCACGCTTGTTGAGCAGTTCGCCTTGTGATTTGAGCAGTTCGCCTTGTATCTTAAGCTCGTCTTCCAGCTTTGCTAGCTTCGATTCAAGGTTTTTGACCCTTTGGTCGCCCTCGCGGCTGGTTTGGCCGAGCTCCCTGCCAACCTTGACGCGCGTTTCGTCAAGCCTTTCTTTTACGGCGCTAACCTCTCTTTGCATCTGCTGGGTGTTCGCCCTCGTGTCAGCGAGGTTTGCCCGGACACCCTCGATATCGGACTGCACAACGCCGATATCACGGCGCAGCCGCCGCTGCTCACGCTCGATCAAATCAATCTGCTGCGGCTGAATACACCCCGCCAGCGAGACGACCACCACGGCGCTTAAGCCGATACAGAATCTCTTGATCAACAAATAATCGCGATTACTCATTGCACCGGTGATTAGAATCGGACAGACCCTGCTTACGAAGCCGGCCGGCTCGGAACAACGACAAAACGCGCGCGGCGGTTTTTGCCGCGGCAATCGTCGCTTGGTTCTTTACAGACCGGGATCTCTTCGCCGTAACTGATCGTCGATAGGCGTTCGGTCGAAATACCTAACGTGACCAGGTAATCCTTTACTGACTGGGAGCGTTTGGCGCCTAGGGCTAAGTTGTACTCATTGGTGCCCCGATCGTCACAGTGACCTTCGATCTCGACTCGCGCCGAAGAATTCTTCTTCAGCCAGTCTGCATTTGCCCTCAGAATATCGCGCGCATCGGCTCGCAGATCATAGCGGTCGAATTCAAAGAAAATATCTTTGAGCGGACTGGACGCCGGGGTAATCGGAGATTTGCCTTCGCGCAGTTGATCGAGGCTTCCTGAACGGGAAGCATCAGACTCCCGCGTCCCGGCACGCTGTCCTTCGCCCGCTTGCTGACCGCTCCTCGCAGCAGAGCCCGCCGAAGACGGCCCGCTGTCCGGCTTCGTTGTAGCAGAAGGAGCACAACCCCCCAAAGCTAGGACAAAGACACTTAAATAGCACATCATTCTATAATGATCCGCCATCACTAACTCCTTTTTGGGTAATTTAGATCGTTTGACATCAATTGAGGAGAATTACTCTAACCGAGGGGACCAACTAGGCTTTGTATCATCTCCGCCCGAACCTGTCAATCTACGCTGGTTTTCGCCGCTGGCCTGCATGATATAGAGATGATAGCGGCCGGCCCGGTTTGATGAGAAAACGATAAACCTGCCGTCCGGCGACCATGCCGGATCCTCATTGTCGGCTGAGTTATTCGTCAATCGGAGCGGCTCCCCTCCATCGACACCGATCGTAAAGATTGAAAACCGTCCCCCGACTCTGCCGATGTAGGCGATCTTGTCCCCTTTGGGGGACCAATCAGGGGAAGTATTGTAGCCGCCAGTGTATGTAAGTCGTCGCGTCCGCCCGCCGTTAACCTCTAATATGTAAAGTTGAGGGGAACCGCTGCGATCAGAGACAAAGACTAGCTGACGACCATCCGGCGACCATGCCGGGGAGACGTCGATGCCGCGGTCTTCCGTCAAACGGCGGACGACGTTGCCGCCCCGATCCAACAGATAGATGTCGGTGTTGCCGCCCCGCTCAAGAGACGCTGCCACGGTTTGCCCGTCTGGAGACCATTTGCCGCCCAGGTTCAACCCGGTTCGGGAGGAAAACTTCACATCTTTGCCGCTGTAAAGGTCAAATAAATAGAGACTCGGGTTTCGCTCCTTGTAAGACGTGTAGAGTATCGACCTTCCGTCAGGCGTCCAGGACGGAGACAGGTTGATGGTGCGATTGTTAGTCACCTGGTATTTCTCGCTTCCGTCCAAATGAGCAACGTGAATTTCTTTGAAGCGACCGCCGCTGGTCGAGACATAAGCGATCCTTGTGTTGAAGACACCTGGGACGCCGGTAAATTGATTGATGATCTCGTCGGCAAACTTGTGCGCGATACGACGATAATCCTTTATTCCGGCGACGTAGCGCTTACCGATAACCTCTTTCGCCTGACTCACGTCAAACAGGCGCAGCTCCACGGTGAGTTCCTGTCCCTGAACAGAGAATCTGCCTTTGACCAGGCCGACCGCTCCAATGGTCGACCAGTCCCTAAAGTCAAAAGTCCCCAGAGTGTCACCACTTCTTTGCGGGTGCTCGATGTAAGCGGAGCGGTCGATGATTCGAAACCAACCGGACAGGTCGAGGTCATAAACGATGGCGTCCGCAATTCCTTCCGAAACTCGTTGCTGATCGCCGGCACTGCCGGCGTTCTTCAAGGGCGAAACCGCGATCGGATACTTCGGCATACCCGGCCCTAGGATATCTCCCCTGACCTGCGCGTTCGCAGACCAGGGACAAATGACCGACAGCAAAGCCATTAGGAGTAAAGTAATCGTCATAAGACTATTTCCCTGAATTAGGCGGCAGAAAATTCAACTCCACGTCTGAAAAATCCGTGCGATAACTCTCCGGCGGCGGCGGCAGCGGATTGGACTTTTTCACTGCGCGCAAGACCGACTCGTCATACGAAGCATCCCCCGATGGTTGCACGACTTTGACGCCGATGATTTCTCCGGTGTCTTTAATACCAAACCTGACCGTTACTTTGAGGTCACTTCTGTGCCCCGGCCATGCCCAATTGTCTTGAATTATAGAGAATACCTTGTTTCTGTAACTAATAAACTCGATACCCTTGACGACTCCCCCACCGCGGCCTCCCTGACCAAGCGTGGCAGCTCCCTCGCCCTGCCCCGTTCCGGAGCTGATAACGTCTCCGCCGGGGGGCTGTTTCTGCATTGATTCGGCGCGACTCTTGACGCGCTCCAGGGCGGACTTGATCAATCTTTCACGCACCCTGTCCAGCGATGCTTCATCTGCCTTTGATTCGCTTTGCGTCTCTTTGGCCGGCTCTTTCGGCGCGGCTGCTTTTTTGGGCGATTCCTTCAGCGGAACCCTTTCCTCAGCCGGCACCGGCTTCTCGGACGCTTTAACCTTTTCGGCCTTTTCGGGTTTTTCAACTTTCTCTTTTTTGGGCTCTTTTTTAATCTCCGGAACCGGTTTGGCCTCAGCAACCGGCACCGGCGGTTCCGGAATCGTCTTGCTTGACTTTTCCTTGGGCGCCGGCGCCGGCTTCAGTTCAGTGCCGCGGTTTGCCCCGATCCTTTCCCCGCCCACGAGATCCACCGTATAAACCGGCGCAGGCGGAGCAGTGCGCGAGGGCAAATGCGGCATCAGAAACAAACTGACGATCAACCCCCCGTGCACGACAAACGAAAACAGCAGCCATCGCGAAAGCTTCTCTTCGCCGCCTGCGGCAGACTGCACACGTCCTCGGAGGTTAGAGGCTTGAGCGGGGCTCTCAGCCGGCGTCGGCACTATTTTTCCTGTGAGCCCGGACGAGTCACCATTCCCAGCCGTTCGATGCCCGCTTGCTTGATTTCAGCTATGGTTTTCATCACGACCCCGTAGCGCACATCCTGATCCGCCCTCAGATAAACCTGCCTGTCGGCCTGAAGCTTGCGAATAGCGCGCAGCTTTTCACCCAACTCCGCGGAAGAAACCGGGTTGTCGTTCAGATAGACCCTGCCGTTCTTGGAGATGGTCACTACAAGTAGTTCTTCCGTCCCCGGAATTGCACCCGCCTTCGCTTGAGGCAGATTCACCTGGACTCCCTGCTGAATGATCGGCGCCGTGACCATGAAAATGACCAGCAGAACCAACATCACGTCGACCAACGGCGTTACATTGATTTGCGAAATCGTCGTCCCGTCACGCTGGGAAGAGGCATCTACTGCCATAAGTAACCTCTGATCAAGTTATTTGAAGAAGTGTCGCTCGGCGATGTTCAAGAACTCATGCGAAAAATTGTCCATCTCCACCGCCAAGACTTTGATCTTGTGCACGAAGTGATTGTAAGCCATCAAGGCCGGGATAGCCGCGGCCAAGCCCACGGCGGTGGCGACCAGCGCCTCGGCAATGCCCGGAGCCACGGCCTGAATACTCGAGGAATGAGTTACGCTCAGCCCGCGAAATGCGTTCATGATGCCCCAGACCGTCCCAAACAGCCCGATAAACGGCGCCGTGCTCGCAGTGGTCGCCAGAAACGTCAGTGATTTCTCTAGTTTCGTCGTCTCCACGCTGGTCGCCCGTTTCATGGCGCGGGTAACGTTGTCGACACCGCTCAAATCGGTTGTCAGGCTTTCTCCGGTGGAACCTTCCTTTTTTGTGCGGGAAACGCGAATCAGCTCTTCGTAGCCTGCCCGAAACACCTGAGCTACGGGCCCCGCTTTCAAATCACGGCTGGCTTCATGAATCGAAGAGAGGTTGCGCCGTTCCCAAAATATCTCGATAAACTGCTCTGATTCGCGCTTAGCCCTGCGAATCTGCCGGTATTTGTAAAAGATGATACCCCAACTGGCGACGGAGAACAAAATCAGCATGTACAAGATAGACTGGACAACGGGTCCCGAATCTCGGACGAGATCCAAGATGCCATGTTGCCGGGGCATCGAAAGACCGTTTTGTGCTGATAGGTAGAGCGGCCAGAGGTAAGGCATTACGGTTCCGGGAACTATTTGAAAAAGTATTATAAGCCCTGTAATTAGTCAATTGGAATCTAATTTTTCTCCCTTTGAGCGGGTCGATCATCGTCGGAAGGGCGGGATTTTTTTATGATTCGCGGTATCAAAGAACTGGACCTCAAGGACAAAACGGTTTTCTTGCGGGTTGATTTCAACGTACCCATCACCGACGGCAAGATTACGGAGATCCACCGGATTGAAAGCGCGCTGCCGACGATCCGACTGATCATGGACCGCGCCAAGAAAGTCGTGATCGCTTCGCATTTGGGACGCCCCGATGGAAAGGTCGCAGCGAAATACAGCCTGGCGCCCGTGCGCGTGCATCTTGAGAGCGCGCTCAATGAGCCGGTGATCTTGGCCCCTGACTCGGCCGGCGCTGAGGTAGAGAAAATAGTGGCTAATCTGAGTCATCGAGTGGTATTGCTGGAAAACCTGCGCTTCCACAAAGAAGAAGAGACAAACGACCCCGGTTTTGCGCGCGCGCTTGCCTCGTTGGCCGATATCTACGTCAACGACGCGTTCGGCGCCGCTCATCGCGCGCACGCGTCGACTGCCGGAATGGCCGGTTTCTTTAAAGAAAAGGGCGCCGGTTTGTTGATGCAAAAGGAGCTAGACTACTTGTCGCGCGTTGTCTCCTATCCTGAACAACCTTTCGTCATGATTCTCGGCGGCGCCAAAGTGTCCGACAAAATCGGCGTAATCAAAAACTTGCTGCCCAAGGTGAGCTCGCTGCTGATAGGCGGCGGTATGGCATACACTTTCCTCAAAGCCAAAGGCATTGAAATCGGTAAATCCCTTGTGGAGAACGACAAAATCGCCCTCGCCCAGGAACTGATGAGCCGGGCGGCGGATCGCGCTGTCGCGCTCAGTCTGCCTCTGGATCATGTCACGGGCGATGCAAATAAGAACAATCCGGCGATTGCCGAGACGGAAATCCCGGCAGATAGAGTGGGATTGGACATCGGACCAAAGACCATCGCCCGTTTTGCCGATGAGATACGAAGAGCAAAGATGGTTCTCTGGAACGGTCCGGTCGGTCTGTTTGAACTGGAAGCGTACAGCCAGGGTAGTCGCATGCTAGCTCAAACCCTGGCAGACAATCATGGCCGGATCGTGAGTATCATTGCCGGGGGTGATACGGTTGCGGCCGTTTCGGCCGTTGGCGTGGAAGACAAGATCACTCACCTTTCAACCGGCGGGGGAGCTACTCTCGAATTCTTGGAGGGGCGAGAGCTGCCCGGAATAAAGGCTCTTGAGGAGAGCTCGTGAGTCCGCCTCTGGTAGTTGGCAACTGGAAAATGCACGGGACACAGACGGAGTGTGCCGCGCTCGCCCGCAAAATCGCTCAGGCGCTACGCAACAAACCCGCTCGCGCCGCGGTCGTTCTCGGGCCACCCTACACGTCGATCCCGAAGGTCGCGCGGGCGATCCGCGGCAGTAAGCTTCTAATCGCAGGTCAAAATAGTCATTGGGAAGAGCATGGCGCGTTTACGGGCGAGATCAGCCCGGCGATGCTGCGCGATGCGGGGTGTGACTTCGTTATCTTGGGCCATTCGGAGCGACGTCACATATTTAAAGAGGACGATGAAGCCGTTGGCCGTAGAATGCTCGCTGCCCTACGGAGCAATTTGCGGCCCATTTTGTGCGTCGGCGAAACACTGGCAGAGCGGCGCAGCAGTTTGACAACCAGAGTCATCTGCCGGCAGCTTCGCATTGCGTTGAAGGGGGTAGCGAAAAGTGGTATAGAACAAATTGAAATTGCCTATGAGCCCGTTTGGGCAATCGGAACCGGTCAGAACGCAACCCCAGAGCAAATAACCAAGGTACACGAAAGGATTCGCCGTTTCCTTGTAGACTCCTTTGGGAAATCCGAAGGCAGCGGGATTAGAATCCTCTACGGCGGTAGCGTGAAACCGGAAAATGCCGGCGAGCTGGCAAAGATCGAGGAAGTCAACGGCCTCCTCGTTGGCGGGGCAAGTTTGAAAGCGGAAACATTTCTGCCGATCGTGCGCTGCTTCTGAGAGTCATCCGAAATGTTCATCCTCATTACTATCATTCACGTCGTAGTGTGTATCGGACTGATCCTGGTGGTCCTGTTGCAGACCGGCAAGGGAGCTGAAATCGGCGCTGTATTTGGCGGCTCTAGCTCCACCATATTCGGCAGCAGCGGCGCGGGAAACTTTCTAACGCGCCTCACGACGGGGATGGCGATTGTGTTTATGATCACGTCTCTCATGTTGGGATATCTTTCGGGCCGGCGGCCCTCGACGACGATTTTCGACAACCGCGCGCCGGTCGTCGAACCGGGTGCACCCGCGCAACCAAGCGCTCCCGCAGACAGCGCCGGATCAGGGGCAGTTTCACCCTCTCCAGAGGGGGCTTTGCCGCAAAAGTCCCCCAATCGTTAACTTGAGAACAGCCGCGAGGATGGCGGAATCGGCAGACGCGCTAGTTTGAGGGGCTAGTGCCAGAAATGGCGTGGGGGTTCAAATCCCCCTCCTCGCACCATAAATAACCACACGCTTCCAAAGATTCGCCTTGCCGGCCCACAAGCCCCGCGAAAGACTTTTTCTCCTTCGGTTTTTGTCAGTGTGAGGGTCAGTCTGGCGATTTTTGCCTATAAGCCGCGTCACTGTGAGTGAGAAGACTCAAGGCTTCTCTTTAAAAAACAAAGAGTTAGTTCGAGGACCCCTCCTGGCACATGCCTTGCTCTTTTTTCGGCAACTTAGGAGCGGTACACGTATGCAGAAAAATGACACGGCGATAAAACTGTTAACCCTCGCTGAAGCCGCCAATATCTTGAAGATCTCCAAGCGGACCTTGCACCGGATGATTCAGCACCGGCAAATTCCGGCATTCAAAGTTGGCGGCCAATGGCGTATCCTTGAGAGCCGATTCCAGGAGTGGGTTCAGGAAGAAGAAAACGGGGTGCCAAAACCTGACACCTCAAATGAGATAAGGTAATGCAACACAGCAACACACACTCCCATGCCCGTGCCCATGCTGAGCTTTGGAAGTCAACGTTATCCAGCTAAACAAGCCTACGTCACAGTGACCCTTTCTTGAATCCATAGGACTCCCAGTTCTTCAATACTCGATCCTGTAACTCTTTAGGCCAAAGGTTTTCGAAGCTCGCCTTGGTGGGAATTGTCTCTTCCGGCCAGTCTTTCGGCCATGTGCAATCGAAAATGACGCCCGCCGCGTCGCCGATCAATCTTTCCTTCGGCGGGAGAAACGGCAGCAAAACCGGAAAGCCCGGATTATGCGGAACTTTGTGAATACCATTCACAGGATGGCACTTCGTAGTCATCGCGTGCAACACTTCATCCATATCTGTAGGATCCACGTCGGCGTCAACGATCACTATATAGTACGTAAAAAGACCCGGTTTCGTCGCCCAGACAGCGTGCGCTACCCGCCGCGCAAAGTTTACGAAGGGGACCTCGGTGGAGACAACCGCCATATGACCCACTGCATAAGGCGGACAAAAGACCCCCTTCACAGGTAGCCCGAGTCTTTCGAGCTCGGCGTAGATCTCCGCGCCTTTGATTAGAGCGGTTGCCGTTTGCCCTTCGTGCACCGGCATTCCCATGTTGGAGAATGGCAGAATCGGATCATTACGGTAGCTGATCGCATTCACTTTCAAAATCGGCTTCGGCGACGACTTCCCTGCCTCGTAACCCATGTATTCACCGAATGGACCCTCGACTTTACGTTCGCGCGACAGCACCTCTCCTTCCAAAACAATCTCAGCCGTCGCAGGAACTTCCAGGTCCACTGTCTCGCATTTCACCAAAGGAATCGGAGCTCCCTGAAGCGCGCCCGCAACTTCGACTTCGTTGACGTAGGGCGGCAACTGCACGCAACTCACGATCGGGACTACCGGCTGGCCGCCAATCGCGACCGCTACCGGCATGGGCTTATTCATCGCTTCATACTTTTGATACATTTGCCCAATATGCTGCTGCATAGGGAAAAGACATCCCAGAGTGTTGCTATCATGGACCATCAACCGGTACATCCCCCAGTTGACCCATGAGCTATCCGGGTCTTTACTAATCACGGTATGCCAGGTACCGATGTAACGGCCTCCGTCGCCGCCGTGGATTAACGGTATCGGAAACTTGAGCAAGTCCACATCCTTGCCTAGAAGAATATTCTCCTTGCATGGCCCGCTATCCAGTAAAACCGGCTTGATCAGGTTCTTTTTTCGGTCAAGATAGGTCTGCATGATTTCCTTGGCGGGCGCACTCGGCCGCATGCCGAGAGCCAGAGCTGTCCTCGCAAAGAGCGAATGTCCCCGTTTTCGGCTGGCGCCTAACGGGGCTCCAAGGGTACGGAAACCCTTCGGGTATCCTTTGACCTTTTCAAACAGCGCGGCGGGCGCACCGAGATCATAACAGCGGCGCGTGATCGCCCCCATCTCAAGGTTCCAATCGATTTCCACCTGGATGCGCTGCAGTTCTTCGTGCTCATCCAGCAGTTCAAGGAACTCCCTAAGGTCGTTGATTTTCATAGAAAACTCTCCAAATTGACTCGCAAGAGAGCGTATTTGTATCAAATCAATCGTTTATATGTGAATTACTTATACCAGACACCTTCCCTGTGAATCAAAACTAATTAATAGGACCGAGGCCCGGCGGCCTAGAAAACTGTAGACAAACCAAGGCTTCTGTCTTATATTTCGTGTCTTACAATCTAACAGGGGGAGCCTATGGCAGACGCGAGCAGACCAACCGATCTGGGAGCTTATCTCGGACCCGGCACAAAAATTAACGGAAAACTGATTTTCGATGGTCCTGCAACCATTGACGGCGAGGTCGAAGGCGAGATCGTGGCGCAGGCCAACGTGACGGTGGGTCAGCAGGCAACGATCAAAGGAAAAATCAGCGCCGCTTCCATCACAGTGCAAGGGAAAGTACTAGCCGACGTGCAGGCGGAAAAAAAGCTGGAGGTTCAGCCGCCCGGATCGGTCGTCGGCGACGTCATCACGCAAAGCTTGATTATCGGCGATGGCGCCGTGCTTGAGGGACACGTCTCGATGAAAAAGGAGGGACGGGTCCTTCCGTTACGCCAGGACGTGAAGAAAGAAGGCGCCTCCTAAACACGATCAATCCACAAATAACGAAACGATTTTACGCTCCTTCGCGTTGACGAGCCCGCGTGACGTGATCCTGAGCGAGGGCAGGGTTACGAATGGCAAGAAACTCAGCGCAAACACGGGTTTTTCAAAGCGCGAGCCGTCTTCTCTGAGGCGGCGCTGGATTCGGCTCAGCCTCATCCCCACGTCTTGCCACGGATCAAGGGAAAAAATTCCGCCGAGCGGGAATTCAAGTTTCTCCGCGACAATTCCTTTTTTCACCACGGCAATTCCACCGCCGCTCTCGATCAGCACATTCGCGCAGAGAGCCATGTCCTCATCGCTGCTGCCGGCGACCAGCAAGGTGTTTTCATCAAGATTCGTGGTTAGGCCCACCGCGCCAACTTTCGCGCCTAATCCTCGTAAGAAACCCAGCGTAATTTGTTCGCCGGGTCCGTGGCGATCAAACATCGCCACCTTGAGAAGATCTTGGCTGAGATCGGCTTCCAGATAACCGTCAGCCGTATTCACTGTCAGGATTCGTTCCCTGGTGATCGTCTGGTTGACGAGTTCCATAACCCGAATCTTCGGAGAGCGTCGCGGCGAGGCGATCTTGAAACGCTCAGGCAAGATGCCGGGGCGGAGATGGAGGCTTTTGAAAAGGTCGGCCGGCAGCGTAATTGGAGCGCTTTCCACTAGAGACTCTCCGCCTCGCGCCATCACCTTGCCGCCAACCAGAACAGAGTGAACAACGAACCGCTCCAGGTCGGTTAACAGGACCATATCGGCGAACCGTCCCGGCGCGATGCCCCCGATCTCCTGATCCAAACCGGAGTAAGTAGCCGGATGCAAGGTCACGGCCTGAATCGCTTGTATCGGGGCTAATCCCAAAGAAATTGCTCGCCGCAACACATGGTCCATATGGCCGTGTTCTTGAACATCGTCGGGCGACATGCTGTCGGTGACTAAGATCAGCCGCTCCAAACTTACGCCGCGAACGATCAGCGGCTTCAATGTAGCCTCCAAGTCTTGCCGCAAAGAGCCCTCGCGCAGCATCGTCCAATAGCCCAGCCGGATCCTTTCCAGGGCATCCTCAACTCGAATCGGCTCATGACACGATGAAATTCCCGACGCCGCGATCGCGCAAAGCTTTTGATCCCGCGCTCCAGCCGTATGGCCGTGAATAATCCGGCGATTGCGATGCGCCATTTCGATTCGCTCCAACAGTTGCTCATCACCTTGAATTAACCGCAACCACGAAACAATCTCGCCCATTCCCAAAACGCGCGGGTTCGCCAGGGCCTCGGCGATTTGATCGTTCGTAAAAGCGGCGGTGTTGCAGACCAACGGGTCCTGCGGCGCAACCATTGAAGCGAGCGTGTAAACACGGAGCGGGTGGGCCTCTACTTCATCCAAAAAGACCGTGAGCCCGCGAAAACCGAAAACCGTGGACAACTCATCGCAGGATGCGACCAGTGATGTCGTCCCGTGCGGCAGATAGGACTGCAGATGCTCGAACGGCCGGCAGTAATGGCCGATGTGCGTGTGCCCGTCGATAAATCCGGGAGAAACGTAGAGCCCGCGGGCGTCCAGGATCTCGGTTCTATCACCGCGCGCATGTTCCGCCCTCGCCCCCAAATAACAGATCCGCCCATCCAAGACGGCGATCTCGGTCCCATCCACGATCTCGCCGGAATAAACGTTCACGAGCTGTCCGCCCGTAATGATGAGATCCGCCTTAATCTCTCCCATTGCGCCGCGAATGAGCCGCTGTAAATCTGTCTTTGTCTGCCTCATGCTGGATTCCTAGCATGAAGCCGTGCTTTACCAAAAGCACTTTTATTTGCGGCCAGATAACGAGAGCAAGCCCTAGGTTCGAGATGCACGTGAAACCAGACACTGGATGGATAGCTGCCTCGAGAATTTGACATTCCCCCAGCCGACTCATATCTTTCAACTTAGAGAGGAGTGAGACGGATATGATCATCGACTGCCACGCACATTTAATGCCGAAGAGCTGGTCTCATCCGAAATCGCCCAAATCGATTTTTGACCTTGACGCTTTATTCAAGGAGCAGGATGCGGCCGGAGTCGATATCACCGTATTTGGAAATAATTGGATTCGCTCGCCGGAAGGCGCCGATCCTTTACGAGTCGTCCAGGAGTTCAATGAACACGCCGCAGAGCTGACTGCCAAGTATCCGAAGCGGCTTCTTGGTCTCGCCTGCACAATGCCCTTCGGCAACGACGCAATTCTCAAAGAAACGGAGAACGCGGTGAAGGAATTCAAACTCAAAGGTATCATGGTCGGTTCCAGCGTGAATGGCGAGTATCTCGATTCGCCTCGGGCGACGCCATTCTTCGAGCTGGCCACCGAATTGGATGTGCCGCTGTTTGTTCACCCGCCGAAGTTCACCATCGGTAATGAGAAGATGGAGATCTTTCGACTTCCCGAGATGCTTGGCAGGCCGTTCGACACCACATTATCCTTGACCCGGTTTATATTGACCGGCGGCTTCGAGCGATTCCCGAAACTTAAGATCGTCTGCGCGCATGTGGGCGGGGCGCTGCCCATGCTCCCGGGCCGGCTCGGTTTCGGATACGAGCTAAGGCACGATCCGAGCTTCGGATCGTGGGAGCCGGACGTTCTCACACGGTCGCCCTGCAACTACATTGGCCAGCTCTATGTAGATACCGTCTGCTATCATCCACCGGCGGTCCAGTGTGCCATTGATACAGTCGGAATAGATCATGTGGTTTTCGGCAGCGACTCGCCACCGGTTCCAATTCCCCTCAAGCGTGCGGTCGATGTTGTTCACAATTTGCGTGTGTCGCATGACGACAAACAGAAAATTCTCGGTGACAATGCGGCGAAGCTGTTGGGCCTCAGTGGATGATTGCGGGGGCCAAGAAGAGAAAAGTTTAACCTCAGCCTGACTTTGATTTGACCGGTTAGTATCCAGCGCCCATCAACTCGCCGATAATTCCCGCCGCTTGTTCGACGTCCACCCGGCTTACATCCCGATGCGTGACCAAACGCACGCGAGCCGAATCCACCGCCCCGGAAAGAACGTTACGCTGACCGAGTTTATCAACGAACTGCGGCGCAGCCAGCCCGTTCTTAGCGAGCCCAAAGATGACGATGTTGGTCTGGACTTTCTTTGGATCGATTTGAATCCCGGGAATTTCCGCCAACCTGTGCGCCAGGATTTGGGCATTCTCGTGATCCGCTGCGAGCAGCTTGGGTCCCTCTTCTAACGCAACCAAACCTGCGGCCGCAAGCACGCCGGCTTGGCGCATGCCGCCGCCGAGCATCTTGCGAAGCACACGGCACCGGTCAACGAATACTTTCGAGCCGACGATCATAGAGCCAACGGGGGCGCCCAGGCCTTTGCTCAAACAGAACTGCACGGAGTCGAAATTCCTCGTGATCTCCGCGACGTTCCGGCCAAGGTAAACAGCGGCATTGAAAATCCGTGCGCCGTCCAGATGCACGGCAAGCCCGGCTTCATGGGCACGCGCGCAAATCTCATCGGCAACCTCGGTAGGATACACCGTGCCACCGGCCATATTGTGCGTGTTCTCGAGCGCTACCAATGCGGTCTGCGGCCGATAGTACACTTTTTCCCGAATCGCCGGGGCAATCTGCGCCCAGCTCAAAATACCATCCTTGCCGGGCAGCAAACGGGGGAGAACTCCGCCGAGCGCGGAAACTGAAGCCATTTCGTAGTTGTAGATGTGTCCGGCGCTTTCGCAAATCACCTCTTGCCCGCGCGAGGTTTGCGCCATAATGCAGATCAGGTTGCCCATGGAACCAGAGGGCACGAACAAGGCGGCCTCGCGGCCGAAGATCTCGGCCGTCTTCGTTTGAAGACGATTGACGGTCGGATCCTCCAGATAAACGTCATCTCCGACCTCGGCCTCCGCCATCGCGCGCCGCATCGCCGCAGAGGGTTTGGTCACGGTATCACTACGGAGGTCGATTACCTGTCCATCCATCACGAAGCTCCAATCATCAACTATTCCCTTCCGAACCTTTTTCCTGAACCTGCGTAGAGCTTAACCTAAACCTTAACCTTAGCCTTGCCCATCGTCTACTCCAACCGCCTCTCTATCTCGCCGATCGTCTCCGGGGACAGCGACGGTCTCACGAAAGCATTGTAGATGCAGTCATTCTGCAGCCACATGACATCCGCGCGCTGCCTCACGGCCTCGCGCATTTCGTCCTGGAAGCGGATTTCCATGCAGTGTTGCTTAATGACGTCAATCACCATGTTGCCGTGGCCTTCATCGTGATATTCGTGAGCGCGGAAGAAATCGAGCGCATCTGCAGGAATCCAGGGGTAGTGCTTTTCCAATGCTCGTCGCTCCTCTCCCATTCTCTTTGGCCCTCCGCCTTCGAAGACCAGCCCGGTTCCAATCGCCACGGCCCAGTGGCTCTGCTGAACCAGCGAGACATACATCTCGAGCGCCGCGCGAATCCCCGGCAGCGGCTCATAATTCAGAATGTCATCTCTCTGAATCCCAATTCCCTCTGCAAAACGGATCCACAGCTCACGGTGGCTTGGGTACTTGCCGCCGAACAAATCCTCGCCCTCTTCCTCGACCATGTTCTCGAGCAGCATTCTACGCAACTCTGGAACCGGGCACTTTTGATAACGAATGCCGAAGAATCGGTGAATGTTGCGGAATTCGTGAAACTGGTTTCTGGCCCACCCCTGCAGGTGGTCCTGCGTGAGCCGGCCCGAAAGCAACAGCTGCCGAATCGGGTGAGGTCTTGGATGACGTCTTTGCAAAGCGTTCTGGAGATCCGCAATCAGCTCATCCGGCGGAAGAAGAGTCGCCATATTTGCCTCCGTCTGATCGTTTGTTCAAGATCTCGCCCCCTGCCTTGGTTGGCCAACTAAATTATCTCTAAACCGGGAACGCAATCAACTCCCGGTCTACGATGCGGCCAGTCAAGCTCCAAAATCCGTGTATAAGCTTGCAACTTTTGGAATTCCTGGCCGTCGAGAAGGCGGTGGATGCAAGGCGGCGCGAGGGCTCGCACCGGAGCGTACAACGGCAGTACATGAGGATGCGAGCCCGAAG
>JBOHVS010000133.1:0-5388 GCA_050735975.1 Binatia bacterium | reverse complement strand
GAGCCCTGCGCACGCTCTGGCAGAGCGTGGTGACGCCTGTGATCACCACCTCGCTTTACTTCGTGGTCTTCGGCGCCGCGATTGGATCGCGCATGACCGAGGTGGACGGCGTGGACTACGGCGCCTTTATCGTACCGGGCTTGGTCATGCTATCGCTGTTCACCCAAAGCATCTTCAACGCCTCGTTCGGTATCTATTTCCCGAAGTTCACCGGCACCATTTACGAGCTCTTGTCCGCGCCGGTGTCGTATCTGGAGATCGTTATCGCCTACGTCGGGGCGGCGGCGACCAAGTCGATCATCCTGGGCCTCGTCATCCTGGCCACGGCCGCCCTTTTCGTGCCTATCCAGATCCTGCACCCGGTGTGGATGATTGCGTTTTTGATACTGACGGCGACGACTTTCAGTCTGTTCGGCTTCATCATCGGTCTCTGGGCGAAAGGGTTCGAGCAACTCCAGTTCATCCCCATGTTGATCGTGACGCCCCTGACCTTTCTGGGCGGCGCCTTCTATTCGATCGACATGCTGCCGCCGGCGTGGCGCACGGTCAGCCTCTTCAACCCGGTGGTCTATCTGATCAGCGGCTTCCGCTGGAGCTTCCATGGGACGTCGGATGTCCGCGTGGGCGTGAGCCTGGCGATGACCTTGGGATTTTTCGTGATCTGCCTGGCGGTGGTCGGATGGATTTTCAAGACGGGGTATCGGCTGAAGAGTTGAGGGCAGGAGAATTTTCATGAGCGCCGCCGGCGGGCCGTGCGTTCTCAGATGCAATGGACCGAGATGATTGATCCCGGTACTTAGTGCAACAGTCTCGAGGGGTAGAGATGCCCGCAGCTTGGGCTGGATGGTCGGCAGCTTGAAGGCTATTTTTCTTTGGCTTTTTGTCATCAACCTGGGCATCGCGTGCGGTGCCGGGCTTTACGAAGCGCGAGTCGTTATTCCCCAGTGGGCGGATATTCCGCCCAAAAACTGGCCGAATACCGGCCTCAAGTTCTGGGTTTACGTGACGACGATCCCACTGACTGTGCTCACGATGGCGAATCTGATCGCCGCCTGGAGAGACAGCAGCACAAGACGCAAGTGGTGGCTCGGCGCTGCAGTCATGGTTTTGTTGGAGCGGATCGTGACATTCTCATACTTCATTCCTACCATGATTCGTCTAATGGGTTCGGAACTGCCCGAGACTGAGGTCAAAGCAGCCTTATCGCAGTGGTTGCTTTTCAATCACGGGCGTCACGTCCTTACTCTCTCCGGTTGGCTGATGGCGCTCAAGGCATTGTCGTTGGCCGGCGACCGATACAAAACCGTTAGTCCCGTGAACACTTAGACTGTGTGTTCCCCAAACTGAAATCCGAGGTGATACGATGAAACTTTATTACAACCCTCAGAGTCGCGCGGTGATCGCCAAGTGGATGCTTGATGAGTGCGGTGCGAAATATGACATCGTTCCCATCGATTTCGAAAAGCGCGAGCACAAGGCGCCGGAGTTTCTCAAGATCAATCCGGCCGGTAAGCTACCCGCCCTTGTTGATAGCGAGTCCAAAATTTTCGAGGGGGCGGCGATCTGCCTCTATCTCGGCGATAAGTTTCCACAAGCTAACCTGGCCCCCAAGATCAGCGCGCCGGAACGCGGCCGTTATCTCTCGTTGATGGTTTATTCGACGTCGCAGCTCGAGCCCGCCATGGGTGACGCCATGCTGGGCGGCCAAACATCACCACAACGCGGCTGGACGGATTTCGAGACTGCCCGTACCGTGATCGAAGGCGAATTGGGCGACGGTCCGTATCTGTTCGGCGAATAGTTTACCGCCGCTGACGTGATGATCGGTTCGATGTTTATCTGGAGGAGGATGCTCGGCGGCCAGCCGGATCGGCCCAAGCTGGAGGCCTATGTGGATCGCCTCCTCGCGCGTCCTGCTGCGCCGAAGCTTGGCGGATAAGCGCGGGGCTCTTTCCAGCTCTTGATTCGTCGCTGTATTAGGATGGGTAGCCTCTTCGATCATCAGCGGCCATTGTGCTAGGCGGAAAAAAATGGCGCGACAGTTAGCTGAAATTCTCGCAACGTTTTGCTGCGGTGTTTTCTTCGGCGCGGCTGCTTACATCTCGTTGGTGCAGCATCCCGCGGCTATCGAAACCGGAAGCGAATTCGCCGTGCGTTTCTTCGCGCCGATGTATCGGCGCGCCTCGATCATGCAAGCGAGCCTGGCGGTTGTAGGGACTACTGCGGCGCTAGCTGCTTACTTCCTGGCCGCGGGTCGCGCCTGGCTTCTGGCCGCGGTCCTGATAATCAGCGTCATCCCCTTCACCTTGCTTGTCGTCGATCCCGTGAACCAACAAATCAAAATGATTGATCCGGCTGTCGATCGCGCAGTAGAACTCTTGATCCGATGGGGCCGCCTCCACTGGGTTCGCACCGTCGTAAGCGGACTGTCGTTCGCCCTTTGCCTTGTCGCTATCGCGCGACGAGCAACTAAGTTTTTAGCGTAAGTAACATAAGGAGATACGAAAATGCCAGTTGTTCTCGATCACACCATTGTCCCGACGAAAGACAAGGTCGCCTCAGCCGAGTTCTTCGCCGAAATCTTCGGCTTGGCAGTCAAGCCCTCTTTTTCATAGAAATCGCCGGCCAGCGCGCTTGCCGTTGATGTCGCAAACACCAACGCGGCGGCAACGTTTTTAATGAAGAAAAACGTTCGTTCCGTGATGATCATCTCGATGACTCCTCTTGGTTAAAACCTTAGATTGAAACAGCCAGCGAACGAAACCGTCGGTGGTGATTCTTTCGTTTTTCACTGACTGATCTCGTATAAGTCGTGAGGCCGCGCACTTGACGCTCATGCCTCGACCAGGACCTATCCTCCTTGTTTTCTCATGCAAACTCGTTGCACATTGTAGTTGGAGTCGCTCTAAGCGACCGGTGCTTTGAGGCAGCGCTCCAGTAGACGAGCCTCTCCCAGGCGCTCCGCGCACGCGGCGAATGCGCTGGTGGGGCCGCGCCACCGCAGCTCATCCACATCGCGGAAGAGGCGCGCGTCAGCCCTGAGCGTTGCCAGATCCTTGAACAGTAGCGCCAGGTCGCGGCTGTCCCCCAGCACGTCAGGCGGGAAGCCCTCTATGATGCCGTGTCGGTTCAGGAGCCGTGCCGCCGTGACCGGACCGATCCCCGGAATGCCCGGATAGCCGTCTGCGGCGTCGCCGACGAGGGCGAGGTAGTCGGGAATCAAGACGGGCTCCACTCCGAATTTCTCGCGGACTCCTTCCGCATTGCGGATCTTCTGACTTCTGCGGTCAACCTGCACTACTCGGTCGCCGCGGACGCACTGCGCCAGGTCCTTGTCGGGTGTCCAGATGCAGACTTTCTGCACGCCCTCATTTTCGGAGGCGATCTGCGCCGCGGAAGCAAGCGCGTCGTCAGCCTCCAGCTCGGTCATCGGCCATACAGCCACACCCATAGCAATGAGTGCTTGTTCGAGCGGGTGGAATTGCGCGAGCAGTGCGCGCTCGACGCCATCCCCTGTCTTGTAGCCAGACCAGACGCGATTGCGGAAGGACTCGATGACGTGATCGGTCGCCACGCCGACGTGAGTCGCCCCGGTCTCGATCATCTGCAACACCGTATGCAGGACGCCGATCACGGCGCCGAAGGGCCGATCCTCTCCCTTGTTGAAGCGTCGAAGGCCGTAGAAGTGGCGGAACAGCTCGTACGTGCCGTCTATAAGATGAACGATCATGCTTTCGTCACCGCGGCCTCCTTGATACCGGCAGGGAAGTCCGGGAACTCTCCTGCCATGATCGGTCTCGTTTATCGCGACTCTCGCCGCCCCCGTGGCCCGCAAGGCACGGTCGCGCCTATTCGCTTCGATTGTTCAGATGGGCGTTACTTGACACGAGCTACAATGATCGTCCGTCGAAGTGCTGAACCGGAACGCTTTCCAGGTCGATTCCTTCGAGGCAGCGAATATTGATTGCGGCCATCCGGTCGCCCTTGGGATCGGTGCCTTCTCCGTACGGGTGAATACCGCACGTCTGGCAGAAGCGGTGCTTGATAACGTGCTTGTTGAACGTGTACGTGCCGATGTCATCTTCCGATGTAAGCAAGTGCAGCCGATCGCGCGGCACAAACCACAGGAGAGATCCTTTGCGGGAACACATAGAGCAATTGCATGCCGTGGCGCCATTGAGATCGCCTTCCACCTCGAACGCAACTTTCCCGCAGTGACAGCTACCCTTGTACTTCACGTGAAATCTCCTTGCGCTCTGTTAAAAATCCTGACTAGAAAACTCTATGTCAATCTATTGGGAGAAACCACTGCTCCGGCTTCTGCCCCAAGATGCCACCAAAATATTGATCGTCGAGGCTCTTGAACTCCCACGACCGCCACCAATCTGGCGTGAGACTAATGGTAGCTTCCCCGGCTGCGGCAAATACTGGACCCACCCTGGGATCCTCTAGCCCGGCTTTTGTCAGATACCGCTCGCCGATTTTCGTGTTGATCTGTTTGGACCGCTCTCCACGGATGATCTCGGCAGTTCCCGACGCACTCACCCACAGTTCGGACCCTTGTGTGTGCCGGGAGTCGACAACGAGTGAAGCCTGAGGGCGGGTTAAGATGTTCTTAACCTTGCGATCAGAGACGGCTGTCGAGACGAAAAGACAACCGTCCTGAAAGAGATACAAAACCGGGGTCAGGTGAATCGAGCCATCCTCATTGAGCGTCCCTAAAGTGGCATAATGACGTCCGTTCAGAAACTCTCGCATTGAATCGCTTAGTTTGGACATGGTCTATCCTCCCAAGGATTGATTCATAATCTTTCTAACGAGTTCAGCCGGCCCCGTGCCATAGCGAAGTGAAGACCTGGGGGCAGCTGGAACGCCTTGTTAGCGCATTGTGTCATTACGTTTTGGCTTTAGTTTACCGCGCCTGGCTCCATGTAGATGAGTTCCCAAATATGACCATCCAAATCCTGAAATCCATGGCCATACATAAAGCCATGATCTTGCGGTTCATTGTAAGTAGCGCCTCCGGCCGCCACAGCTTTTCGAACCATCTCATCGACTTTTGCTCGGCCTTCGAGAGACAAGCACACCAGCGCTTCGGTGTATTTCTTTGCGTCGCAAATCTCGTTGGGAGTGAAGGTCTTGAACTTTTCTTCGGTTAACAGCATGACGAAGATATCGTCGGTCACGATCATGCATGTGGCAGTCTCATCGGTAAACTGCTGATTAAAACTGAAGCCGAGCTTGGTGAAAAACTCGATTGACTTATTGAGATTTTTCACCGGTAGATTCACGAAAATTTTAGTAGCCATGTATTCTCCTTTTGAAGGTTTATTCTGCGTTGCAGCTGTCGCCGTCTAACACCCGGCGGGTAACGGCGCAGTCCTATTC
>JBOHVS010000132.1:0-8005 GCA_050735975.1 Binatia bacterium | reverse complement strand
ACGTTTGGAGCGATCGGTTAAACAGCAGAGGCTACAGCGCGTTTATTGTTGAGGCCAATATCAAAGGACAGACGTGGTACCGCGTCCGTGTGGGCCCGTTCCACAATCGCCAGGAGGCAGCATCGTGGCGGAAGGTTCTGGAACGGAAAGAGGGGTTTAAAGATTCGTTTTTAACAAATTAAACAGTAAAAATTCAAAAATTGGGTTTTGAAAACCGCCTCAAGGCAGAGGCCCATTGCCATCGAAGTGTTCACCGTTCGAGACCACTGTTTCACTATAAATTATCCGCTAGTAGTCTTCCCGTCCCCCCATCCAACCTTACTGGTAGCTCCCACACACCGTTTAATCGGGCTGTGTCAATAACGGACAGGGTCATTGTGCCATCGATTGTCACGCCATCTCAGCCCTAACCCAACTTTCTCAACCGAAGGGTCAAGGGACGGGAAAAGTGAATAAAAACAATCTCGGTAATCAAAAGGTCTCCACTACATTTGGGCTCGCCTTCCTCAGTGCACCATATGACCCGCAGCGGTGATTCGGGGTGGAGGCTGCGCCGGCAAGGTGAGGTTCAGTTGTTCTAACAGCAGTTTGTGATCGATGGTGGGCTCGGTGTAACGGCTCAGGATCAAAGTACGCCCATCAGTGGTCGGAAACTGAACATCGAGCATCTGGATAGCGGCAAATTTATCCAACACCGCACGTGGCGTGAGTCCGCCTGCCACCCGGCGCAGCCGCGCCCGCAGCGAGACATGCAGACAGTAGGCAATGAATGCAATAAAAATGTGCGCTTCGATACGATGTTGAAGTTGATGATGGATGGGGCGCAGTGAGAGATCGTCTTTGAGGTTTTTGAAAGCCGCTTCGATCTCGACCAGTTGGATGTAAAATTGCCAGAGCTCAGCCGGCTCTTTGCCGCAGATATTGCTGCGCAGTAAATAGCGCCCCTCGCGCCGGCGCACCGCTCGAAGCTTTTGGCGATTGAGCCGAAACGAGAAGCTTGAGCCGGAGGGCTCAGGCATCTTGATGTCAATCAGCCGCCAGGCAGCCGGATACTGTCCTTTGGCGGCGCCGAGTTTGAGCAGCAGTTTTGGCGTGCTGCCGAATGTCATCTGCTGAAGTTCTTTCAGCCGTTTGACTAACGCGCGGAGTTGGCGCTGGCGCATGGCGCGTTCTTTGTGGATGCGCTCATGACTTTGAGCCAGCACGTAGATCTCTTGTTCCTGCGCCAACAGTTTAACCTGCACTCCTGGCCGCACCGCCTGCCAAGGTAAGCTCAACAAGGGTTGTTCCAGTTTAGTGAGCCTCCCTTTGGGTGTGCCGACCAGATAGTAAACGGGCGGATCGCTCTGGCGCATCTCAGCGAGCACTTCCTCGGTGGGAATGCCGCGGTCCATCACCCAGATGCGCTCTGCCTTTCCGTATTGCGTTTCAATCTTCTGCAAGAACTCCCTCAAGGTCGTCTTATCTGAAGTGTTTCCCGCCAGCACTTCATAGGCGAGGGGAAAGCCCTCGGCGGTAACAATCAAAGCGATCACCACTTGCACGCAGTCCGATCGCTTATCGCGGCTATAGCCGTAGCGCCGCTTATCCTTTGGGTTTTTCGGCGGATCGGATTCGAAATAGGTGCTGGTCAAATCATAGAGCAGCACGTCGAACTTCGCCTGAAACAGATCCTGCCAACGCTGTTTCAGGTGGCTGAACAGCGCTCCTTTATGCTCAATGAGCTTGTCCAGGCAGCGATACAGCGCATTTTTCTCTGCCAGAGAATAGTCCTCACCCAGCAGATCCCCCATCGCGCTACTCTCATACCATAGCCGGTGCAGTCGCCACTCACTGCCCGGATCGATCAACCGATAAGAGACAAGCGTTTGCAAAATATGGCGCCAGCAGGTGCCCTCGCGAGAATCCACCAAACGCTCGGCCCAGAACTGATCGAGTTCAAGTTGCTCGTAGAGATGACACGCCAGCCAACACGCGCCCCATTGCCGCGGCCGGTGCAATTCCATCCGATCCAGCCGCACCTGTACGCCGTAGCCTCTGGCATATTCGGGCAGTTCCCTTTGGGCAGGAAATAATGCCAGCTGCGTGCGTTGTTGACTTTGCTCATCGAACGCTTCGATGACGCGGCACCATGACTCCCGCTGACTGTCGTTGATCTCACCCAGATACAAGACCTGGCGCTGCACCACCTTGCCCCCGCCACAGCGCTTACTCTCTACGATGTTCCAATAGCAATGCTCTTTGCCGTCTTTGATGCGCCGATTGCATCTCAGATACATGGTGGCCATGCATTGTACGCAAAAACTGGCGCTTGAAAAGATACTTGGTCTACACTACAGAGGATTTGAAATTCTCAATGTTGTATTTACGCAGGGTTGCGAGGTCTCGACTTCCAAAAATTCGCATTTTTTGACGCGAGTTGAGAAAGTTCGGCTAACCTTCAGGTAACTGCTTGATCTCATTAGGATCAGGCTGCTGGCATCCAGGTTGCTCCACTATCTATCGGCGAAAGGGCCGCTGGTGAGTGGCAACCGGTGATTTCATGGAACTATTGGTAATCCCTGTGTCTATCGTCATAAGCTCAGCGTTGACGTGGCTCATCGCGGAGCGGAGAGGAAACCACGGCAGATTCAATTGTCCCCATTGCTGCAAGGAGTTTGTAAAGCGGGTTAGCCGAAAAGGAAATGGCGAGCGGTTCGCAAGTCTATTCTACGTGTATCCCTTCAAGTGCCAGCTTTGCGGCCATCGCTTTAAACGTCTTCAATGGGGCGTCAGGTACATAAAAGTTGACAAGGACCGGAGAGGGTACGATCGCCTGTCGGTGCGTTTCCCAGCATGGGCGTCGGGAGACCATATTGACGCCAAAGCAACAGTCACGGATATCTCCATCGGCGGATGCACCTTGAACTCGGATGCTCGGCTCGTCCCGGGAAACATTCTGAGTCTGGGGCTGCAGATTTCAAACGAGGATCTTCCGGTGATAGTGGAAGCGGCCGTGGTTCGCAATGTGCGCATGAACAATGCAGGCATCGAGTTTCTTAAACTTCAAGAGAACGATAGAGACCAACTGCGGATCTTCATCCGTAGTTTCCTGCTCGGCCGTCAAGAACGTGTATCCATGGGCAATGGCATTTCTCTGGATCGGGCGCCCTCTTGGTCGAGAATGCCCCGCGAGATCGAAAGCCGGTAAATTGTCAAATCGTGCGGATCGTGCTTAAGCCTCCTAACCAAGCGGCTCGATCAGCAGATCGTGGACAGTCGCCAGCAGCACATTGGGTTCAATAGGCTTCCCGATAAACTCTGCCGTTTCCTGCAAAATTGCCTTTCCTGAGTCCCTGGAGAGATAGGCTGTGATGAGTATGATGGGTGTCCCTGGCGACATGGAATGAACCCGCGCAATCAGCTTAAGCCCATTCAATTGCGGCATCACGAAGTCGGTGATCACAACATCGAAGTGCCGTTTCTCAAAAAACTCCATTGCTTGAGCGCCATCGCGCGCCTCGTCGACGTCGAAACCCTCTTTTCGGAGAAAGTCGGCGATGCTTGCTCGGGTTATACTTTCGTCTTCGACAAGGAGGATTCTTGCTGCCGCCATTTGTTCATCTCTACGACAAAGTATGCCGCAAGTCGAGGGGGGGCGTCCGGGTGCTGATAACCCATCCAGGCATTGCACGGCGATAGGATAATGCTGGTAGGCGATTGAGCGCACCCTTCGACCAAGCTAGCTCAGGGCAATCGGCATTGGCATATAGTCTTTTTCAGCAGCTTGCTAATACGAAATTGGCTTGAGCTGGAAAAAAATATGGGGCAACCCGACTGTTGCCCCATCTGGCTACTTATGTAACCGAAAACTACCAGCGATTACGGCCGCCGCTTCTGTCCCCTCGGCCTCCGCCATCGCGCCTGGCCATAGGTTTTGCTTCATTCACGGTCAGGGTCCGCCCATCGAGCTGGGTCCCGTTCAGGGCTTCGATGGCTTTTTGCGCCTCGCTCCCCGAACCCATCTCCACGAAGCCGAAACCCCGTGATTGTCCCGTAAACTTATCCGAGATCACATTGGCCGATTCCACGGTCCCGTGCGCCGAAAAAATTTCCTGCAGTCGCCCTTCAGTTACCGAATAAGGTAGACCGCCAACATACAACTTAGTACCCATGTTCTCCTCCTATGAGAGAATGTTGATGTCTTCAACCCTGAGAAGTTGACTGCTAATGGCAGAACATGGGCTACTCAATTACCGAAAACCACGCTCTGGTCGGTTTGTCCCTTAGGTATCGTTTTCAAGGAGAGAGACTGATTAGAGACCTTCAACGCTTGTGTCCTCCTCTTTCAGAAGGCCTTATACTGAAGTAGGAGATTCACAATATCCTCCAGCCGTTCTGATGTCAACCTCCCCTCCGGTAGTGGTTCAATCTGGCCAAGATCCCTCACTTCGTTCGGGATGACAAATCCTTTAGGTGTCATTCCGAGCGGGAGCGAGGAATCTTTCCTGATGTAACGGTAGACTCTGATTGTAACTGAACCACTACCTCTCCTCCGGTTAGGTTCCAGGCCGGTATTAGTCCGGTAAATTTTATTGTCGAGAGGTTCTTTCCGTCCAATTCTGCAGAACGCACAATGCGCAAATTCGCATGATCCCAAAGCGCTTCCGTGATAGGCTGTTTGCAAGGAAGGATTTTCGCTATGAAAGTGACTCTGAGGCTCGTGATGATCCGTGAAGAAGGCGACATCGAAACGTTGGCACAGCAGGAAATCGCCTATTGCGACCTGAGTGACCCAGACTCAGCGCAGCAGGTCATGGCGACCCTCGCCTCGGCCGTAAGGTCCGTGATTCAACCGCTGCTTGGAGCGGAGGGCGAGGAGGACCTATAAAAAACCGGGGATATTCCCATTCTACGGAGATCGGAAGTCTAACGCTCCAGCGATCGGTACTTGTCGGTCCCAAGTAGATATTTGAAAAAACCGCGCTAAAGCATGGCCCCTCCTCAGAGATCCCCCTGTTATTTCCCTGCGACCTTCGGATTGCTCGTTTCGGTCACTGCCCTGTTGATGTGATTACGATGTACGCGGCATGCGACGCAGTTTATAATTCAGCTCGTGTGGTGGCTAATAGATTCGTCGCGTAATTCTGACTTCATTCCGGCCAAGCGGGCGCGTGCGTGCAAGAAGAGCCGGAAGCGAAAAATACGAGGCAATCTGGATTCCTGCTCCCGCCCCCGATCGAGGCGGGAAATGACGAAAGCGGGCCGCCGATTTAGTCGATCAACCAATCACGCAAATATGCTGTCCTGGAGGTGACCTGATGGATGCAATATATGGAATTTCTTGGCAACTCGCGCTTCAGACCTTGTCCCGTCTCGGCATGGTGCTGGCGCTCGCCGGGGTAGGCCTATGGGCCAATCGGTTTCTCGTGAACCGTTTGCGCGACTATCTACTCACGAAGGAAAGCGCCGCGACCGAACAAGCCAAGCGCATCGAAACCGGCATGCGGGTTATCCAGAGCATCGTCGTGGCTGTTATTTCTATCGTTGTCGTGATGCAAATTATGTCGGAGATCGGAATCAATTTGGCTCCGCTGCTGGCGGCGGCCGGCATTGGCGGCCTGGCCATAGGATTCGGCGCTCAGACGCTGATCAAAGATCTCATCAGCGGGTTTTTTCTGCTGATTGAAAATCAGATTCGTATCGGCGACGTGGTGAACATCGGCGGGAACGGCGGCCTTGTCGAATCGATGGGGTTCCGAACGCTTACCCTCAGGGACTTGAACGGGAGCGTCCATATCATTCCAAACGGCAGCGTGGATCGAGTCATCAACATGACCCGAGACTACTCCCGCTACGTGTTCGACATCGGCGTGGCATATCGCGAGGACGCTGATGAAGTCATAGCTCTAATCAATCAGTTGGGAGAGGAAATTCAAAAGGATCCTGAGTACGGGCCTGACATCTTGGAACCCCTGGAAATGCTCGGCTTAGACAGGTTTGAAGATTCGGCGGTGATCATCAGGTGCCGGATTACCACCAAGCCGATCAAACAGTGGCGTGTGGGCCGCGAATTCAACCGGCGCCTGAAAAAAGCGTTCGACAAGCACGGCATCGAAATTCCCTTTCCGCACAGGACCCTCTATATGGGAGATCCGAAGACGGCTCAGCCGAGGCCCCTTCATATTGTAGTCGATCAGAATGGCGTGAGCGGCGAAAATCGCCACGGCACCCTCGCCGGGGCCGAAGAGAGGGGTCCGTAAGTGGTCCCGCCTTCGACGTATCATTTCCCCATGGATTATTGCTATATAGACGACAAGATGGCCTAAGTAGTTCTCACTGAAAATATGGTTACTAGGATTCCCGTTCATGCTGAGACTGTCGAAGCATAAGCAGCCACTTTTTCAGTGAGAACTAAGTAAGTCCTTTCATGCATCGCCGTACACACATATACGCCGGCCGCACGGCGATTCTCGGTCTGGGCCTGTTCGCTACTGTGGGGCTGGCCGGGCCTCTGTTCGCCCAGAAAACACCCGTGGTTTACGTGGCTCCGATCGAAGGAATGATTGATCTCGGTCTCGCTCCGTTTGTTCAGCGCGTCCTGGATGAAGCGACGCGGGAGGGCGCCGCGGCTGTCGTTCTCGAGATCAATACCTTCGGCGGGCGCGTTGACGCGGCGGTTCTCATCCGCGACGCGCTGCTCAACGCCAAGGTTCAGACGGTCGCGTTTGTGAACAAAAGGGCGATCTCGGCGGGCGCCCTCATCAGCCTGGCTGCCGAGAAGATCGTCATGGCCGACGGGGGAACAATAGGGGCGGCAACCCCGGTCCAAGCCGGGCAGCCCGGCGCGCCCGCGCAGCCGGTTGAGGAAAAAACGGTTTCCTACGTAAGAAAGGAGTTTCGCGCCACCGCAGAAGCCCGCAAGCGGCCTCCGCTTATCGCGGAGGCGATGGTGGACGCGGATGTGGAGATCCCCGGTTTGATCAAAAAGGGAAAGCTTCTGACGTTGACGACGGAGGAAGCTCTCAAGCACAAGATAGCGGATTTCCGCGCCGGCACGATTGAAGAGGTACTGAAGCAGTTGGGTTTTGCCGGCGCCGAGGTCCGGCGCGCGTCTCCCAACTGGGCGGAGAATCTGGTCCGCTTTCTCACCCATCCCATAGTCAGTTCCTTTCTTATCACCATCGGTATGCTCGGAATTATCCTGGAAATTCGATCGCCGGGCTTCGGGTTGCCCGGCGGCCTCGGTATCACGAGCCTGGCGCTGTTCTTTTGGGGGCACTGGCTGGTCCAACTGGCCGGCTGGGAGGAACTGCTCCTGGTGGGTTCCGGTCTCGCCCTGTTGGCCGTTGAGATCTTTGTCACTCCCGGTTTCGGTCTCGCCGGAATCCTGGGTATAGCGGCGCTCCTCTCGGGCCTCAGCCTCAGCCTTATCGGCGGCGGTGCCACGTGGGAGTTCATCCTCAGAGCGGTGGGCCGGGTGGTTTTTTCTCTGCTGCTGGCGTTAGTTGGAAGTCTGGTCCTGTTGCGCTTTCTGCCGCGCCTGCCGTTTGGGCGGAGGCTGATTCTGGAGACCGGACTTGCCGCGGGTGAAGGATACGCCTCACCTCCCGATAAAGACAGGAGCTGGATGGGGAAAAGCGGCGCAACGGTTTCTGCGTTGCGACCGGCGGGTATTGCCGATATTGAAGGCGAGCGGGTGGACGTGGTCTCCGATGGGGAATTCATCGAGCCGGGAGCGCAGATTGTGGTGAGTCGTGTGGATGGCAACCGTATCGTCGTGCGGCGACGCCGCACACTAACCGAAGGAGGTGAAAAGTGATACCTGAAACCGGCATAGCGGGAGGGTTCGCGGTGTTATTGGTGCTGTTGGCGGGGTTAGTTTTTATACTGTATCTGGTTCCCATCCCGCTCTGGATTGCCGCCTGGGCGTCGGGAGCCTACGTGGGGCTCTTCACGCTTATCGGGATGCGGTTGCGCCGGGTGCCGCCCGGCACGGTGGTCACGGCGCGCATCAGCGCGGTAA
>JBOHVS010000131.1:0-4309 GCA_050735975.1 Binatia bacterium | reverse complement strand
AAGATATTAGAGAAGCTGGACAAGCAGCGATTTATCGATTCGCTTTACCGAAAATAGTTTGAGGTCGAGGTGACTTTAAATGGAATCTCAGCCGAAGGATCTCAGGTGCTTTCTTGCGACTTCTTAGGCTACGTCGTCTATTTTCAGTCTTTTTCGAGGGGAAGACCGGCGGAGATGATGGGCTTGTTGATGAGAACTCTCGTTGGTGTGTGGGTTGACTCCAGGAACAAAACCAGGTCGGCTCGTCCCGGCATCTCGGTAGCCATATGACGGGTAAGCCGCTCAAAGTGCATGATGAAGCGATCGAGTTCGCGCTCGGACATGATCCTCGTTTGGCCGAGTGGATGACCTCCTTCGGTCAGCCTTTTCGCGAGCTTTTGCTCCTGGAGACGTCGCCATTCGTAAACTCTCTCGATGCTGTCCACCTTTAGCATTATCAGAACGTCGATCAGCTTGAATAGCTTTTGATACTCTTCCGCCAGGGCGCGGTTGACGGCCGTGCGCCAGGCCCCCCCGGCATCCTCTTCTCTTTCCAGATCATTCATCGGCGCGGCGACCGCTTCATCCGGCTCTGGCAGCGCGCCTACGCACCAACCTTCGAACAAAACAAAATCAACCTCGCCGGAGCAGCTCGGCCAAGCCGATTTCGGCAATCTGTCATCCCTCGCTTTATCGAAGACCGGAAGCAATGTGGATTGGCCCAACCGTTGAGCTTTCAGGCTTTCGATGGTCTCAATTCCCAGATCGACATCGTGGGTCCCCGGCACGCCACGAGTGACAAACAGAGGATGGACGGCCCGCGCCATCTCATTTCTCTGCGATTGGGTCTTGTAGATGTCATCCAGGGAAAACGTCGCAACTTCCCGTTCGAATCCAGCCGTAAGCACGGTCCTAAGCAGGCCGGTTAACGTTGATTTACCGGATCCCTGGGGCCCGCAGAGTCCGACCACCAAGGTCCTGTTTTGCTCTCTTCGCCGCCTGTCCAGCCATGCTGAGAGCGGGAGATACAGGGAATCGAGAAGGGGAGTTAAGCCTTCGTCGATATCCATTTGATGGCAGGTCATCTCGAACGAAGTTCCGCACTTGCTGTGTAGTTTGTTTAATGCTTCTGGTGTCAAGAATAACTGGCGCGGAGGCCAGAGAAATTCGGCCATGGTTCAGTTTACCGGTCGTTTAGTCAAGACGAGCTTTTGAAAACAGCGGAAAATACCGGTCAAGACCGGGGCCAAGTATACCTTCCAGATCATCATCAAAACAATGTACCTCGGGTCCCCGGTATTTTTGACGCTAATCAGCCCCATAGCCCACCACCGCATTTCGTGGGCGCTTTTTGTTGGCGAAATATTGACAACCAATGTTTTAGCTGCTTAAGGTCGATTTTATATCACAGCATTGGAACGCTTTCGGCGTTCTTTCATGAGTGTGCTTCCCGGCTGAAAGTAGTTCGATACGGAGCTGAGTATGTGGAATGTCAAGGATACCTGGCTGCGTAAAAGAACAGCGCAGCCCGATCCGGTAAATACACACGAAGTGGCGGATAGCGAAGTGTTAGCGGCGGTTTTCAATTCACTCTCCGCTCACGTCGTCCTACTCGACCGCTTCGGACGCGTGGAGCAGGCGAGCCGCTCGTGGCTGGCGTTTGCGCGAGAAAACGACGCGGCCGAAATCGCCGTCGCGCCAGGCGTCGATTACCTGGAGATATGCCGCCGCGCGGCGCAGCAAGATGAGCCTTTGGCGCGGATGGCGCTGGAAAAAATCGAAGGCGTTCTGAAACTACAGCTGCCTCGGGCATCGATGGAATATTCCTGCCATGCGCCCGGCCCAAACGGAAAAAGGCGGTGGTTTCTGCTGAACGTCGATCCGATGCCGGCCGAGCATGGAGGCGTCGTGATCACGCACACCGATATTACGCAACGGGTCGAGGCGGAACGGGCGCTGCGCGACAGCGAGCAACGGTACCGGGCGCTTGTCGAAGAACAAGCCGATTTGATCTGTCGTTTTCGGCCCGACACCACCCTCACATTCGTCAACGCTGCGTATGCCGACTACTTCGGGGAAACGGCCGGTGAGCTGCTCGGCCGGAGTTTTCTCGATCTTCTTCCCGAAGCGTCCCGTGAGCCGACGCGGAAGCACATCGAATCGTTGTGCGACAATCCGCGCATCGCGTCTTGCGAACGTGAAGTTCGCGCGGCCGACGGCGTTTGGTGGCAACACTGGATCGACCGGCCGATACTTGAAGCCGGCGTCATCGTGGAATTCCAGAGCGTGGGGCGAGATATCACCGAGCGCAAGCGGGCCGAATTGGCGCTGCGCGAAAGCGAGGAGCGCTACCGGGCGCTGGCGGAAACGGCGACCGACGCTATTTTGGGCATCGACCAGAACAGTGTGATTGTGTTCGCGAATCCGGCAGTCGAGAAAATCTTCGGCTACACTCCGTCGGAGTTGATCGGCCGGTCGATAACCGTATTGATGCCCGAATCCCTCAGGCAGGGTCACTTAGAAGGAATGCAGCGTTATTTAGAGCGGGGCGCAAAAACTCTCTCCTGGGACTATGTGTCTTTCCCCGGTTTGGACAAGTACGGTCGGGAGATCAGCTTGGAGATTTCGTTTGCGGAATCCCGGAGGGACGAAAGACCTCTTTTTATCGGGTTCATAAGAGACGTTACCGAGCGCAAGCGCGCGGAACGCGCTCTCCGGGACATCGTGTCCGGAACCGCCGCAACCGGAAAGGATTTCTTTCCGGCTCTGGTTTATCACCTGGCAGCGGCTCTCGACGTTCACTGCGCGATTGTGACCGAGCTTGCGAATGGTCGCGGCGGCAGGCTGAAAGCGCTTTCTATACGGGTCGGGAATGATTGGGGACGACCACTGGAGTACGAGATCGCCAAGACTCCCTGTGAAAGCGTTATGCGTGAAAGGAGTACTAGCAGTCACCCTGACCATGTACAGGAATTGTTTCCCGAAGATCCGGACCTCGGTCATTTAGGTGCCGTCGGCTACATTGGAACACCGCTCCTGGATTCATCCGGCCAGCCTATGGGCACCCTTTGTATCATCGACAACAAGCCGCTCCGAGAGGAGGAACGAGCACGTTCGATTCTGGAAATTTTCGCGGCGCGGGCGGCAGCGGAACTCGAGAGGAAGCGAGCCGAAGACGCCCTGCGCGAGAGCGAAGAACGGCTGTCTCGAACGCAGCAGTTCTCGCTGGTCATGGTGACGCACACGGATTTGGAAGGGCGCTGGCTCAAAGTGCCGCCGACGTTATGCGCGCTGCTCGGTTATAGTGAAAGTGAATTGGTGGGCCGGCGCTTTCACGAGTTCACCCATCCTGACGATATCGAGGCGGACTGGAGACAGTGCGGGCGGCTCATCAAAGGCGAAATCAAATCCTTTGATCTTGAGAAGCGCTACATCCGAAAAGACGGGGGCATCATCTGGGTCTATCTCAACGTTTCGGTGGTCACGGACGCGCAAGGATCGCCCGTCCATTTCCTTACGTACATTCGCGATATCACGAAGCGCAAGCGAGCCGCGGAGGCCTTGAGGGAGAGCGAAGAACGCCTCAAGCTCGCGCTCGAAGCCGGTCAGATGGGAGTGTGGGACTGGGACCTGCGCAAAAACTCAGTGATGTGGTCGAAGGAACACTTCACGATCATGGGATTGGTTCCGTTCGGTGTCGAGCCGACCTATCAGACCTGGGCCGAGCGGGTGCACCCCGATGACCTTCCCATTGCTGACGCTGGGATGAAAGAAGCTATACAGAAAAAAAAAGAATACCAGACCGAATATCGAGTGATACGGCCGGACGGATCGATTCGCTGGGCGGCGGCCCGCGGCAAGCCGATCTATGACGAAGACGGCCAGTGTATCAGGGTGATGTGTCTCATCGTTGATATTACCCCTAGGAAGCACGCGGAAGACGAACTACATGCAACTCTGGAAGAAGTGCGGCGTTTGCAGAAACAGATCGAAGCCGAGAACGTCTACCTGCGCGAGGAGGTCTCGGGAACTCACCGGCTGGGCAAGGTCGTGAGCCGCAGCGAACCGATGCTGCGAGTGCTCAAGCAAGCCGAGCAGGTCGCCCCCACCGATACGACCGTCCTGATCCTGGGCGAGACCGGCACGGGCAAGGAGCTGCTCGCCCGCGCCATCCATGCGCTCAGCAAGAGAAAGGACCGGCCACTGGTAAAAGTAAACTGCGCCGCCCTCCCCGCTTCGCTTATTGAGAGCGAACTATTCGGTCACGAAAGAGGCGCGTTCACCGGCGCCGCCAGCAGGCGGGCGGGGCGCTTCGAGCTGGCCGACGGCG
>JBOHVS010000130.1:0-3778 GCA_050735975.1 Binatia bacterium | reverse complement strand
AGAGATCCGAGGTCAGAAAAAACATTTCGGATTGCGAATTACTGATAGCCGTAAAGGAGCGGATTCACCACGAAGGGCACGAAGAGCACGAAGGAAGAAAATATTGTTAAAACCTTTTTTCCGAACTTCGTGACTTCGTGTCCTTCGTGGTGAACGAATTTCAAAATTGCGAATTGCGGATTTCCTCTCCACTATAAGCCATCAGCTATTAGCTATCGGAACATCTGACTTCTGGATCTAACGAGTATAAGATCTGCGGCGGAGTTTTCTGAGAGCAATGGCTTCAATTTGACGAATTCTTTCACGGGTGACGCCGAAAACTTTTCCCGTTTCTTCGAGCGTATAATCCGTCTTTTCACGGATGCCAAATCGCATGCGAATAATTTTTTCCTCTCTGGGACTGAGAGTCGATAAGATTCTTTGCAGCTCTTCCTGCAAACTGGAGTCAATCACTATTGACTCGGGGTCGGGCGAATGCTGATCCTTAATCACGTCCCCTAAACAAGTGTCTGCATCGTCGCGCAAGGGCGTGTCAAGGGAAACGGGTTCTTTGACCAAATTTAACACTGTTTGCACCTTGGATGCCGGCATTGCCATGTCAGCGGCAATTTCATCCAGAGTGGGCTTTCGTCCGAGGCGGCGGTCGAGGCCCGTTACGGTGTGATTCAATTTTTTCGTCAGCTCGACCATATGCACCGGAATGCGCACTGTGCGCGAGTAGTCGGAAAGCGAGCGGGAAATCGCCTGGCGAATCCACCAGGTCGCGTACGTTGAAAACCTGAAGCCAAGCCGGTAGTTGAATTTTTCAACGGCTCTCATGAGACCGATGTTGCCTTCCTGAACCAGATCGAGATATGACAGGCCGCGGCCGCAGTATTTTTTTGCGATAGCGGCGACCAGGCGAAGATTGGCCTGAACGAAATCATTCTTTGCCTGGGCGACTTGCGCTTTTTTGCCGAGGATCGTTCCAACCCTCCGCCCGACCTCGTGAACAGGCATGCCTATTTTCTTTTCTATGTCGCGGATCGCGCGCCTTTGTCCGGGCTGTCCGTGGAGCTTTCGTTCGAGACTTTTGAGTTTCTCGTATATCTCTCGATGTTCTTCGATAATTTTCTCTATACTCTGGTCGTTAAGTTGCAGCGACTTGATAATTGTAGTGATCTTCTCCCTCTGCCGGGTGAGTTTCGCGCCGAGGTGCTTGCGCGCGCGATCAGCCATGGGCTTCTTCAGCCGGCTCGCTGTAGTCTCGTGACTCTTGGCCGCATACTGAAGCTTTTTGATTCCAGCCCGAAAGCGATTTCTGAAAATTCGCTCATCGATGAACAGCTCCCCCGACGCCCCGACAGGTATCAATACAACGTCGCGCGCTTCCACCAGCCCGACGGCGATCTTTTCGCTGACACCGAGCGTCCAGCGAAGCGCGAGGAGCGAAGATAGAGCCTCGTCGGCGATCCGCGCCTCTCCTTCCTCGATTCGTTGCGCCAGGGCCAGCTCTTCGCCGCGGCTCAACAGAGGAAACGACTTCATTTCCTGGAAATAACGAACGACTGTGTTGGTTGTCGGGCCCAAGGAGTCGTTCCCGTTGCCGCCGTCCGGCAGCGCATCATTTGACAATTCCTCCGCGATGACGCCTTCTGAATCAACCAATTGATCAGCAGGCCAAATCGTTGGGAGATCTTCGTCTTGTTCTATGTCCGGCGAATTCTCCTCTTCGCGCGGAAAATGGTCGGATTTGTCCCAATAAGGAGGATTTTTGTTGGTCATCTTTCAACCCGCTTGTTTGAGTGGTTAAAAGGTTGGGTATTGTGGGCTAGATTGAAGAATTTCAGTTAACCTTAAGACTGAAATGCTGTGTTTGGATGAGTGGCCATGGTAGGGTGATTGACTCACGTTGTCAAATCGAATCTTTACGGGATTGCCTGTGGAGCAAGGAGCGGGGAGCTCAGTGCCTTCGTGTCTTCGTGGCAAAGAGTCATAACCCGGCTCGATTGAAGACCGGATTTCACTATGTTATAAAGAAAACCCGAGGCGTTTATGAAAGAAGGAATCCATCCGGAATACAAGCAGGCAACGGTGAGTTGCGCGTGCGGGCATGTGGTCGAGACCCGCTCGACGGTCGGTAACATCCACGTGGAAATATGCTCGAGCTGCCACCCTTTCTTTACCGGTAAGCAGAAATTGGTCGACTCAGCAGGTCGCGTAGAGAAGTTCCGAAGAAAATACGGGATCAAAAACTGAGTTCAGCGGAGGATCGAGGCTACTCCATTTGATTGACTAGTCATCTCCGGCACGGAAAGGGCAAAGGGGTTCTCGCGGTCCCTTTGCCCTTTTTCCATTCTCGGGCGCGTTCAGCCCGATCGAAAACCTATGCTCGATAAATTGGCCGAAGTTGAGAAGCGCTACGTCGAGTTGGAGATCCAGATGTCGGATCCCCGGCTCCTCGGCCAGCAGCGAGAGTATTCCAAAGTCGCCAAGGAGCGGGCGGAGTTGGAGGAGATCGTCGCCTGTTTCCGGGAATGGCGCAAGGTAGAGCAGGATATCGTCGATAACCGCCAACTTTTGGAAGACAAAGACGAAGCGCTCCGCGAAATGGCCAAGGAGGAACTGGCCGCGCTGCGGGCGCGCAAGGAGGATCTCGAGACTCGGCTTAAGTTTCTGATTCTGCCGAAAGATCCGAACGACGCGAAAAACGTCATTTTGGAAATCAGGGCGGGAACCGGCGGTGAAGAGGCGGCGCTGTTTGCCGCGGAGCTGTCCCGTATGTACAGCCGTTACGCCGAGTCGCGCGGATGGAGGGTCGAAATGATGAGCTCCAATCCGACGGGGCTTGGCGGTTTCAAAGAAATCATCGCGAGCATCGAAGGCAACGGCGCCTATAGCCGCCTTAAATTCGAAGGCGGCGTCCACCGGGTGCAGCGGGTGCCGGTGACGGAGGGCTCCGGCCGCATCCACACGTCCGCGGTGACGGTGGCGGTGCTGGCGGAAGCCGACGAGGTCGAAATAGCCATCGACCCGAAGGAGCTCCGGATCGATGTGTTTCGCTCTTCCGGACCCGGCGGGCAGAGCGTCAACACGACGGATTCGGCGGTGCGGCTCACTCATATACCGACGGGCATCGTGGTCTCCTGCCAGGACGAGAAGTCACAGCACAAGAACCGGGCGAAGGGATTGAAGATCCTTCGAGCGCGGCTCTTGGAGAGGAAACAGGAAGAGCAGCGCTCGGAGATCGCCGCGACGCGAAAGCTTATGGTTGGCAGCGGCGATCGCAGCGAGCGGATCCGAACCTACAATTTTCCCCAGGGTCGTCTTACGGATCACCGCATCAATTTTACGCTCTACAAGTTGGACCGCGTCATGGAAGGGGAGCTGGACGAGGTGGTGCAGGCCCTCATGACGTATCACCAGGCGGAAGCGCTGAAGGCCGAAAGCTGATGGCGCTCGATGGCACCGTAGCTTTGAACGGGAGGGGTGTCACGATGGCGCAGGCTGCCCGCGAGGGCGCAAGCCTGCTGTCCCAGGCCGGTATCGAGAGTTCTGCGCTGGATGCAGAAATATTGTTGCGGCACGTCCTGGATTTCGAGGGGGAGCAGCTCTATCTAAACAACGACGGGCCTTTGGGCGAACATGACCAGGCGCGATATCGGCAATTGCTGCAACAGCGGGCGCTGGGTAAGCCGGTTGCTTATATTACCGGCAACAAGGAGTTCTGGTCGCTCGGCTTGCTGGTGACGCCTGACGTGTTGATACCCCGGCCCGAAACTGAGCTTTTGGTCGAAGT
>JBOHVS010000129.1:0-3123 GCA_050735975.1 Binatia bacterium | reverse complement strand
GCAAACGACTTGCGCATGGCTTCCCGGATGATCCGGACAGGCTCTTTGGGCGTTCCCGGCGGGAATATGAATGGCCAGCGCGGATACTGGAAGGCGCGAAACATGTCAAGTAGCTTTCGTTCATTCTCCGACTTGGCAAAGCTCCCCAGTTCAGGCAGGTGAGCGAATATCGGGTGATGACGGCCCTTGGGAACCGTAAGAGTTGCATGGAAGTTGACGAGCTTCTTTTCGATCCACTCAGGGTTCTCGACGACGAATCGGGCCGCTCCGGTCGAATGAGCATCAAGCTCCCCGCTCTTGAGCGCTATGTAAATTTCAGGGCCGATATAGCCGGTCACGAACTTCGGCTCTTTCACATTGAGAAAATGCGCGAACATGCGTGCCGTGACGTAGACCGGATGCCCGACGTTGTGCGCGCCAAACCTCAAGCCGCTTGCTGCTTGTAGTTTTTCGATGGTATTCAGCCCCAGTTCCCCCTTGGTATAGAAGATGTAGGGGTCACCGGTGTCCGTCGACCCGAGGTAAATCAGTTTATCGAGATCGTAGTTGCTGCCGGCCAGGCCCAAGATCGGCCCCACCACCAGACCCGCGCCAATCGATCCTATAGTCAGTCCATCGGGCCGGGTATTATTATGAATGACGTTTGCGGCCTTTCTCCCGGCAGCGCCTGGTACAAATTCAAGCAGTAAATTGGGGTGCCCGGGAATATGTTTTGCCAGAACGCGCATCAGTGACCTCGTCTGGAACTCTCCAGAACCTCCAGGCCCGCCGCCGCGAAGTATTTTGATCGTTTTACCTTTGTAGAAGTCCGATTGGGAGAATGCATTACCCGCCGGCAAAATAGCCGATAGCCCAACCAAAATCACGGGAACCAACACGTAAAGCGCCAACCTGTTAAGTGTTTTCATGGACACCTCCGCTTTAGGTCGATCAGACTGTTGAAAAGCGCTTGACTCAAACACGTTGACAAACGATGTGTTGCCTGTACTACGGCGGATAAATACTGTCAACCTCCTGTGGCCGGGGTCATCGCCGCGTTCACACCTCACGGCCCTCTCAAGGACTAATGGATGTCGTTCTATTACACGAACAAGTCATTTGAAGTCAGAGATTGAAAGACAGTATGTTTAGCTCCTTCGGGGAGGATCAATATGGCACTACTACTCAAAGCGGAAGAGATCAAAGGACTAATTTCAATCGAGGAGGCTATTAACGCGGTGGAGAGTGGCTTTCGCGATCAGGCAAGGCATCCGCGATTCAGCCTGCCGCGCCAGCGCATGATGGCCGGTGATCGGCGCATCAACATTCACTCCGGCGGCTGCGTCGACTCAAGCGTTGCCGGTACGTTCATACACTACGAACGCCATCGCTATACGAAAGAGGATCAGACCTACGCCGCTGCGGGCAAACGCGTCTATATGGCTTACGACAGCGAAACGGCGGCCCTACTGACAATCATCGTCGGTTCAATACCTCTCTACGACTTTGATGACAATGACATTGCTACCGAGACGGCCATCACCAGCGCGGCGGGAACAAAACATCTGGCGCGCGAAGATTGCCGGGTTTTGGGTCTCTACGGCACGGGCCGGCAGGCCCGGCGTCATCTAAAAGTCATGTGTGCACTCCGCCCGATCCAGAAGATCAAGGTATTCAGCCGAAACCCGGAGAACCGCAAAGCGTTTTGTGCGCTCATGCAACCTCATGTGAATGCCGAAATTATTCCGGTTAATAACCCGCGGGATGCCGCGTTGGGCTCTGACTTGATTGTCTGTGCCACAGGCAGCAACGTACCGGTATTGTACGGCGATTGGTTGGAAGAAGGACAGCATGTAACGTCGATCGTGGGTAGCAATAAGGAGCTTTTGCAGGAAGGACTCGTCAGCAGTCCAAGACGCGAGTTGGACGACAAAGTGTTTACTCGCGCCGATGTCATTATCGCGACGTTGCGACAGCAAGGTATTCACGATGAGCAGGGAGATTTCGTTGAGCCGATCGCCAAAGAATTGCTTCAATGGGAAGATATTAAAGATCTAAGCTCTCTTTTAGCTCGGCAGGTAACCGGTCGCACAAGCGCAAAGGAGATTACGCTGTTCAAACAAAACAGCGATCAGGGAGTCGGCTTCATGGCTCTGGCCCGATTGGCACACGACAAAGCGCGCAGCGCCGGGATTGGAATGGAAATTTGAGTGAATGTTTGTCAACCATCTTCATTAGCCGGGCTGGTTACATTTCCGAAATGAGCGCAAATAGAAAAAAATCTTAACACCCGCATTGCTTTTAGCAGATTGGAGTGCTCAGAATAAGAATAGATCGACGCGCGACTCCAGCTTTTGGGAATCGCAAAATCTTCAGGGGGAATACCGAGTAACCGTCCGGTCGGCCGGACTAGTAATCAGTGAACGATTAATAAGAAGCTGAACCCGTTCGTCAACAATCTTTCGGAATCTAATTCTTTGAAGGAGGCCGAACCATGCAAGAATTTATTCAATCGGCAGTGAGCCAGTTGGGCATCAACGAAGATCAGGCGAAGTCTGCGACCGGTGGCTTGCTCAATTTTCTCAAAGACCAGGGAAACGGCGACGTGCAGGGCTTGATCTCTAAACTGCCGGGGGCCGAGGATTTGATGAAATCCGAGGGCTCGGGCAGCGAGAGCGGTGGAGGAGGTGGTATGCTGGGCGGCTTGGGCAGCAAGCTGGGCGGCGGTGGCGGCGCCTTGGCCGTCTTGCAGGGCAGCGGTCTTGATGCCAGCCGTGCGGGGTCATTCGTAAAAATGCTGGTGGATTATGCCAAGCAAAAAGTAGGGCCGGAACAGGTGGAGCAGGTCGTCGCCAAAGTACCGGCATTGAAAGCCTTGATGTAAACGCGCGATTGCCTGCCGCTGCCGATGAGGAAACGCGGCTTTAGGCAATCTGCATCAAGTGAGCGCCCGGGCGTTCTGGGTTTCCGATATGCGGCCGTTGAGTCGAGAACGCGCAAGTCTGCGCGAGCGAACGCGCTGAACACTAATGGATTTCGAGTTCAGCGCGGGGTCTCATTTCGCTGCGACTCTGGTATGCTTGGGCGAATACCGCTGACCATTTAAATTCTTGTCTAGCTCCAGTCCGGGGTCCTGCAGCAGCT
>JBOHVS010000128.1:0-9843 GCA_050735975.1 Binatia bacterium | reverse complement strand
GACAATTCCATGGTAAGTAACGATGGTGAGTTTGTCTGAAAACAAAACCCTGTGCACTAGCCGAGGCACGCCAGCTCTGCTCAGGACTCCGGAAGCGAGGGTTTTAAAGGAGGACATTACCATTTTGGATTACTATCCTCGAAGTTCTCGCAGCTTGCGCAAATTTTTCAGGCTATCGATTATCACCACGAAGCACACTAAGGACACGAAGGGTTCGGCAGTTTATACTCTTTCAACTTCGTGCTCTTCGTGACCTTCGTGGTGAAAGTGTTTTATTTTTTGGCTGCGAATTGTGCGCCTTAAGAATAGAGGCGGATGAGGGTCTCGACGATCCGCTCGGCGGCTTTGCCGTCCCAGAATTCGGGCGCGCGAATCGTTTGTCCATTTCTGGTCAGGGCGGAGAATACTGCCCCCCGAATCGCATCGGGGCGGTTGCCGACGACTTCGTTGCAGCCGCACTCGACCGTGACGGGACGTTCGGTGTTTTCGCGCAGCGTGATGCACGGCACCGCCAAGGCGGTTGCCTCCTCCTGCAGCCCCCCGGAGTCGGTGATGATCATGCGCGCGCGCCGGTTGAGAGCGAGCATGTCCAGATAACCGAGCGGGTCGGTTAATTTCATTCCTGGAGCCGCTTCGAGTCTTTTCAGCAGCCCCATTGCTTCAAGGTTCTTTTTGGCGCGCGGATGCAATGGCCAGATGATCGGCAGCTCGCGCGAAAGATCGACCAGCACGTCGATGATGCCCGCCAGCACGTCCGCTGCATCGACATTGCTCGGGCGGTGTAAGGTGAGCGTCGCGTAGCGCCCGCTTTCCACTCCGAGGCGCGCCAGGGTATCGCGGTTATCGGCTTTGGCAAGATGCGCCAGTAACGAATCAATCATCACGTTGCCGACAAAATGAATCTTTTCCGGAGGAATCCCTTCATGCAGCAGATTTCGGTCCGCATCGCGGGACGGAGTATAGAGGAGGTCCGAGATAGCATCGGTCACGACCCGGTTGACCTCCTCGGGCATCGTCCAGTCGCGGCTGCGCAGCCCGGCCTCCACGTGCGCTACGGCGATGTAGAGTTTCTTTGCCGTAAGAGCGCACGCAAGGGTCGAGTTGACATCGCCCACCACGACGACGAGGTCCGGCCGTTCCTCCAGGCAGACCTTCTCGAACGCGATCATAACCGTGCCGGTTTGCTCGGCGTGGCTGCCCGAGCCGATGCCGAGAAAGCAATCCGGCTGGGGCAAATCAAGGTCGGCAAAGAAAACATCCGACATATCGGCATCGTAGTGCTGGCCGGTGTGGACGAGCTTGGGGGCGAATAAGTTTGGGTATTTGGAAAGTTGTTGCAGAACGGGTCCGACCTTCATGAAATTGGGCCTCGCCCCCGCGACAACGATGATTGTTTTGGGTTTCATCGATCGTAAAACTGTGAGATCTGCCGGGCGACGTAAGCGAGCTGCTCCGGTGTGAGCTCCGGATATACGGGCAACGCCAACGATTCTCGAGACGCATCCTCCGCGCGGGGAAAATCTCCGGCGCGTTTGCCGAGGTTTTGAAAGCATTCCTGGACATGGAGAGGAACGGGATAATAGACCTCGGTTTCGATCCCCCTCTCGCGCAGAAACGTCTGGAGATCGTCGCGATCCGGGAAGCGGCCGACGAACTGATTGTAGATATGACCCGGCGCGTCGCTCGGCAGGGAAACGCCTTCGGCCAACCCAAGCTCGGCGAACAACCTCCGGTAGCGCCCGGCGTTGTTTCGACGCTTTTCGCTCCAGAGCGCCAGATACTTGAGCTTTACCCTCAAGATCGCCGCCTGAATGGCGTCGAGACGAAAATTGCCGCCGACAACGCGGTGATAATATTTGGGCTTGCCGCCGTGAATCCGAAGAGTCCTCAAGCTCTCGGCAAGATCCTTATCATTCGTTACCGCCATCCCGCCGTCCCCGAACGCGCCGAGGTTTTTACTCGGAAAGAATGAAAAGCAGCCCATCCGGCCGATGGTCCCGGCCTGTCTCCCGGCGCTATCGCGCGCGCCGATGGCCTGAGCTGCGTCTTCGATGACGCACAGGTTGTATTTATCGGCTACTTGGAGGATCGGCTCCATCTCGGCGCATCGGCCAAACAAGTGAACCGGCATGATCGCCTTCGTGCGAGAGGTTACCTGAGCTTCGACCAAGGCCGAATCGAGGTTGAAGGTTTGCGGATCGATATCGACGAAGACGGGAGTGGCTCCGACCCGTACGATCGAGCCGGCCGTGGCGAAGAAGGAGTAAGTGGTGGTGATGACCTCGTCTCCCGGGCCCACTCCAGCGGCCATAAGCGACGCCAACAGCGCGTCCGTGCCGGACGACATTCCGACCGCGAAGCGGGCGCCGCAAAAGTTTGCGATCTCCTCTTCAAGCGCCGCAACTTCGGGGCCCAAGATGAAGCGCTGGGATTCGCAAACCCGATCGATCGCTTCGCGAATCTCCGAGCGAATCGACGCGTACTGTGCCTGTAAATCAAGCAGGGGAATTTTCATGTCGTGAGATCTTGGAGAAATCCTCACCACGAAGGTCACGAAGGCCACGAAGGGTTCGAAAATGATATTGTTGAAAAAACTCTGAACTTCGTGCTCTTCGTGACCTTCGTGGTGGAAATCTTTTTCCTATCTGCGCCCTCAGCAGAGTTCACAGAAATCTTCACCACGAAGCACACGAAGGACACGAAGGCTTCGGAAATGATGTTTTTAAAAAAACTCTGAACTTCGTGCACTTCGTGTCCTCTGTGGTGAAATCTTTTTCCCTCTGCATCCTCGGCGCCTCCGGGTGAGATATCCTAGCGTAAGTTTGTCGCTGGCCGGACCTCTTGGCCCACTTTAGTATATCGGGATTGGCACGATCGGCACGTTCCAAAGCCTTCGGACCCGTCGAAATCGATTCGGTTGCCGCATGTGCACATCCATCCGATAATTCTGCCGGGATTGCCGGCAACCAGCGCAAGGTCGGGCACGTCTTTCACGATCACCGCGCCTGCGCCGACAAAGGCGTATTCGCCGATGGTCACGCCGCAAACAATAGTTGAATTGGCGCCAAGCGTCGCGCCGCGCCGGACAAGAGTGGGTCTTAGCTCGTCCATGCGGCGGATCTCGCTGCGGGGATTGAACACGTTCGTAAACACCATCGACGGCCCGCAAAACACATAATCTTCGAGGGTTACTCCTTCATAGACAGAGACGTTATTTTGAATCTTGACCCCGTTGCCGATTTCCACGTTGGGACCTATGACGACGTTCTGGCCGATCCGGCAATCTTTGCCGATCCGGCAGTTTCTCAACACGTGAGAAAAGTGCCAGATATTTGTTCCGGCTCCTATCTCCACCTTGTCGTCGATAACGGCCGATTCATGGACTTTGTAATTCTGCCGCGGGACGGACAGTACAGGTTTTACCGGCGGACCTTTATGCTTGAGGGCTTCCTGGCATTGATGAAGAACGGACAGAACGCGCAGCCCTTCGTCACCGTCGGTGCGGGGCGTCCGCCGGGTCCGCATAGAGTCCAAAAACGCCATGCATTCGGTCCTCAACGGCTCGCCGGCTTCAACCGCAATCGGTTGGCCTTCGGCCTTGCTCGCCACCGGCAACTGATTTTTCCAATTGATCGTGTGAGGATAAAGCACAAGTTTGTTTGTTTTCTCGAGATCATCGAAAACGGCCATTTTACGATCGCCGACGACGATCAGCTTTTGCTCCTTGAAAGGATGCAGCCAGGAGACGAAAATGTGGGCTTTGACGCCGCTGGAGAACGACAACAAACTCACGGTGACATCGGCGATGAGGTCGTGAAGGTAGTTGCCGCCTTGCGCCTCGACGTTGTCGGGCATTTCCCCCAGGAGGCCCAGAATCACCGATACGTCGTGCGGCGCAAACGACCAAAGGATGTTCTCTTCGCGCCGGATTTTACCCAGGTTGAGACGGTTGGAATAAATATACCGGATGCGGCCAAGCTCACCGTCGTCCACGAGCTGTTTAAGTTTCAAGACGGCCGGGTGATACCAGAGAAGATGCCCCACCATGAGGATTCGCTGCTTCTCGGCGGCCAGCGCAACCAGTCTTTTTCCATCTTCGATGGAGAGACTCAAAGGTTTTTCGACAAAAACATCCTTGCCGGCCAGGAGGGCCTGGTTTACGAGCTCGCCGTGCGTTTCAGCCGGCGTCGCAATGGCGACCCCGGCGACCTGCGGATCGGAAAGTACCGGCTCCAGCCGGTCCGAGAAGCGGGCGGAAGGATACGAAACGGCCAATTTGCTTCGAATGTTAAGATCCGGCTCACAAACCCATGCCAGCGTTCCAAGGTCATTAAAATTGCGGACGAGATTCTTGCCCCAATATCCGGCGCCAATGCATGCAATGGTGGGTGTGGCTTCCATTTGCGATCGGCTCCCTTCTTCGTCGGTTAATTCTTTCGGTTCTTCCGGACTTAGCATGCGTAATGAGGTTCCCGCTCACCTAACGTCGTGCTCTGCGTCGCACAGGCACGCGCAGGCAGGGCCTTTACCCGAGATGATATTTCGCGCCAAGACGCCAAGCACGCAAAGGGAAGATGGATACTTCGCGCCATCGGCGCGAGAAGATTTGGTCTTATCTTGGCGCCCTTTGCGCCTTTGCGCGAGACATCGTTTTTTGTGTCGCCAAGACGAACACTGTCCACCACAGAGAACACGAAGTACACGAAGGTTTCGGATAGAGGGCCAGGATTTAACCGCAGAGAACGCAAAGGGCGCATAGAAAAACTTTGTGTTCTATGAGTTCTTTGCGGTTAAACTCTTCTCCTCTTACTTCGCGCTCTTCGTGACCTTCGTGGTGCAAGTTCAATGTTTTCCGCCAAGCCGAACCCTTTCTCACCACAGAGAACACGAAGGTCACGAAGGTTCGGATTGAGACCCGGGACTTAACCGCAGAGAACGCAAAGGTCGCATAGAAAAACTTTGTGCTCTATGTGTTCTATGCGGTTAAACTCTTCTCCTCTTACTTCGCGCTCTTCGTGCCCTTCGTGGTGCAAGTTCAATGTTTTCCGCCAAACCGAACACTGTCTCACCAGAGATACGAAATACGCAAAGGCTTCGAACCCGCCCATCGGTGCCTCCTTACTCTTCTTTCCGATGGAAGGAAAAAGAAAAACCGGTTTTAGAGCCGTGCATGGCGCCGTTTTCAGGCAAGTTCTTGGCTCTCTCGCATATCGCGCGATAAGCCGGTGCGAGGGCCGCGGGCGTTCTCTCCGCCCTGGCTTTCCAGAGGTTCGACACCTGAACCTGGTATGCTGCCGGGTCAGGATGACTAACGATGGTATCCACAATTTCTTTTAGTTCGGCCTGAGTGGAGAACAGGTAACCGAGATCGCCGTACTTTCTAAACAGATTTTGAAACATCGGTATTCGGGTGGCGATAATTGGCTTACCCCATGCCAGGGCATCCAATAAAGCTCCACTGGGGGATAATTCATAATGTCCGAGGCTGTATGGAAGTACCGCAAAGTGAAGTTGCTTCAGACCGTCCATGTAAGCGTCGCGGCTCAAATGTTGCGCGGCAGGTTGACTGGTGAGTGCGTTTAATCCCGGTATCGCGCGCATGTTTTGTGCGGACCTGCCCAGAGCATGAAATTCAACCCGCCGGCCATGGTTTCTCACTGCTTCCGCTGCGAGCTCGACGAAGTTCGTAAACCCCTTCTGGCGGTTTGCCAGTCCCAGGAAGCCAAAGCGGATGGGGTATTGCAGGGAGATACTCTCATAAGCAAACTCGCCGGGAGTCGAAGGGTGTTCGAGAACTCCAACTCTGCCGGACAAGAAAGGCAGGCGCGTCAGGATCAAGTCTCTGATGTTTTCTTCCAGAACGAGGTATTGGATATTTTGTCTTCCCCACAGAGTGATTGCGGTCTTTGCGTCTTTGAGCCGGCGAATGGGATGCAAGGATCGCGTCTGGCCGAGTCCGCTAAGACCGCCGTGCAAGACTATCTGTATCGGAGTTCCCGTGGGTAGGCGCTTTTGATTGAGCTTCAGTGCAAGCAGGGTAGATGTCATGCTTGCGAGAAGGACAACGCGGTGATCTGAGCCGGGCGACAAAACCTTAAAGAGGGTTTTCAGAATGTTTAGTTCGGACCGAAGGCGTCTAAAATATTGCGCTTGCCGCTCGGCGATTCGAATCGGAGTCCATGATATGTTGGCCGCTTCCGGACCCATCTGCTTTTGAATAAGCTCGATATGCGATTCTTCTCCGAAAAACGCCACGTTCTCGTCAGGAAAGGCGGCCAAAATCGTTTGCAGGGTGCCGGCGTTGAAGAGAACATGCTGGCTTCCCCAGCACACCAGATCGGCGGCGATGATCATTGGTTACTTACTGGTGTAGGGTTAAGGGTTTAGGGTGTATGAAACTGGTTTAGGGTTAAGGGCAAAAAGCATGGAGCAAGGAGCATGGAGCTAAGAGCCAAGAGATTGCGAATTGCGGATTTCGGATTGCGAATTACAAAATCTCAGGTGTTGGGTCTTGGGTGTTAGGTGTTGGGTTTCGGATCTGGTCTAGAGTTTAGAGCGGAGAGGGTAGAGTCCTGATGCTCTCGACAATCCACCCTCAACTCTACGCTGTCTCGAACATCGAACCTCACCTGACACCTAACACCCAAGACCCAATACCTTACCTGCAGTACTTAATCTCGTACAGAGTGAATGGCCTTGTCAGGGGTGTTCCCAAACCCGGATTTTTGTCTAGTCGATCAAGCTGTTCCAAGGATACGCAGTCGTCAAATAGCAGACGAGGAGAACCTTCCGTGACAATGTGGGTGGCGCCCAGTGTTCTTAGAGTCGAATACTTGAGCTGCGCGAATTCCGGCGCTTCTTCAGGAATCCAATCGGTCGTCGGAATCGCAAGATTACGATATGATTCCGTATAACTTATGACTCGATTCTGATGCCTCGACCCAAAGAGGCCGTAGTTCAGAGTCCGCCTGGCGAAGTTCACGACCGTCGATCCCGCAGGCAGTCGATCGACCATCTCAGGGTAATCGTAAAACGCGTGGCGGCTGTTCTGTCCCGCATAAACAAACCGCCTGCCGAACTCCACCAGTTTATGGGAAAAGACCACAAAGAGCATCGCCAGAATACAGGTCGCGATGATAATTTCCAGTATTCGTCGCTTCCGGCCCTCCGTCAGATTAATCATGGACGCAACCAGCGGCACGAGAAACGGCAAAGCCCCTATCGCATACCGCGGCTGCCGGTCGCCAAGAAATGCCCATATGAAAAGCACGAATGCGCCACCGCTCAATAGAGAGGCTATTGCGGGCCAATGCTTGTTTTCCTGCTTGATGACTTCGGTAAAACCGATTAAACAAGCGACGGGTACCGTCGCCGCGAAGAAAGCTCCCAACCCGGAGCTCGCCTTGAAATTCTGTCCGGCGTATTGCCACTCGAGCCACGGATAGAGAGCCCATTCTGCGGTTGAACGAACCCACTCGAACTGAGTATCAGAGACTTCGGCAAAATCGGCGTCCGGGGCTTTCGTCCAACCCAGCACGTCGAAGAATCCGTAGTGTACCGGATACAATGGATTGCCGAGTTCGATGTAGTTCCGCACCAGCCAAAAACTCGCGATCGCCATGGCTGAAAAGCCGAAGACGGTCGCAGGCCGGACGGTACTCCAGAGGCTGCCGAGTCTTGTTTGACCCGGGGCGCTCCAGCGCTCTTGAAGTACGATCATCACGAACAAAAATCCAATGCTAATCAGGTGGAAACTCTTAAAACCAAACGCGAGTCCTGCGGCAAGACCGGATAAAGCGGAATAGAGTAGTCGCGAACCGGACGTTGAAATTGCAAAATAAATGGCGATAGCCAAAAACGTGAGTCCCGCCACATCGGCTGCCGCTTCAGAAGCCCCGAACGCGACGATCGGCACGGTCAAAATGCCGAGGGCGGCCCATCGGGAGGCGCTGGGATCGGCTCCCGTAGCGCGACCGAGTCCATAGATGGCTACGAACAATGGAACCAAGAAAACCAGGTTGCCGGCTGTCACCAGCCTCTCGGGTATAGATCCCAAGAGAAAGGCGAAATAGACGCTCGCGTTCGCGGGGTAAGCATGGATCGCCACCGTATCCCAAATCTTCAAGGACTGTGATTGAAACGTATGTAGCGCGATGGGGAGGTGATATGCGGTCGATTCATAACCGCGGGGAAATCCCCGAACCAGCATTATTCCGATGACGATGAATGTTCCAAGGGTTGCGACCGCAGCTATCCGATCCAGCCTGGAACCTAACTCCAAACCATTCCCAGAGGGTTCGGCGAACATGCCCTTCTGCGCTCTCCACGGCAGTGACAACGCGCCTGCGAGAAGGGCAATACCGGCGATAACCGCGGCATGTATCGGGCCAACCACGGGCAGATCAGTCGCCAGGTTGATGTAACCAAGAATATGAAATGAGCCAAAGAGAGTGACAAAGAAAAGAACTATCCAGGCGAGAAATCCGGCAACGCCGGTTGCTTGACCCGAGCGGTTTATGAATCGTCTGGTGAATACAGTCGCGATTAACAAAGATTCAACTATAAGAATGGCCGACCCGAAAATCTTCATCGGCTACGCCGCAACCGAATAGCAACAGAGATTTCACCACGGAGGTCACAGAGACCACGAAGTTCAGAAGTTCAAGAATATCAATTTCCGAACCCTTCGTGCCCTTCGTGTGCTTCGTGGTGAAAAAGTGCTTTCGTAGTGCTTTTCAGCAGCCGGCAGCGCTACAGTCGGCGACTTTTTGGCAACTGCTGGGACACCACGCTAAAACGTCTTTTCGAAAACCCTTATCAAGCTTTGCACAAGAAAGAGAATATGGTTTTTGATACCGTGGCTCGAGAAAAAATAGACAAGCGCTGATATACCGCAGAGCCAGACCGCCATCGTTCCCAGCCAATCCTGTTTCTGTCTTTTTTCCCTATCCTGCGGCACCGTTCTTTAATGCAGCCTAGAGTTTAGGGTTTAGAGTCGAGAGCTGAAGCATGGAGCAAATGAAATTGCGAATTGCGGATTTCGGATTGCAAGATTAGCCACCAAGGCACCAAGACACTAAGGTTTTCTTTGTGCCTTCGTGTCTTTGTGGCAAAGAGTTTTTAAGGAATTGCGGATTGCGAATTTCGGATTTAGGAAAATATTCTTCTTTGCGCCCTTGGCGGCTTGGCGCGATAAAGGCATTTTTGAGCAGCCTGCAATTGCGTTCTGCTCAGCAAGAATCGGAAAAGATGCCTCGCGCAAACGCGCCTGTCTGCGTGTCCGCACAGGCAGGCAAAGCGCGCCAAGGTAAAGACCGAGTCTTTTCGCGCCGATGGCGCGAGGTAATCCATTTCCCTTTGCGAACTTGGCGTCTTGGCGCGAGAATAATCGTTTCGTCTTAGGTGCTGGGTGTGGGTCTTAGGTCTTAGGTGTTAGGTCTGGTTTAGGGTTTAGAGTGGAGAGTGTAGAGCATCGAACGCCCTGATGCTCTCGACAATCAACCCTCAACCCTAAGCTCTCTCGAACGTCCAACGTCGAACCTCGAACGTTTCCCGACTCACTCGCGAGTTGTTGCAGGCCTAACAACTCTATCGTTCGGTCTACCGCCTTGTCCCACGAGAACCATTCGCGCGCGAGCTGCAGGGCTCCTGCTCCGAGCTGTGATCGCAGTTCAGGGTTTGTGATGAGCGACTCGACCGCGGCGGCTATCGATTCCGGATCGTTGGGAGGGCAAAGAAGCATGTTGGCTTGGTCGATAAACGGAGCCTCCAGGATTTGCCCCTTGGTCGTTACGATCGGCAAGCCGTGCGCCGCAGCGGCAGCCACGGTGCTTCGATTCAGCC
>JBOHVS010000127.1:0-5488 GCA_050735975.1 Binatia bacterium | reverse complement strand
GAGCACGCCGAGATTCGATATCAATTACTAAACTCTCTGTGATCTCTGCGCCTCTGCGGTGAAACATCCCCTATCTTCCGTGCTGTCTGCCTGTCCACCCTAGGCTAAGGCCCCTTTATGCTGCTCGAGATGTTTCAGGCCTTCGTCGACGGTTTCTTCATGGTGCTTTCCTGGAACGCCGTCAGCATGATGCTTGTCGGGATCGCCATCGGCTTTGCCGTGGGCATACTGCCCGGCCTAGGTGGGCCTGTGACCCTCGCCCTTATGCTCCCGTTCGTTTTCAAAATGGACGGAGTCGAAGCGTTCGCATTTCTCTTGGGGATGTCCGCGGTCACGGCCACTACCGGGGACATCACGTCTATCCTTTTCGGGGTTCCAGGCGAGGCAATCACCGCCTCCACCATTGTCGATGGTCATCCCATGGCAAAGAAAGGCGAGGCGGGACGCGCTCTCGGCGCGGCGCTGATGAGCTCGCTCGTCGGCGCTCTCTTCGGCGCTATGTGCCTCGCGCTCGCCATACCCATCGTTCGTCCCCTCGTTCTCTCCGTCACTTCGCCGGAATTCTTTATGCTCACGTTACTCGGCGTTACCTTCCTTGCCTCACTGAGCGGGGACGCAGTGATCAAGGGCCTCACCGCCGCGGCTATCGGTTTGCAATTCGCTTCGGTGGGATTGGACCCGATCTCAGGCACCGAACGATATACTTTCGGAACCCTCTATCTCTGGGACGGAGTCCGGCTGGTTCCAGCGACGCTCGGGCTCTTTGCCATTCCCGAGTTGATCGATCTGGCGGTTAAGGGAACGAGCATCGCTGAAACGAAGATCGGCAAGTTGGGCGGTGTGCTAAAAGGCGTCAAAGATACGTTCCACCACTGGAAGCTGGTTTTACGCTGCAGCGCCATCGGCGCGTACATCGGAGTCATCCCCGGGATGGGCGGCGCCGTTTCTCAGTGGGTCGCCTATGCGCATGCAGTGCAAAGCTCGCCGGACAGAGAACGTTTTGGCAAAGGGGCCGTTGAAGGAGTTTTGGGTCCGGGAGCGGCAAACAATTCTACTCTCGCCGGGGCATTGGTTCCTACTCTCGCCTTCGGCGTGCCTGGCAGCGTAACCACGGCAATTCTGCTTGGCGCCTTCATCATCCAGGGACTCGTTCCAGGCCCCCCGATGCTTCAGCCGGAGAGCCAGGGCGGCAACCTCCAACTAACCTTTTCATTCGTTTGGATCCTTGTCCTCTCCAACGTTATCACCGTGAGTATCTGTTTTTTATTTCTCAATCAGCTCGCGAAGATTACCCAGGTGCGGGGAAGCCTCGTGATTCCTTTTATCCTCTTGCTGATTTATCTCGGCGGCTTCGCTGAAAACAACACCTTCTGGGATTTGTTTGTGGTTCTGCTGTTCGGTGCGCTTGGCTGGGTGATGGTCCAACTCGACTGGGCGCGCGCACCCCTGCTGTTAGGACTTGTCCTGGGTTCTCTCGCGGAAAACACTCTTTTTCTGTCCACGGACAACTACGGCGCGGCGTGGCTCTGGTTTCCCAGCGTGCTCTTTATAGGCGGGATAATTCTTGCGGGCCTGTTCTATCCAATTTTCCAGAAATGGCGCAGAAACAGAAACAAACAAAGGGCAACATGGCCAGAAAAAGACGCTGTGATTCCGTTAGAAAAAGAACCTGTAACCTCGTTATGGGCGCCGATCTTCACCTTGGTCGTCGTCGCGTTTTTCGCGTGGACCCTGTGGGAGGCGCGCGAGTGGTGGTTCCGCGCGCGGCTATTTCCGTGGGCTATAGGGTTTGCGGGGCTGGCGCTGGCGTTGATACAGCTCTCTTCTGATATTGCGAGTCTAGTAAGATCAAGGTGCGCGGGCATAGAAAAAAAACAGGCGAAGTCCGCGCTCGCGAGACAAAGAACCCTCGGCATAACAGCTTGGATTCTCGGTGTTTTTGCCGCCATCTGGCTGCTGGGATTCGCCGTCGCCGTTCCGCTCACGATCCTTTTTTATCTCAAGGCGGGCGCTCGCGAGCGCTGGCCGATCAGCATCGCTCTTGCCTTTGTGGGTTGGCTTTCCTTTTATGGGCTCTTCGATTACCTGTTGCACGTGCCATTTCCTGAAGGACAATTCTTCATCTGGATGAAGCAGATCAGTTAATCGCAATCGTCAGGGCTAACTCCAGTGGCTTACGCGTTCTTCATCCGGCCCATGACAGCGTTGAAACGCGCGCTCAGCCGGCTCAGGAAAAGTAAAAAACTGTTGTTCGCGCCTCTGTTGCTCGCCGCCGGCTGCGCGGGGGTGCCCGAAATCAACCAAGTCCCCGGTGTAGTTCTTGGCGAGCCTTCCTTTTTTCCCACCATAGCGGCGCATACCGATGCTCCGATTCTAGGCGGCAACCAGGTCGAGCTTTTGTTCAATGGCGAACAAATTTTTCCGGCGATGCTTCAGGCTATCCGCAGCGCGCGCAAGAGCATTACTTATGCTCAATACCTGTACGAGGGCGGTCCTATCGCTTACGAACTGGCTGAGGCGTTTGCCGAACGGTGCCGCGCCGGCATCCAGGTGAAACTCTTGATCGATGACCACGGCGGTAGCGAAATGCCCGAAGACATTCCCGAGCTATGGCGTAAGTCGGGTTGCGATCTGCAATGGTTTCGACGCATCAGGCTATTTCAATTCATCACTCCCTGGGAGCTCTTGACCTACAACTATCGGAACCACCGTCGCATACTCGTGATCGACGGAAAGATCGGCTTTACCGGCGGGCACGGAGTGAGCCAGGCGTGGACCGGCGACGGCCGAACCCAAGGCCAATGGCGCGATACGGATGCCAGAGTCGAAGGCCCTATCGTGCAACAATTGCAAGCCGCCTTCGTCGAGAGCTGGCGTGAAACGACCGGAGATTTGCTGGGCGACGATCTTTACTTTCCACGGCTCGCGCCGCGAGGAAATGTGTACGCGCAAGTCGTCAAGAGCTCGCCATTCGGCGGCACCCATGAATCCTACTTACTTTTCCTGCTCTCCATCGCCGCGGCTCAAAATAGCATCTATATCACCAATCCGTATTTTCTCCCGGACGAGCGGATGACCGAGGCCCTGCTCAAGGCAGCCGCAAGAGGAGTGCGCGTCGTCGTACTCACGCCGGGAAAAATCGACTGGATGCTCGTCTATCGCGCGAGCCGCAGGGGGTTCGGCCCTTTGCTGCTCGGCGGCATTGAAATCTACGAATACCAGCCGGCGCTCTTGCACGCGAAGACGATGGTCGTCGATGGCATCTGGGCGCTGGTTGGAACCACGAATCTCGATAATCGTTCTTTTGCCCTCAATGCGGAAATAAACCTCATCGTGCACGATGCGGGCGTTGCCGGCCGGCTCGAAAAAGCCTTTCATGAGGATCTGAAGCATTCCAAAGAGCTGATCTACGAGGCTTGGAAGTCGCGGCCCTGGCGTGAAAAAATTCTGGAGCTGTTTACGATTCCGATAAAAGAGCAACTATGAGCAGGCTGCTCGCATCTTCCGACGACCCATCCTGCACTCTGTCCCATAAACGAAACAAGCAACGCGGCTGCGCTTCAGGTTTGGGACGAAAGTCAGCCTCTGACAAGAGTAAAAATCCTTAAAAAAGACTCAGGCGAAGATCAGCGATAATGGGCATGCTGCTTGCGTACATAAACGGTACATTTTTCTTGCAAAGCGCGTGTTTCGTTCATCCTTAATGATACCCAGACGAAGTGTATTCCCGCAGGCAGTATGATAGCTCTCCTGGTATTCGCGGTTACCCTGCTCATCGCGGTATTCTTTTCGGAACTCGCCCGGCGGAGCATACTTTCTACGGCGGTATTCTTTCTACTGGCGGGCTTCGTTGCCGGGGGCGGCGTTATGGACTGGGTCCCCTTGGAATCGTCTAACCCGGTCGTCTCCCGCTTTTCCGAGCTGGCGCTATTCAGCGTGCTTTTCACAGACGGAATGAGAATGCGGGTAGCCGACTTGGTTTCCGCCTGGCGTCTCCCCGGTCGAGCGCTCGTAGTCGGGTTGCCGCTAACGGTACTGCTGACGGCGCTATTGGCCCGTTGGATTGTCGAGCTTCCATGGGTCGAATCGTTTTTAATCGGAGCGGTTCTCAGTCCCACGGATCCGGTTTTCGCAGCGGCCATTGTCGGTCGCGAGGAGATCCCCCAGCGCATACGCCATTTGTTGAATGTCGAGAGCGGCGTCAACGACGGAATGGCATTGCCTCTCGTGCTCATCCTGCTCGGCTTTACGGCCGGTGCTAAGGTTAATGGAGCCGCGCTTTTCGGAGAAGTCCTGTTGGGAATTGCTTTGGGCATTGTGATTCCATGGACTGCCCTTCGGCTGGAGCGAACTCGCCTCTTTTCGGTTGCTTCGCGTTACGAACCCTTCGATGCTTTTGCCATAGGATTGCTTGTCCTTGCGATTGCGTCGCTTACACACGCCAACGAGTTTTTGGCGGCGTTCTTTGCCGGTGTGACGATTGCGACCACTCATCCCAAGGTCCGTGACCAGTTCCACGAATTCGGCGACCGGCTCACCGAATTACTCAAGCTGGCGGCGCTTCTCATATTCGGGGCGCTCATTTCGCCGCAATTTCTCGCAGAAGTCGAATGGCAGGGATACCTTTTCGCTTTTCTGGTATTAGTTATTGTACGACCGCTTGCGCTCAGTGTCGCGCTCCTCGGTGCCTCGCTCAGTTGGCGCGAATGGGTTGTTGCCGCATGGTTCGGGCCGCGCGGGTTCGCATCCGTCGTCTTCGGTCTGATCGTTCTGCAGTCGGGCATCGCCAATGCGGATCAATTATTCCACCTCATCGCGATCGTCGTGATGGCGTCGATCATAGCGCACTCTTCAACCGATGTAGTCCTGGCCCGCTGGCTCTACGAGCAGCAGCCGGAACAAGCCACGGCATAAGGGCAGGGGGCAGGAAGCAAGACCAGCAGAGAGGTTCAGAGATCAGAAGTTAGCGGTCAGAGTAAAAGACAGAAAAGAGCAGGAGCATGGGGCATAGAGCTTAGGAATTGCGAATTGCGGATTTCGGATTGCGAATTTTAGCAACGGCTAAGGGCAAAGAGCATGGCAGAATCCAAAAAGGCCATCTACGCGGCAATCGTTGGGAATGCGGCCATCGCCGTCAGCAAATTTACCGCTGCAGTGTTCACCGGCAGTTCCGCGATGCTATCAGAAGGCATCCATTCGCTCGTGGATACGGGTAATGGCGGTCTCTTACTGCTCGGAATACGCAAGAGCAAAAAACCCGCGGATGCAATGCATCCCTTTGGCTACGGCAAGGAGCTGTACTTCTGGACCCTGATTGTGGCGATGCTGATCTTCGGCGTCGGCGGCGGCGTCAGCATCTATGAGGGGATCTTACACCTGCTTCATCCCAGCCCGCTGGAAGATCCCACCTGGAGCTACGTAGTCCTGGGGCTCGCGATGATTTTCGAAGGCATTGTCTTCGTTATCGCCTTCAAGCAGTTCCAGGCTA
>JBOHVS010000126.1:0-4253 GCA_050735975.1 Binatia bacterium | reverse complement strand
AAGATAGTTCGTGGCCTCGTGGAGAATTACGGAGTAGGGGTTGCCGAGGTCGCTCGCCAAGTGGGAATCTCTACCTCCGGGGTTTCAAAGATCCTGACGAGAACTTTGTCCATCTAGTCAACAGCGTCCCCTCCCCGCGTCCCCTATGAACTTTCGCGTGGAAATTGAACAAGAGGAAGACGGCCGTTGGATCGCAGAAGTCGTTGACCTACCCGGAGTGCTCGCTTATGGAAGCACCTCGAGAGAGGCCCAGGCAAGGTTCAGGCACTTGCCCTTCGGGTCGTAGCCGACCGTCTTGAACACGGTGAAGCTGGCCCCGAACTTGTCAGTATCTCTTTTGCCGCCGCATGAGTGAATGGTCGAGCACGCGTGCCCGACGTGTTTTGGCCGCACTTCTTCGCATTGGCTGGATCGTCAAGCGACAATCCGGCTCTCACCGCACACTTTCTCGCCCCGGCTGGCCAGATTTGTGTTTGCCTTTCATGACAATGAGGAGCTTGGTCCTCGGATGCTCGCCCGAATTGCAAAGCGGACCGGGCTTACCCCAGAAGATTTGTAGCTCATGTCCCCAGACGGACACCATCTAACACGCCGCTTAAGCTGGCGTATCGCAGCTTAGCGGCATAACGTTAGGCACCCACAGGAAAAAGGGGGAATCGTGAGTACTTGCTTCGTAATGCAACCATTCGATCAAGCAGTGTTTGACCAGCGATACGAGGATGTGTTCGCTCCGGCAATCCGAGACGCAGAACTCGAGCCGTACCGCGTCGACCACGCTCGTTCAATTAGCAGCCGGTGACCAGAACTTACAGCTGGGTTGGCAGGCACGGTATGGTCTCAGTCACGCACGGTTTCTAGCAACCATTCCGTGGGAAATTCCTTTCCCATTCCCTTTGCTTTTGCCAGGGTATAAACCCTTGCGGCGAGAACGGCGAATTGAAATCCGATGGTTCCATGGTTGTGGAAAAACGTGACTTGATCCTCTTTCGATCGGCCTTGGACCTTGCCGGAAAGATAATCGATCAGTACAGGTATCCGTTGGAAAAACTCATCCCGACGCGGCTTCTTGGGAATGCGGTCAGTTTCCTCCGGAGTGCCCGCGACGTAGGAAAGAAACGGGAAGTTCTGAAATACCGACTTCCCTCCAGTTGTTTTCAAGAGTGTTTCCCCTGCCTTTAGGCCGACATCGGCCCTTCGCAAAGCCTCGTTATCGAGCTCCAGAGGAGTAACATCGGTCACGTGCACTCCCGGTTCCAGCCAACTTCCTTTTAAAACGGGAGCAATAGAGTTCGTGCAGCACGCAACTATATCCGACCCGCGCACAGCCTGGGACGGATGATCGACCGCAGTGACTTCGATCTTCAGTTTATCGGCCATTTCGTGCGCGTAAGCCTCCCGACGAATGGGCGAAGGGCTAAAAATCTTCGCCTCTTTGACTTTTCGGACGCAACAAATGGCCTCCAGATAACTCCTAGCCATACCCCCCGAGCCTAATATTCCGACCCGCGTCGAGTCCTGCCGCGACAACAACCTTGCGCCCAGACCGGCGGAAGCTCCAACCCGCATGTGTTGCAGAACACCATCGTTGATGAACGCGAGGGGCTCTCCGTTCCGGGTGCTGAACACCAGCAGAAGCCCACAGTAATATCCTCGCTCGCGACAATATTTTCCCTCGGTAATTCCCCCCGGGCCTTCCTGCCAATAGAGCATATCCGAGAGAATTCTGGTGACGAAGACGCCTTCTCTCTTGCTCGCTCCCTCCATTGAGCTCCAGCGATAATTTTCTTGCGGGTTAGGCGCGGGAACATAAACGTCTATTCTTTCCCGGTCCACTGCGCCCCCCTGGGCCAGCTCTTCGTATCCGTTTTCCAGGGATTCGATACACGCTTGCATCGTCAGGAGGGAATGAACTTCGTCGTTGTTGATCATGAGAGCCATGACGCCGCGTCCGTTTTACATCGAGTAAGGAGAAATTGGCGAGATGTTCGTGTAATCGACTTGTAGGGGCGTTACGAGTCCACGGTCAATCTCTTCCAGCCTCTGATTGGAAAGCGGGTGTCCGAACGTCTCGTTTCTCATTCGGAGATGTCGTTTCGCATACTCTCGCAAGGCCGCCAGTGCCTTTTCCAAATCCTCCTCAGTCTCGATCTTGGAGGCGACTTCGACGATGTCCTTCGGACCGTGGCGGAGCTCGTCCTCGGCGATGACGTGAAACGCGTGCCGCATTTTTTCCTCCAGCTCGTCTCCTTTAATTTGGCTCCCTCCAATGTAGATCCCCGACCCCAGGCCTTCCGTCAGGCTCAGTGCGAGCTGCACTGCGGGCTCCTTCGACGCTTTCAACTCGCTGTCGATCTCCAGCCAGCTATTTTTGTCCGGCAGTTCCGGATGAGGACGGAGCGGAGCATAGAGCATGATCTCGTCGGGATCGATGGGCTGTCCCCTAGTCAGGTCTTCCAAAATATCCGCGAGAAGCCTGTAATGCCGGGTCTCCTCCATACATTTTCTCGCCGTGCTCTCAAATTCGTGCCTATCGACACCTTTGTCGATCAGCGGAGCACCGCGCGTCAGATAGCCGGCAACTTTGACCGCCTCGCCGAGTTCTCTGCCCGCCTGCTTCTTCAGCCAGGCGATATCCATTTCTTTTGTTCTCGGACGCGCAAAATAGGTCGTAACGACCTCTGCCTCTCCGGCGGCGTACTGCTCGATGAGCGATTTCAGGGCATTGACGACTGTCTGCGTATCGACCGCTTTCCCCATGGGATCCTCCTTCTTGAATTATTAAGCGCTGCTAGCGTCCGGCGTCAGATGGTTGAGGCCTTGGCAGACCCATACCAGGGAGGAATTTAATTGACAAGGCCTATTGCAGCGAAGTATTTCTGTCAGCGGATTTAATGGCAATAGAACCGAACAATCAGAAAGGAGTAGGATCATGATTAGGATTTTTGCCTCCCTTTTGGCGATAGGGGCGAGTGTCTTTTGGTTCCATCCTTCTCTCAAGGCGCAGGATTCGTTTTACAAAGGTAAGGTTGTCCGCATCATTGTGGGTGCTTCGGCGGGGGGCGGTTATGACACCTATTCGCGCACCCTTGCGCGACACATGGGCCGGCATATTCCGGGCCAGCCTACGTTGGTTGTTGAAAACATGCCGGGAGCGGGATTTCTTATCTCGGCCAACTACATGTTCAAGGTTGCCAAGCCCGATGGCCTTACGATCGGCCATTTTATTGGAGGTTTGTTCTTGCAGCAGCTTCTCGAAAAGCCGGGCATAGAGTTTGATGCGCGCAGATTCGCATACGTCGGCGTGCCCGCGCAAGACAATAACGTTATCGGGATCTCAAGAAAAACGGGGATCAAGAGCATTGAGGATTGGCTGGCCTCCAAGACGTTGGTGAAAATGGGAGGGGTCGGAGCAGGCTCGGCTACAGACGATGTTCTCAAGGTGCTAATCGCAACCATAGGTCTCCCCGCTCAATTGGTGACGGGCTATAAGGGAACGGCCGAGATCCGGCTTGCCTTCAACAGCGGTGAGCTTCAAGGGACGTCTAGTTCCTGGGAATCGTTCAAGTCGACCTGGCGCCAAGAGCTAAATTCGGGGGAGTTGATGATCGTGTTGCAAAATATTTCGCAAGCCCACCGCGATCTTCCCAAGGTTCCCCTAGCCATAAGCTTTGCCAAGACAGATGAAGCGCGAAGACTCATCCGAGCACTCGTCCATAGTTACGGAGCTACGGCGCGTCCCTACGTCCTCCCTCCAGGTACGTCCAAAGATAGGGTTCAGACGCTGCAAAAAGCTTTTACGGCCACGGTTAAGGACTCCGAGTTTCTCGCCGATGCCAGAAAGGCCAAGCTCGATATCAATCCCTTGAGTGGCGCTGAGCTGGAGCGAAATATACATGAGATTTTCGGTCTCGACGCCTCACTGGTGGCAAAGGCCAAGGAGATCCTCAAATAGTGGGGCCGCGAACGGAGGGGGGAGGGCGGGACGCTGTTGACTAGCCGGACAAACTCGGATACGGGAGAGGGAATCTGGGGAAAAAGGTATGCCGAGGCAAGCAAGGCTCGATAGTCCAGGGACCCTGCACCACGTGATGGTTCGAGGCATTGAAAGCGGCCAATTGTCGATGACGAGACGGATCGAAGCAATTTCGTGCGGCGACTCCGAGCCTTGGCTGAGGAAACCAGGACGCCGATCTATGCGTGGGCGTTGATGAGCAATCATGTTCATATTTTGCTTTGTAGCGGGGCATTGGGAT
>JBOHVS010000125.1:0-17875 GCA_050735975.1 Binatia bacterium | reverse complement strand
GTAGTCAAAATCAATCAAGAGACCGCCCGGGATTTCGAGTACATCTACTACAAAGATCTCGGTCGCGCGCTGGACAAGGCGGCCACCGTGCCGTTATCGGCGCCCACCACGCTCAATATCGGGACCGGTGTAATCGTAAAATTCGACGCGCTCCTAAGCACGGCGGAGAAACTCCTTCCCGGGCTGCAGGTCGAGATGATTCCCGGCAAACCGCCTCGTTCGTCCAAACAACCGATGGATATTGCGCGCGCAAAGCAGCTTTTGGGCTGGCAGGCCGAGTATGATCTGGAAACGGGTTTCAAAGACTATATTGAAGAGCTCAAAGCGCTGGGTTGATGGGCAACAATTGGGAATTACGAATTGCGGATTTTTTGCCGGCCGACTCTTCTCAAAGTACCAGCTTGCCGCGCTTTCCGCTCCCGTATGTTTGATACCGAAGCTCGGTGCCGTCTGTCTCAATAATAATCGCGCCATCTTCATCGGTTCTGAGAATTTCCGCTCCCACTTTGCGATAGCGCTCCAGCACCTCACTGCGAGTCAAGGCGCGGGCGGTTCGAACGCCCACGGAGACAACCGCCAGCTTCGGCCGAACCGCGGCGACAAATTCCTCGCTGCTCGAAGTGACGCTCCCATTTCGCGGAACCTTGAGGACGGCGCTTTCAAGAGCTTGGGTCTTCCGCAGCAGCGTCTTTTCATCCGTCTTTTGCATATCGCCGGCAAAAAACACTCTAGCCTTGCCGAACTCCAGGCGCATGGCCACGGAAGCGTCGGCGTTTGAGTCCGGCGGAGAATGGAGCACGCACAGCCTGGCCCGATCCAGCTCACGACAGGGCTGATCATCGCTCAAGGTCACCCGCTTGACCCGAGATGTGTCCAGTGCCTCTTCCAAGTCTTCAAAGCGGGCCGTTCGGCCTCTAGCCGGTCCCGACCAGAATTCCTCGGGCGCAAAGTGACTCACGATGCTGCGCATGCCGCCGTAGTGATCGATCCGGGCGTGGCTCAGCATCAGATAATCAATTTTGAGAATTTTCCGCGAGCGGAGGAACGGTCCAACGATGCCCTCGCCGGTATCGAAATCGCCGACCGCGCGTCCGCCGGCGTCGATCAGCAACACTTTCGATCCCGGCAGCTCCACCACGGCGGCATCGCCCTGGCCAACGTTGAGGTGGGTCACGCGCAGCTCTTTTCGATCCCATCTCTCCCGCCACCAGTAAACACTGTCCGCCGCGAGAACCAGCAGTACCAGAACAAACCCGCCGATTTGGAAACGGCTCCGGCGTAAGTTGAAGCCGGTTAGAATCAGCAGGTAAAGGCCGGTGACTTCCAAAAGGTTCGGCGACGGGACGGCGATGTTCGCCAGCGGAAAACTAGCGAACCCATCGGTCAGCCAGTTGGTCAATACGAGAAGTCGCTCCGTCAGCCAAACCAAAGGCGCCGCCGCGCCGGGCAGGACCACGGCGAAAAGGCCGATGGACAGTCCCAAGGGAACGACCAGAAAACCGACCAACGGGACTATGACCGGATTGGCGACCAGCCCGGCCAATGAAAGATGGCCGAAGTAGTGCGCAATCAGCGGCCCGGTGCCTACCGTCGCCAGTAGCGGAACCGCCAGCTGGAGTCCCGCTTGGCGGAATTTATCTTTTATCCAGCTCCGCTCCTGGGGCAGCTCCTCGCGTTTGACGGCGCGAGGCCGCGTATAAATTTGTCGCATTCCCCACGCGATCGAGAGCACGGCAAGAAAGGAAAGCTGAAAGGAGATGTCGGTGACCACTCCCGGCCAAACCAGCGCGATCAAAAAAGCGGCCAAGGTGAGACTCGTAAACACTTCCTCCTCGCGATCGAGCAATACCGCGAGTTCATAGACGCCGATCATGATTGCCGAACGAACCGTGGGAACCATCGCGCCGGCGAGCGCGGTGTAAAAGACAACCGCCAGAAACGAACAAAACGTCGCTACCTTCAGAATGTTGCAGCGTAACAACAAAAACGCGCTAAACGAGCAGCCGAAGCGGATCAGGACAAAAACAACCAGGCCCAGCATTGCCACGTGCAAGCCCGAGATCGACAGCACATGAGTGACGCCCGCGGCCGTGAAATTGGCGCGCATTTCCTTGCCGATCTCGCCCATGTCCCCCACCACCAGCGCTTTCATGAGAGCGCCGTTATCCTGAGAGAAATGCCTGTCGAGGTAACGGTGGATTTTTCTACGCAGGTCTTCTATGATGCCGCCGATAAAATTTGGCTCGCGCGCGAGCAGCTCTATTTCGCCGTCGTTTTCCAAATAGCCTAAAGCGTAGATCCCGCGTCCCGCGAGATAGGTCGCGTAATTGAACCCGCCCGGATTGCCGCTGTCCCGCGGCGCCGCCGGACGAGTCCAAAGGCGGACGCGGTCCCCGTAGCGCCATTCTCTCCGTGCCTGGCGCACGCTCAGCAGCAAATCGCCCGTGATCTCCTCGGCGCCGGTCGGGTGCCAGATCCTCTCGGCGCGCAGCAACCAGCGGCTGCGGTTCGGCAGCTTCTCCGGTTCCCGGATAAGGGTCCCTTCGAGATAGAAGCGCCCGTCATGGCTCATGAGGGCGCGCAGATGATTTGAGGGAAATTGAGGATGGAGCAACTGGCGGTGCCGGATATACCCGGTCGTGAAAAACAGGCCTGCGACGACGATGAGGAGCGCCCAGCGCCGCCCGGCGAGCAAGACGACTACCATCAGCGGAATGAGCAAAAAGGCGCCCGTTTGAGGCGTTATCGGGAATGACGCCGCCGCCAGCGCCTGGCCCAAGAGGATCGCGGTTGTCGGCACGACAAGCCAAACCGAGGGGTGGTCGTTGTCAGCAAACAGACCCCGCGGCTCCTTCCCGTCGGTAGGCATAAGCTATCTCACTGTGGAGTTGAGTGGAGCGTATTCAGGATCTGCCGGGCCAGTTTCTCGTTCATCGAGGGAACCTTGATGAGATCCTCCAGGGTTGCCTCCTCGATCTTTCTTATGCTGCCGAACGCCCGCAGCAGCGCTCGCTTTCTTACCCCTCCGACTCCGGGGATTCGGTCCAAAGCGGAGTAGAGCGTCTGTTTAGAGCGCAATTTTTTATGGTGTGTGATCGCGAAGCGGTGCGCTTCGTCTCGAACCCGCTGCAACAAGAAAAGCGCGTTCGAGTTACGTCTGAGGATAACAGGATTGCTCTGACCCGGCAGAAATACCCGTTCTTCCAATCTTTCAATCTCAGCGCTCCGGGCCGCGGATTGCACGCGCATCTTGGCCAACCCAACCGCATCGACTCCTTCAACTCCCGCTTCCGCCATGGCGGCAAGCGCCATAGCCAGCTGCCCTTTACCGCCGTCCACAACGACCATATCCGGCAGATCCCCTTGCTCTTGGCCGCGCGCGAAGCGGCGCTTGAGAACCTCCAGCATCATTCCGAAATCATCGCCGCCAGAAGCGGCGTCGATGCTGCGAATCCGGTAATGGCGATACTGGTCTTTGGCCGGCTCGCCGTTGATAAATGTCACCATCGAACCGACGGCGTGAGCGCCATGAATCGTCGAGATGTCGAAACACTCGATACGCTGCGGGTAGTGCTTTAACCGCAGCGCGGACTGAAGCTCCATGAGCATCTTCTCGCGAGCCTTTTCTTGATCGTGGCGCTCGGCAAAACTCTGCTGGGCATTTTGAGCCGCCATTTCGACCAGCTGTCGCTTATCGCCTTTCTGCGGAACGGCAATGGCCGTTTTCTTACCCTTTCGGTCGCTCAGATACTCCTGGCGCGCTTCATGGTCCTCCAGCCCTACGGGTAACAAGATTTCATCCGGGATAAAGCGCTGGCCTTGGTAGAATTGCGTCAGTAGGGCGCCCATGATCTCTTCGTCGGGAAACTCAAGATCCTCCAAAGAATAAGACTGATTCCCCGTTAACTTGCCCTGGCGCACGAACAGCACCACTACTTCGATGAAGCCGCCTTCGCGATAGAGACCGAAGATGTCCTGATCCGACCCCCAGTGAGAGACCATCCGCTGCTTTTCCAGGGTCTTTTCAACGGCTTGTATCTGGTCACGGATTTTCGCCGCAGCTTCGAATTCCAGCGCGTCCGACTTTGCCTGCATTTTTGCTTTCAGCTCGGCCAGCAGCTCTTGTTGTTTTCCTTCAATAAACAAAATCGCTTGACGCACCTGCTCCCGGTACTCCTCGGGATTGACCGGCAAAACGCATGGCGCCATGCATCGTTTTATCTGATACTGGAGGCAGGGTCGACTGCGATTTTTGAAATTGTTATCAGTGCAATTCCGCAGCAGAAAATGTTTTTCGATGATGTCGACCGTTTCCCGCGCGGCAATCGCCGAAGAGAATGGGCCGAAATAACGGCTGCCGTCCTTGACGATCTTGCGGGTCGTTAGAATACGAGGCCAGGAATGTTCTGTGGTTACCTTGATGCTCAAATAGCTCTTGTCATCTTTGAGCCGGATGTTGTAGCGCGGCTTGTACTGCTTGATGAGATTGTTTTCCAGGATCAGGGCTTCTTTGTCATTGGTCGTGACCAGGCTTTCAATGTCTTCCACTCGCCGGAGCAAAAATTGAATCTGGGAGCGTTCGTCGGAATTGTTGAAATAACCACGCACCCGCGCCCGCAGATCCTTAGCCTTGCCGACATAGATCACCTTGCCGCCTTTGTCCCGCATCAAATAGACGCCCGGGCGAGAAGGCAGATTAGTTAATTTCTCGGTTACGCAGATCATCGCAAATTACAGCCCTTGACCGCTCAAATCCTTTCAACGGCTCAAACCGTCGATAGCTTGAACTTTATAAACGGCTTGAACCAGCGTAGTCAGGCCGCCACTAGGATCGATTACCGATGCGGGCTCCTGGCCTCGTCGCCCGGCACATCGCGGAGCGCGAGATCGTCTTCTTCCAGCTCTCGAATCCGGTCGCGCAGCTCGGCGGCTTTTTCGAACTCCAACTGTTCCGCGGCCTGCTTCATCTCCTTTTTCAGTTGCCGGATCATCCGGCCGATATCAGCCAAGCCGTATTTAGACGCCTTCTCAGCGGCCAGGGGAATGTCCACGTAGTCGGCCTCGTACATCCTGATAAGCGGCGATCCAAGGGCTTTTATCACGGTCTGCGGCGTTATGCCGTGCTTTTGGTTGAAGTCCGCTTGTAAACGACGGCGCCGATTCGTCTCATCGATCGCGCGTTTCATCGAATCCGTCACGGAGTCCGCATATAGTATGACCGTGCCGCGAACGTTGCGCGCCGCCCGGCCGATTGTTTGGATCAGGGAGCGATCGGAGCGCAAAAAGCCCTCCTTGTCGGCATCCAGCACGGCAACCAGGGAGACCTCCGGCAAATCCAGCCCTTCGCGCAGCAGGTTAATCCCAACCAAGGCGTCGAAGACGCCCATTCGCAGTTGGCGAATGATCTCGACCCGCTCAAGGGTCTCGATATCGGAGTGCAGATAACGAACCTTGACATTCAGGTCTTGGTAGTAATCGGTGAGGTCTTCGGCCATGCGTTTAGTCAATGTCGTGACCAAGACCCGCTCGTTGCACTCCACCCGCTGGCGAATCTCGTCGAGCAGATCGTCGACTTGGTTACGCGCTGGCCGCACCGTCACTTCCGGATCCGTCAGCCCCGTGGGCCGGATCAGCTGCTCGACAACCGTTCCTCTGCTCCTTTGCATCTCATATTGCGCCGGCGTCGCCGAAACGTAAACCACCTGCTCGATGCAGGTTTCGAATTCTTCGAAATTCAAAGGCCGGTTATCCAAAGCAGAAGGCAGACGAAACCCATACTCCACGAGGGTTTCCTTGCGCGAACGATCCCCTCGATACATGCCGCCGATTTGCGGCACAGCTACATGACTCTCGTCGATAAAGAGTAAAAAATCGTCCGGAAAATAACTAATAAGGGTCGGCGGCGGCTCGCCCGGTTTTCGGCCGGTAAGGTGACGCGAATAGTTTTCAATACCCGGGCAAAACCCCATCTCTTCCAACAGCTCCAGATCATACAGTGTCCGCTGCTCGAGCCGTTGAGCCTCCAGGTGCTTGCGCTCCGCCCGCAGCTCCGTCAGTCGTTCTCGAAGCTCAGCGCGGATCCCCGAGACCGCTTGTTTCATTCGATCCTCGGTGGTGACGTAGTGACTCGCCGGGTAGATAGTCGCTTTGTCGACCCGCCGCTGCGCCTTGCCGCGGATCGGATCGATCTCGTGAATCGCCTCTATGGTATCGTCGAAAAACTCGATCCGCAGAGCTGAACGATCTTCATACGCGGGGAATATTTCAACGATATCACCCCTGACCCGGAACGTGCCGCGGTGAAAATCGTAATCGCTTCGCTCGTACTGGATATCGACGAGTTTCCGCAGCATCTGATCACGATCAATCTTGCTCCGCTCTTCGAGATACACCATCAGATCAAAATAAGCCTCCGGGGAGCCTAGTCCGTAGATGCAGGACACGCTGGCGACGATCAGCGTGTCCTGTCGCTCCAACAAAGCTTTCGTTGCCGAATGGCGCAGCTTGTCGATCTCGTCGTTGATCGAGGCGTCCTTTTCGATGTAAGTATCGGTGGAAGGAACATAGGCTTCGGGCTGATAGTAATCGTAATAACTTACAAAGTAGCGAACTGCGTTCTCAGGAAAGAGATCCCGAAACTCGTTGTACAACTGCGCTGCGAGCGTCTTATTTGGAGCGATGACCAACGTCGGCTTATTTACTCTGGCGATGACATTCGCCATCGTAAAGGTCTTGCCTGAACCGGTAACGCCAAGGAGAACCTGGTCCCTTCTCCCCTTGCGGATGCCCTGAACCAGTTTATCGATCGCCGCGGGCTGATCGCCCTGCGGTTTGAACTCGGAGGTAAGCTTAAACTCTCCCTTTTCTCTGTTGTGTATCATCACGAGGAAAGTACCAGGACCGAAGCAACCGGACAAGCCGTCCCGGTATTTAAGTTCTCACCGAAAGAAGAAGCCGTCATGCTTTGACGGGCTCAGCATGAACGGATCATCCTAGCGAATCTAGTGTAGTGCGTCATAAGTCTCTTTACTTTGATTGTCATTCTGAGCGAAGCGAAGAATCTCGCCCTTTCAAATGCATGAGACCCTTCACTTCGTTCAGGGTGACACGTAAAAGAATCTCTTTCAGAATCTTGCTAATGTAAAGAAGCGTTGGACGCACCACACTAGAAGTCTTCCGTTCGTCCTGAGCTTCGTCGAACGGTGAATGGAGAGTGACCAACTCAATGTATGTTGCAGGATAAAGGCCGGACGCGGAATCGTTCCAGAACGGTCACTGGCCGTTGCCGTTCCCATTTCGAGCGAAACCTTTCGGACGAACCGTGACAAGCCGTCCGGGCTGACCGAACATGATTTTTGCGACCGAAGGTGAGATGGGTTTGCCAAAAAGGCAGTAGCGCCGGCCGTTCTCGCGCTGGTCGTTGGCCCACGCCGCAAACTCGTCGGGTGTCGGCGTATGACCAATATCGGCCGCACAACGCCGCACGATGAAGCCCAGCATCATTTTTTGCGCGGTCCTATGGGAGTCGTTCACATCGCCCATCGAGTTACGTATAAAAAATATTCGTCTCCGTTGCAAGATAATCTCCGGCGGATGGAGACTCGCGACGACGGAACGCAACGAACGGGACGGGTCTTTTGCAAGCCGGGAACTAATCGATCATGTGGGTGGTCGCCTTCAAGTGCTTATCTACCGTTGTATAACCGTTCCATTGATCAACCAGCCAATAGCGGATGCCGAACTCGAAGCGGAGTTCTTTCATGTCCCTGTCATAAGGATTGAAATGCTGGTGATGCATCATGCCCGGAGGCACATGGACCGCATCGCCTTGATTCCAATCATATCGCTTGCCGCCGATCTCGGAGTAACCGTCGCCCTCCAGGGCATAGAGATAGGCTTCGGGGTGCGCATGGCTGTGGCTCTTGGTATGCGCTAGATCGACGAATATAGAACTGATCGCCACACCGGTGGCCTTGAAACCGTTTTGCTTGCCACTTCGACCCATCAGAAAATAGGTCGCGCCATGCTTCGACTCATCGGACTTTTCGTGCTGTTTCTGGTGCATGGAAATGCGCCGGGCGTCTCCCGGCCAATACTGCGACGCTTCGGCGGGAAATGAAGCCAACACGTTGGGATCGTTCTCGCCGCAGTCCTCAAGCTGTTCCATTTTCCCCATGTAAACATCGGCTTCCAGGTGCCACGCTAATCCCGAAAGATAGCCTACGGAGACGTTCCCGGTATTGAACAATTGATGCGGCGATCGATAGGGAACATGAAAAATCGTCCCCGGGAAGAAGTCGTAGCGCTTGTCATCCAAAATCATGAATCCTTCGCCGCTTTCGACGTAGATCGCCTCTTCGCCGTGCGAGTGCTTACCCGTATGCCAGCCGACCGGGATTTCCGCACGCATAAGGCAACTGCCGGCGGTTGGGAATCCAAGCTCCGGGGCGATCATCAAGGCAGCTTTATAGTCCTGACGGGTCCGCGCCCATTGAAGGTCTTTGCTCCGCGAAACCCGCGGCGCCCCGTCTACCTTTTTTTGATTCTCCGCCGATCGCTCCAACCAGGCGCTATAGAAATCGCTCATGTCTCCTCCTCTTGCAGATCAATCGTTAGTATTTTCTTTACCTAACGGAGGGGTGCCTCTTTGTCAAACAACCCCTCCTTCCCGTTTGAATATCAGGGTGCGATGCATTTGCCGTGATCACTTGAAGCTGGTACCTGTCTAGCTCAGTAAGTGATTACCGGAATGAAAAAGATTCTTTTATGCGTTGCGCTCGTTATCTTGATTCTTACCGGCATTGTCACAGTCCGGACGATCCGCTTCGCATCCAAGCAGATCGAAGTTTCAGCCGCGAGCGAGATCAAGCTCGACACCGACTCGATCACCGAGCGTCTTTCCAGGGCGATTCAGTACAAGACCGTTTCTGCAGATGAACCGCTTGCCTCATCCGCCGAGGAATTCCTGCGTTTCCATGAGTTCCTGCGCAATGCTTTTCCAAGGCTTCACCGCGCGCTCAGACGAGAGACTGTTGGAGAGTATAGCCTTCTTTACGGCTGGAAAGGCAGGAGCGATCGCCTGAGACCAATAGCACTGCTGGGACATATGGACGTGGTGCCGGTAGATCCGGGTTCCGAGCGCCACTGGACACACCCGCCTTTTTCTGGTCGGCGCGCCGATGGTTACATCTGGGGCCGTGGCGCCTTGGATGACAAGGCTTCGATGATGGCAATTCTCGAAGCGGTCGAAGAGCTGCTCGAGAGAGGATTTCGCCCGCAACGGACCGTCTATCTGGCGTTTGGCCACGATGAAGAACTGGGAGGACGCAACGGGGCGCGCAAGATCGCCGATCTTTTGCGCTCGCGGAAGGTTGCATTGGAATACGTCCTCGACGAGGGTGGCGCCATACTTGATGGCATAATCCCGGGATCAGTCAGTCCGGCCGCTTTGGTTGGGATCGCCGAAAAAGGCTACGCGACTCTTGAGCTCACGGTTGACGGTCCGGGAGGCCACGCATCAATGCCGCCTGGCGGATCGGCTATCGGAATTTTGAGCCAGGCAATCCACAAGCTGGAGACCGCCCCGTTGCCGCCGCGCTTTGACGGCGCCACTCGGCAGTTGTTGGAATTCCTGGGCCCGGAATTGCCTTCGATCCAGAAACTCTTGCTGGCGAATCTTTGGTTGTTTCGCGGTTTAGTGCAACGAGAACTCGCGGCCTCTCCTTTAACCAACGCGATGATCCGGACGACCATGGCAACGACGATAGTAGAAGGCGGCGTGCAAGAAAACGTGCTCCCGACCAGAGCCCGAGCCGTCTTGAACGTTCGCATCGTGCCGGGGGATACGGTGGCAGGGATTGTCGAGCAGGTGCGCAAAACCATCAATGACTCGCGCGTTAAAGTCACGCCCGGAGAACTCGTTCTGGAACCATCGCCGGTATCGGATGTAAATTCGCCAGGTTTCAACCTGCTTCACCGAACCATACGGCAGATAGAACCCCACGCTACTGTAGCGCCGGCGCTCCTCATAGCCGCGACCGATTCGCGGCATTATATAGATTTGACGAAAAATCTATATCGTTTTCTGCCGCTGACACTCCGGACGGAGGATCTTGCCAGGTTCCATGGGATTGATGAAAAAATTTCGGTAAGCAATTACGAGCAGTGTGTTCGCTTCTACGCGCAGCTTATTCGCAACTCCAACGAGTAGCAGGCTACTGAAAAGACTCATAGGCGCGCAGAAAGCAGGGTCCGCCACAAAGCTTTTCCGCCGAAGGACGGATCCGCCAAGATCTCTGGCGGAGGCCGATCAGCCTCCGGCTGAAGCGAGGAGCAAGGAGCCACCGACCCCTGGTATCTGTTCGGGCTAGTTCCGCCGAGCAACCGTACTATTCACCCCGAAGCCGTTCTTCACTAAGAACTCCCTGGCCACGTCCTTTGCCCGCCGGTGTTCTCCATCGACAGCATAATTCAGCCTTCTCATCTCTTTCACGGACAGAATTCCGCCCAATGACTGCAAGATATCTCTCAGTTGCGGATATCGTTGCAAGGTAGCCTCACGGACAACCGGCACGGCATCATACGGCGGAAAGTAACGGCGGTCATCCTCAAGCTGCACGAGCCCGTAGCGCTCGATCAAACCATCCGTTGAATTGCCTGCGATAAGATCGACCTGCTCTTCCGCCAGCGCCCGATACGTGAGCGACAAGTCCATCTCACGTATCTCCTCAAAGTGGAGTCCATAAGTTCTTGAGAAACCTGGGTATCCGTCCGGTCGAGACATGAAGTCCTGGCCAAATCCGGCGCGCCACTGAGGCGCAAGCTTGGCCGCATCGGAGACCGATTCTAGACCGAACTGTCGAGCGTCCTCAGCGCGAACCAAAATCGCAAAGGTATTGTTGAAACCCAGCGGCGGCTCCACGACGATGTTCCACTTGGCCGCGTACCCTTCTTTAACCCGGCGGTAGACTTCTCTTGAGTCGGTCAACGGGGGCTGTTTGAGCAACGCCATTAGGGCGGTACCGGTGTATTCAACATAGAGATCGAGCTCGCCGGCTATTAACGCTTCATGCGCCAGGTTGCCCCCAAGGTCGAAACGTCGCGTCACGTCCAACCCCATTTTCGCTTCGATCGCTTGTGAAATCATTTCGCCCAAGATTATCTGCTCGGTAAAGTCCTTGGCGCCGACCACGATACGATCCTTCGTGTTGCCGGAATTGAATGCTATCGCGCCGGCCGTCGCCAATATGAGCAAAAGACCCGAGACCCAAGCAACCCTTCGAAAATTGATGCGCCGTGCCGGGCTTTGGCTGAAAAGTCGTTCAACGCGGCCCAGCACCAGATCCGCCGCCAACGCGATAGCTGCGGCCGGCAGCGCTCCCGCCAAGATGAGGGCGTTATCGTTCATCCGAAGACCGCGGAAGATGTAGCGGCCCAATCCGCCGGCATCGATCGCCGCGGCAATGGTTGCGGTCCCCACCGAGATGACCGTCGCCACCCGTATGCCGGCGATGATGACGCCGAGAGAAAGCGGTATCTCCACTTGAAATAGAAGTTGCCGGCTGGTCATCCCCATGCCGCGACCGGCCTCACGGATCGCGGGGTCAACGCCACTGATGCCGGTGAATGTGTTGCGAATGATCGGCAACAGCGAATAGAGCACGAGCGCGAAAATCGCGGTGTGGGCGCCAATCCCGCCCAAAATGCGGACATCGAAAAGGTAGAGATTGACTGGCATCAAGAAGCCGAAGAGCGCCAAGCTGGGAACGGTCTGCATGATATTTGCAAAACCCAGAACCGGTTTGCTGAGCGCGGGATAACGGGTCAGCAAGACGCCGAGCGGAACGCCGATCGAAATTGTAATACCCGTGGAGATCCCCACGAGCCAGAGATGCTCTAAGGTCAGGATAAGCAGCTCTCCCCTGTCCCGTAAGATGAACTCTCGTAGACTCATGAGCGCTTCTCCGTCACCTGGGATCCGTCGAGGCAGCCGATGAAAGCTTGGACCTCCGCGTCGGCGGATTTTAGAAAATCCTCCGGCTTGCCGATGAGAACCGCCCTTCCGTCTCTTAGGAGACAGATTTGTGATGCCAGAAAAAAGGCCTCGCGCACGTCATGGGTAACGAACACCATCGTTTTCCTCAACCGCTCTTGCAATGAACGGAATTCAACCTGGATCTCGCGCCGCGTGATCGGATCGAGAGCTCCGAACGGCTCGTCCAGAAGAATGAACGGCGGGTCGGCGGCCAGCGCGCGCGCAACACCGACCCTCTGACGTTGCCCGCCGGAAAGCTCCTTGGGCAGGCGGGAGACGAACTTCTCCGGATCAAGCCCGACCAGGTTCAGCAGCTCGTGAGCACGCGATTTGACCCTGTCCGGCTCCCAACCTTCGAGTCTCGGCACGACGGCGATATTTTCTTCAACGCTGAAGTGCGGGAACAGCCCGACTTCCTGGATCACGTAGCCGATCCGTCGGCGAAGCTTGATGGGGTCCCATTCCAACGTCGCTTTGCCCCCGACACGCACCTCCCCGCTGGTCGGATCGATCAGCCGGTTTATAAGCTTCATCGTCGTGGTTTTTCCCGACCCGCTTCTGCCCAGGAGAACCAGAGTTTCCCCTTCCGAAACTTCCAGATTCAACTCCTCGAGCAGCGCCTTGCCGTCGGGCAGCCGGAAGCTGACATCACGGAATTCTATGCTTTTCGCGAGCGCCGCCATCACTGCTTTGTTAGAGTATGTGCAAATCTCATGCTGAGCGAAGCATCCTGCCGCGGTCTCGTCGCAAATCAACGTGAGCTGCTACGCTTCGTTCCAGAACACGCTAACACGATCGGTATTGGACATTCTACCAAGTTTCCTTTTATAGTCGTATTAATGATCGATGGCACTGCGTCTTCAAGGTTGTTCTCAAGCGAGCAGAAAAATAGCTGGCGCATCGCCGCTCCCGGCATCTGGTCTGCTGTCTTAGAGCGGCCCCACGAGAGCCCGGCCCTCTCAATCCTAACCACGCTCTGGGATCAGCCCCGGTGGCTTGAGGCATACCATCTCTATGATGAACGGGGCTCCGAACTTTTCGAAAGGATTTGCGAGCTACCGGAGTACTACTTGACCCGGACCGAGAACTCCATCCTGGAGCAGGAAGCACGGAGAATCATCGCCGCCGCGCCGGTAGAAGCCATTGTCGAGCTGGGCGCCGGCTCCTCTAAAAAGACCACGCATCTTTTAAGGGAACAGCTCCACCAGCGAGGCCGCGGTATATTCGCGCCTATTGACGTGAGTTTGCCTGGGCTGGTCATGTCGAGAGACTTCGTGTATGCAAACTATCCCGAGCTTGAATTTCATGGCTTGCACGCGCTCTACGAAGACGGGCTCTCGAGCATCGACCAGGAGCTGCCTACGCTTTTCGTATTTCTCGGCAGCACCATCGGCAACTTCAATCACACGAGCTTGCCTCGTTTTTTCCGCCGGCTGTCCCGATCCATGGGTCCGAATGATTTTCTGCTGCTGGGCGCCGATCGCATCAAATCCGTCGAGATGTTGGAGAAGGCCTACGATGACTCTCAAGGGCTGACTGCCGAGTTCATTCTTAACGTTTTCCGAAACGTCAACCGGCTGCTCAACAGCAACTTCGACCTCGCCAAGATGCGCTACCAGTCCCGGTACAATCCTGAGTGGCAACAGATCGAGATGCGCGCCGTCGCCGATGTGACCCAAGAAATCGAGTTTCGAGCCTATGAAACTTCTTTCCGGTGGGAACGGGATGAGAAGATATTGGTAGAGATCAGCCGAAAGTTCGATCCGATCCGCCTCCAGGAACAACTGAACTACTTCGCTCTCGCGCCGGTGGCGCATTACAGCGATCGGCAAGAATGGTTTTCGCTCTTACTCTTCAAGAAAGCCGCTTGAGTCCTGGCTCGTCGATAAGGGGCGACGGCCAGGATTTTCATTTCGCTGCGAGTTTACCTCCGGATTATGGGACACATGTCAGATGATGTCGAACACTTTTAGTTTGAATCGTGTACATGCCAGATGATGTCGAACAGTTAAATGTTTGAGAATTTTCGTACATCGATGAACTTTCTTTTGGGCAAATGATACGCAACGGTGCTCAGAAGGTGATGCCAGTTTGGCTCACGGCGTCGCAGTGCAAAAAATCGGATTTGTTCAGCTGTGAGATCAACGTGAGCACGAACCAAGCGGTGGGGCCAAGTAGGTTCGACGTCGAAAGAGTGGCCGAGCAGGCTGAGCCGACCGCGGGAATCTGTCCTGCGCAAGTAGATAATGCAGCCCCGAGGCTGAGCTTGGAGATCGAGTCTCCAAGAGCGGGGAAACCGACGTCTACGCGGCGCAGCTTCGATGCGCAAACGAGCCCGCTGACGGTGAGCAATGGCATATTTAGCCGACTGAGCTTGCACGGCGGCCAGAGAGTCGAAATGGAAGCGCTGCCAGACTTTAGCTTGCCAGCGAGCGTTAAAGCTTTCGACAGCAGCCTGGAACCCGGTTTCTCGTGGCGGAGCAAAGACTGTGGTCACTCCCAAGCTCAGGCAAAGGCGGATGACGCGTCCGATGGTATCCCTAAACTGGTGAGCGCCTTGAAAACGGGTGTCGTTATCAAATTGGGCGTAGGCCGGCAGCCCGAAAGATTTCCAGTGTTCAATCAGAGCTTGGACAACCGTATGAGCGAAGATGGTCCGATCTGGCCAAGAGGCGATCAAACCTCCGTGCAGCGATACCGCATTGAGAACTTCGACTCCAGTTCCGCCTTCAATGACCAAGCCCTCGACAACATCGAAGCTATCGAGTTCGCTTCTCCGAGCTGCCACCTCGGGCAAGTACCAACCGGCTGGAGGTGGCGGATGACGTCTTCGATGTCGACCATCCAAAGCACCGCGCCGCTCCAAAATCCGCCCAATGGTACGCAGTGCGGGAAGTGCAGTCGCACCCCGAGCGAGCATTTCTCGCTGAATGGCCTCAGCTCCGTATTCTCCCAAGATGCTGTTGTCCTTGAGCTGGGTACGTACCTTAACAATCAGGTTTTCAACACTCCGCTTGGTTCGCTGAATGTTATGAGGTCGGTGGGATCGGTCACCCCAATCGACTCGGGTCAACCTTTGGCCCTCAGCGCGATCGACCCAATAATGCACCGTGGAAACGCTCACGCGAAAGCGTCGCGCCACCTGTCGCAACGACTCACCTCTTCGAACAGCGCTTACCATTGCTTTACGTCTTTCAAGCTGAGAACTTTTTTAACCATGGTCGATTGTCCTTCTTTCGTGTTTCCATCGACCATAGCAGACCTGTTCGACATCATATGGCATTTAGGTGTTCGACATCAGGTGGCAGCTGCCCGATTATGCTTGAGTCTCTGTTACATTGCGCCACGTCCGGCCCAGGCAGGTCCTGCAACGCTGTAGGACCGGCTAGCTGCCGCGCGGCGGCGGCGAAATAATTCCCGTGATAAGTCTGAGCCTGCTCCCGAAATGCGAGGGGCAGCCGTTTCCAAGGGACGGAAGGATTGCGGTGATGAACACCGTGCAGATTAAAGTTGAGCATGGGCTTGGCCAAAATCCTCGGAAGCCGGAGATTGTTGGCGTAAAAGATGTCGTTGACCGGCGTTCGATAATGATAGACGTTGTCCAGGAACGAGATCAAAAGCCCTCTTCCGGCTAGAACCAACACCAGCAGCGGCCAGTAGCTCCCATAACAGATGAGGCTCAGAGTAAATAGAAGGATAATTAGCCCCCCGTCGATTCGAATTTCTCTCACCGAATCGCGCCGGGTCCAGCTCTGCAGCAAAATTCCGCTGACGCTTTCTCGGTCCACGAAGCGCTCCTTAACGCTTCGAATAGCCGAACGAGGGAGAAAAAACAGCAGCGGGCTCATGATCTCGGCCAGATAGAGTCCTCCCAAGATTTGAAAGTAGTAGCCTGTTGCGGCCACGAGGACCGGCCGCTTTCCGCGCTCGTAATACTCCGTTCCCTCGGCCGGCGCGCGATTCAACTTGTGATGCAGGAGGTGACTCGAGCGCAGGATTCGAAACGGCGAACCAAACATTACGGCCAACAGCCGGCCGGCTATGGCATTCAGGCGGCGGTTAGGGTGAAGCAGGTCGTGGATAGCTTCGTGAATCAGGCTCCAGAATGGATTCGTAAGAAAGGCCAACGGCAAAAGCAGCAAGCTCCACCGAAGATCTTCACGTAAAAGCCAGGAGGGAAGGATCAAAAACTGGAAGACGTTCACCAAAACGTAGAGGGCGGCAAGAAACAGGTTGAGGCCTGTGGAAACGCCCCCTATGCTTTCCGCTGTAACCGTAGCGCGGTTGGTCATCACGGTCCTGTCCCGAGATTTGCTTTCCAGAGACTTAAGAATACCACAATCCCAAACCCGGCGATTACCACCCCTGAGACTTTGTGAATCCATTCCAACACATGATGACTGAACCGATCATGGAATAGAACGAGGCCGCCTGCCAGAATCACCCACCATAAGACCGAGCCGACGAAGACACCCGCCGTCAATGTCGCGACGCCGAGATAGTGGCCGCTCAAACTCTCCACTCCCCAGCCCGCATAAATGGCGAAGAAAGACAAAATCGTCACTGGATTTGAGAATGTAAGGATAAACGTCGTCGCGTAGGCCGCCGCCAAGCTATTGACGTTATTGACGGGCGCCCCTGCCCTTGGCTCTGTGCGGTAAATCTTCACGCCGAGGTAACAAAGCGCAAACCCACCCGCAATCTGCAGCAACGTTTGATGATCGACTAAAAACTCAGAGATCAAGGTAAGCCCGAGTGCGGCAATTCCGGCGGCCAGAGCGTCGGCGGTGGCCACGCCGAAGCCGGAATAGAAACCGGTGAGAGGCCCCATCGACAAAGCACGATTGATGCAGAGCAATCCCATGGGACCAACCGGCACCGCAACGACAAACCCCATGATCACGCCCTGGAGAAAGAGATAGACTGGCACGCTTAACCGGTCCTGAAGAACTCATTTCAACGGGCGCAGCGAAATCCGATGTTATGATGCCCGGAGCGCGGATTGCGCGACACGTTTTTCCCGCGGTGAGTCGCCGTCAATTCTTCGGCAGAGGAATCATGGCCGCCGCCGCGCGTGCCGCGAACCGCGGAACGGCGCATATCTTCGCGACCATCGGTAGGATTGTACGGATATGGGACGTAAGCGCTGCTCACCCATTCCCAACCATTTCCCGCCATATCTAACACTCCATAAGGACTCGCCCCTTTGGGAAACCTCCCGACCGGACGGGTGTCATTCCAACCGCCGCCGAAATGAGCCCTCGTCCGATCCGGTGCTTCACTGCCCCAAGGGTATTTTCTCCCTTCGGTCCCGCGGGCCGCTTTCTCCCATTCGGCTTCAGTGGGCAAGCGCTTCCCCAGCGCCGTACAGTACGCGACGGCCCCGTACCACGAGACTTCCGCGACCGGATGGTTTTCGAATCCCGGATCGGCTTGCCACTTTTCCTCGCCGCGATGTATCCGCGCATCGCCGTCATCCACGTCGTACCAGCGTTGTCCGTCCGGCGCTTGAATTCCGGCAGTGCCTATGAAGCGCGCAAATTGCGCATTCGTCACCGGCATTCGATCGACGAAAAATTCAGCGACATCGGCCTTGTGTTGCGGCCGCTCATCCGCCGGTCCGTCATTGCTACCCATGGGAAACAAACCGGCCGGGATACGCGCCATATCGCTGTAATCGGGAGAACCCGCGGGCTCAATTCGATCGCCGACGAGCACGCTAAAGATGCACAGCCAGAAGACGAGTTCCTTCGGACGCGGCCATTCGATCATAAACTATCAATATTTCACGCATGGTACGTAAAGGATTTACCATTAGCAAGTCCAACTTGTCGCATCCGC
>JBOHVS010000124.1:0-4926 GCA_050735975.1 Binatia bacterium | reverse complement strand
GATATTCCCAGGCGGACTCCCGATTGGGTGGAGAAAAAGCTCATGCACTGGCACGCGGTGTTCGAGATCCCCAAAGGCTTTCGCTTCCGCCATCCCGCCTTCGAGCCGGTTCCTCCGTTGGACAAGTTCGTCCAAAGCGATACCCAGCGAAAGGTCATGAGCATGTTCCGTAATTTCAGGCTTATAGGGTCCCCCTACATCCTCCCACCAAAAACGCCCAAAGAAGTCGTTGCGACTCTACGGGAAGCCTTCCGAAAAGCCTTTGATGATCGGGATTTTCCTAAGGCCTGGAAAGGCTTTACCGGCGCCGATCCATATCCGCTGCTGGGTAAGGAACAGGAGATGGCGATCAAGGAAATCCCGAGAGATCCGGAGGCGATCAAAATTTTCACGATCGTCGCCGGAGCGGAACCGCTTCCTTCGCGATGAGGTTTGCAACGCCCTTAGCTGCGAACCAAGCGTTTCTTGCATAAGTAAAGGTGCATTTTACCCGGCGGATCTCTACGTCCAGATGCGATCATGGAACTGGAAATTTCCTTGACTCCTGCCGCCATCCAGGGCTTTTTCAATCTCATTAACCTCAACGTCTTCCTGGCCATCCTGATAGGCGTCGCCATCGGTACTTTTTCTGCGGTGGCGCCCCAGGGCATGGGGACGCCTCTGGCATACGCCATGCTGTTGCCTATCGTGGTCCTCTGGGAGCCCATCACCGCCATTGCCCTTCTGATCGGCGTGAGCTCCGTGAGCGCGATCTGCGCCGCTTACCTTCCTGTTCTCTTTGGCATTCCCGGCGGTGCGGGTTCTCAGGCGACCATCCTCGACGGCTACCCCATGGGACGCCGGGGAGAGGCGCGGCGAGCGCTTGGCGCGTCATTCATGGCGGGGGGAATGGGAGCCTTCATCGGAACCTTTACGCTGGCTCTCGCCATTCCCGCTGCCAAACCCTTGATCTACCTCATGGGCTCCCCTGAGCTTTTTGTCGTTATGCTCTGGGGTCTCAGCATGGTGTCGGTCTTGGCGGGACGGAGGCCCGTCAGAGGCTTGATCGCTGCGGCCTTTGGACTGTTGATCGCGACGATCGGACAGCAAGAGCAGAGCGGCATCATGCGCTATGTCTTCGACCAGATCTATCTGTTGGACGGCCTTCAGCTAAGCATTATCGCCCTGGCTCTCTTTGGCATCCCCTCGGCCCTGGATCTGGCGCTCACGAAAATAGGGGTGGAAAAGCAGGCGGCTCCCCTGCGGGGAAGCCTCCTCGACGGGATCAGGGACACCCTCCGCGAGTGGTGGTTGGTCGTTCGCTGCAGCTTCATGGGAGTTTGGGTTGGGATCGTTCCCGGAATCGGGGCGCAAACAGTTGACTGGCTTGCGTATGGGCATGCGGTCCAGACCTGCAAAGGAGCCAAAGAAAACTTCGGCAACGGCGATGTTCGGGGCGTCATCGCTCCCGAGAGCGCCAACGACGCCAAGGACGGCGGCGATCTGATAACAACGCTGCTCCTGGGATTTCCCCAGGGGACCACGACCGCTCTCTTCATCGTGGCCCTGCTCTCCATGGGCTACATTCCCGGTCCCGAGATGTTCAGGAAGAACGCCGACGTGATCTTCAGCATCGTGTGGATCCAGGGGATCTCCGGAATCCTTGGCACCCTCGTCGGCTTTGTCCTGGCGAACCAGCTCGCGAAGCTCGCTCAAGTGCGCTACACGATTCTCGTACCTGTCATTCTGACTTTTGTCCTGATGGGCGCGTTCAGCGCCAACCGGGACCCCGCCGACCTGATCACGGTAGTGGCTTTCGGCGTGCTCGGCTATTTCATGAAGCGCCTGGGTTACCCGCGCCCGGCCTTGATTCTCGGAATGGTACTGGGAACCCTGATGGAACGATACCTCTACCGTTCGGTCGCCAGCTACGGCTTCACCTGGCTCACGCGACCGGCGGTCATCGTTCTTTTGATCCTCGCGCTGGGGACCCTGGCCTTCACGCTGTGGGACCGGGCGAAAAAGAGCCCGAAGGCTTCAGCACAACCACAACAAGGGGCCAAAGAGGCCGGCGGGGTCTTTAGTTTTCATCCCCCCTCGACGCTTTCTTTGTTCTTTCTCCTGGTTTTCGCTGCGGCTATCACCCTGGGGTGGCAGTGGCCCTTGATCGCCAAGCTGATGCCGGTTTATTTCGTGGCGACCCCGGGAGCCGTCCTGGGTCTGATCCAGGTTCTTCGCGAACTGACAGGCGGGGAAAAGAAGATCGTGGAAGACCAGGGGATAGAAATGGATGAGGTGTTCGTTCAGGAGGTCGATCGGCGCACCGAGATCGTTCGTACGCTCGGGTTCTTCGGCTGGTTCGTCGGCGGAGCTATAGCCATCTGGCTCCTGGGCATCATCTATGGGCTACCGCTTTTGATATTTCTCTACACACTTGTCGAAGGGCGCGAGAAAATGCCCGTGGCGATTGTTCTTGCAGCCGGCGCTTTTGCTTTTGCCTGGGGACTATTCGATTACCTGCTGGGAACGAGATGGCCGTCGGGGTTGCTTTTCCGGTGAGCCTTTGAATCGTGATACGATGCCGCGAACAAGAATCAGGTCCATTTTAAAGTACTCGGAATAACGCAACATGCCCTATACCACGGCCAACGGCATCAAAATCTACTATGAGGTTTCCGGCGAGGGGTTCCCTTTCGTCATGGTGCACGCGAATCCCTTCGACCATAACCTTTGGATGTACCAAATCGCGCGCTTCTCCACCTTCTTCAAAGTTATTGCGGTCGATATTCGCGGCTACGGGCGATCGGACAAGCCGACCATTCCGTTCAGCCTCAAAGATATGGCAAACGATATCCTGGCAGTTTGCCGGGCTGAAAGTGTTAAGGAAACGATCCTCGGGGGCGTAAGCGTCGGTTCGGGTATAGCGCTGCTCCTGGGCCTGGATCATCCGGAAATTTTCAAGGCATTGATTCTCGTCGGCGGCAACAGCGGCGGCGGCGGAAACATCGAAGACCGTATTCACGGCTACACGAAGATCGGGATAGAGGACTATCATATCCAGCACCTGAGGGAATTGGTCGCGCCTGATTTTCCCGAGACGAAGCTCGGGAGATATCTGCTCAACACGTTTGTCGAGCGAGATCCCTGGCTATCGGGCGAATCCATCGGGCAGATCTTCAGGGCGCGCGGCGGTACGGATCTGACGCCGCGGCTCGGATCGATGACGGTGCCCACCCTTGTGATTAACGGTGAATACGACAATTCTCTGGCCGCGGGAAAAAGGACCGCCTCCCTCATTCCCGGAGCGGCGCACAGAATTTTGCCCAAGACCGGCCACGCCTGCTGCATTGAAGATCCTGCCGGTTTTGACGAATTGGTAATCGATTTTCTGCACTGCAACGCTCTTATGCCCTCCGTCCCGGGCAATTAGCTCAACGCGAGAAGCCTTCCCCGATGCACGAAAGGCGTAGAAACGTTATACCAAGCTGAACAAGCGAAAGGAGAGTCGCCATGGCCGCCAACATCGAGAAGTTGAAATGTATGATCCCGCCGAAAGATATGCCGTTCCGTATAGGCAAACTAGGTCATCTTGTCCTTCAGGTCAGCGATCTCGAGCGCTCCACGGCTTTTTATACGCAAATTCTCGGCTTCAAAGTGTCCGACGTCTACCCGGAAGAAATGATGCCGGGCGGCATGGTTTTCTTGCGCTGCAATACAGACCATCACTGTTTGGCTTTGGTCGGCGCCGCCGATGGTCAAGCGGGCAACAAGGAGCTGCACCATTTCGCATTTGAAGTCTCCGGCCTTGCCGAGGTGATCCGCGCCCGTGAACGGCTGCGGGCGCACAACGTACAAATCGACTTCGAGGGACGGCGGCGCGCCGGATGCCAAATCGCCGTCGAGTTTCGCGATCCCGATAACCATAGCGTGGAGATATATTGGGGCGTGGATCAGGTTGGCAGCGACGGCAGCGTCCGCCCGTCCAGTGAATGGCATGGAGTCAGATCGCTCGAAGATGCCATCGCCGAGCCCGTGCCGGGTCAGGACACCTACCTTCCGCGATGAATAAACCGCCCCAATCGTTGGAAGATCTGGTTCAGTCTTCCTCCCGCGCGCTGGTGATTGGAGTCGGCGGCGGCGGAGATGTCGTCGGCGCCCTGGCCGCCGGGCGGTTCTTTGAGTTTTGCGGCCTGGAATTTATCCTTGGAGGACTATCCTGGGAGCGCTCCGTCTTTGATCCGGTTCCGGGCGCCCGCAGGCTTAGCGAGGTCGAAAACGTACGCGCGCTCCATCCCCACGCGTGGATGGCGAACCCGCGAAGCCGAACCAACACCGGCGTGTTTTTTGCCGAATCGAAGATGGCGGCCTTTCGAGGAAAAGAAGTGTTGCTCCTCGACGTAAACGGCGGCGTAACCGGCGTGGTCGAGGGTTTAGAAATGGCGATGAAGGAGTTTAACACCGACCTCCTGGTCGGTGTTGATGTCGGCGGGGACTCACTGGCCGAAGGGAATGAGCCGGGACTGCGCAGCCCGCTGGCGGATTCGGTTTTGCTTGCGGCATTCGCCGAGCTGGCAGAGCGCGGTCATCGAACGGTCTGGGGCGTTTTTGGCTACGGCAGCGATGGGGAATTAACGGTTGATGAAATCGAGGTGGCGTTAGGCAAGCTCGCCCGAGCGAAGGGCTTACTCGGCGCATGGTGCCTTACACCCAGGATCGCGGCGGAGCTCGAAGAGGTCATCAAAGTCGTACCGACTGAGGCCAGCGCAATCCCGGTCCAATGCTTTAACGGGGCATGGGGAGAAAGCATGATTCGGAGTGGTCAAAGAAGCGTCAAACTCACTCCCTTAACCGCCCTCATGTTCTTCATGTCGACCCTGACTGTTTATCACGTCCTATCCCGGCCGGCACAAGCGGTACGCCCCAGCTTTTCTCTGGACCAAGCGAATG
>JBOHVS010000123.1:0-7175 GCA_050735975.1 Binatia bacterium | reverse complement strand
GAGGCGAAGCACGGTGTCATTTCGAGGCGAAGCCGAGAAATCTTATATCAAGGTGACAAGACCCTTCGCTCACGCTCAGGGTGACTCACTGATCGTGGGGGGAGGGTGGTAGGTTATCGTCGGCTTTTGGCCGGCCGGGGCGAACCTCCCAGCTTGAAGCTGGGAGTGAGTCAGTTATTCGATATGACCTTGAACGGATAACCAGTCTAGGGTACGTGAACTTGGCATGCTGACCACTTTAGAAAAATTGCTCTTCCTCTTACTTGTCGGGGGGTCTCTATATTGCGGCGGCAAGGGGTTCTACAATGTGTATCGCGCGATCGCTCGCGGCAAGCCGGACGCTCGCTTCGATGACATGCCGGGCAGGATTCGGCGCGCGGTTTGGATTGTTCTGACACAACAGTCCGTCTTCAAGATGCGGCCGATCGTTTCTTTTCTCCACGCGCTGGTCTTCTACGGATTTGTCTTCTATTTCCTTGTTAACCTCGTGGATGTCGTCGAAGGGTTCTTCCCTTTGCACGCGCGCGGCGGTCTTTGGGGTCCGTTTAACTTGCTGGCTGATCTGATGACCGCCGGAGTCTTGATTGGAGTCACCGGTTTGGTGATTCGCCGCTTTATTGTGCGGCCGAAGGATTTCTTTTTTCCAGCCAATGTTCCCGTGCAGGAGCACGTAGGTTCGGGCATCGTTCGCGATTCGGCGATTGTGTCGGCTTTCATCATCTTTCATGTGGGAAGCCGGTTGTTGTTCAAAGCCACCCAACTGGCCCGCGAAGGCGCCGATCCTTTTCATCCGGTCAGTTCTGCTCTTGCCGCGATATTTACGGGCATGAACTCTGGCGTGCTGGAGGGCTTGAACCACTTTTTCTGGTGGGGAGCGCTTGGATCGATTTTGCTTTTCATCCCGTATTTTCCACGCACAAAACACATCCATCTTTTCATGGCGCCGGTCAACCTGGCCCTCAAGAAAGAAAAGCCTGGCGTGCTGCAGCCGATGGACTTTGAAAAAGAGGAGGTCTTCGGCGCTTCCAAGCTCGAAGAGTTTTCGTGGCCGCGTTTGTTGGATGCTTATAGTTGCATCATGTGCAACCGCTGCCAGGACGTCTGCCCTGCGACGGCCACGGGAAAGGCCCTCAGCCCATCGGCAATCCTGATCAATGAGCGATTTGAGCTGAACAACAACTTTGCAGATTTTTCGGCCGGTAAGGAAAGCCCGCGACCGCTCCTCGAGTTTGCGCTTAACGAAGAGGCGGCCTGGGCCTGCACGACATGCAACGCCTGCATCGAAGTTTGTCCGGTCGGCAATGAGCAAATGCTTCACATCATCGACGTCCGGCGCGAGCGGGTGCTCGGCGCGGCAGAATTTCCCAGTGGGCTCAAGAACACCTTCAACAATATGGAGCGGGCGGGGAACCCATGGGGAATGGCGGCCGACGAGCGTCTGGTTTGGGCGAAGGATTTGCCTTTCCCGGTTCGAGCCATCGCAGACAACCCTAATCCGGATGTTCTTTATTGGGTCGGATGCGCCGCGGCGTTCGACCCGCGGGCGCAAAAAATCGCCCGGAGCATGGCCGAGCTCCTGAATGCCGCGGGTCTCAACTGGGCGATTATCGGCAAAGAGCAGAAATGCACTGGCGACGCGGCGCGCCGGGCCGGCAACGAATATTTGTTCGCTGAGATGGCCACGGCAAACGTTGCCGACTTGGACGCCATCAAGGCCAAGGTGATTGTTACCACCTGCCCGCACTGCTTCCATACCATCCGCAACGAATACCCCCAATTCGGCGGCAACTATGCGGTTAAACACCATACCGAGCTCATCGATGAGTTGGTCCGCGCCGGAAAATTGGCCGTTTCGACGCAAAATGACGGCGCGGTCACCTATCATGATCCTTGCTATCTCGGTCGTCACAACGGAGTTTACGACCAGCCGCGCGCTCTCATCGAAGCTACCGGGGCGAAGTTAAACGAACCGGCTCGCAACCGCAGCAAGGGTTTCTGCTGCGGCGCCGGTGGAGGCCAATTCTGGAAGGAAGAAGAGAAAGGCACGGAGCGCGTCAGCACCAACCGTTATCGCGAACTCAAGCAGACCGGGGCAAAAACGGTTGCCACAGGCTGCCCGTTTTGCATGCGGATGCTGACGGAGGAAACGGCCAAGGAAGAGCCGGAGACGGCGATGGAGGTTTTGGATATCGCCGAGATTGTGGCGAAGAGCTTAAAAAAATAGAATGAGCATTGCCGGATGTGCTCTCATCCTGGTTGTTATCTTCGGCTCCGTGTTTGCAACCGCCTGCCGGGCCCGGCCTGAAGTTGCTATCTCGACCGGGCAGGGCCGTACGTTTAACTTTAAAGTTGAGATCGCCGACACCCCGTCGAAGCGGGAGTTGGGCTTGCAATACCGTCACGATCTGGCGACCGACCGCGGCATGCTGTTTATTTTTCCGGAAGAGAGACAGCAATCTTTCTGGATGAAGAATACGCCAATCGCCCTGGACATGATCTTTATCAATAAGGAGCGGAAGATCGTCGGTATCGTCGAACAGGCGGTGCCGTTTTCTTTAGACTCCCGTTCTGTCGGCGCGCAGAGCCAGTTCGTTCTCGAGATCAACGGCGGTCTTGCCCGTCGCTACGGCATTCAGGCCGGCGACAAAGTGCGGTTCGAGAACATTTCTCCTGAGGGGGTGAAGGAATAGGCATGCCTAGATTTCGTTAAAGAAGTACGGCCTAACAGGTTCGAGTTTTTCCTCGTAAGAATCGGGATACATAAACCACAGCGTTGCCGCCAGACTGCTCAGGAGGGAGTTGCCATCCTGCGGGGTAAAACAGGTCCCAATGACTTCTCGATCTCCTCTCATTGTTAAACTCTGTGATACGATTACAGTCTGGTTCAAAATTCGCCCGAATATTCCATGGTCGCGGCCAAAAGAGAAGACCGAGGCGGAAGACTTTTTATTCGTGAGCGCAACTCGTCGATTGCTTTTAAGCCGTCGCATTAGCTCGTCCTTGTTGATTCCGCGGCGGAGCTTGAGGTTAAAGTGAATCGTGTGCATGTATTGCGTGTTCAGCTTCAAAGCCGACGAATAGATGTTCAAGTCCAAATCTAAAGTTCTAAACAAATAGTGGGCGTCGCGTCCCTGATGAGTGCCGAACTGAGGGTCATCGTGCTTCCCGGCTTCTGGCGCCGCAATAAAGTCCCCCTCCTGGCTGATATCGTTAGCGCGGCGCATGCAGACGAAATGGCTTTCATCGAGATTGTTCTCCTTCTCGGGTCCCAACGCGATCGTGTCGATTAAGACGGCCAGGTTGTGTGTGTTGCAGCTCACGACCTGGATAAACTGGTCTTCACCTCTTACCAGCGCCTTGTCGTTGATGCCCCGCGCGTACATCTTGCCGAAGCCGTACTCGCTACCCTGGGCGATGAAGCCGCGGCCGTTGTCGGAGTATTTATTGTACAGTTTCGCTTTGTTCTCATTGCCTACAGGCGTGCAATCGATGATGACGCTCGCCCGCTCGATCGCCTCCTCGGCCTCATAGTGCGGTTTCATTCCCATATCCGCGAAGTTTTGCCACCGATCTTTATCCACGCACAATCTGGCGCCTTTTTGGCCTAACACTAAAACTTTTGAGCGGTCCGTCAGCAGCGGCGTTCGTTTGTGAAACGTCACTTCGTCGATGCCGAACTGCTCCCGAAAAGTGGAAAGAATGCCGATCAAAGGCTCGCCGATAGTTCCGGTGCCGACGATGTGGACGATTTTCTTTTGTGCCATGGCTTTTACCCCGGTTTGTTTATGAAACGGATTCTATCCCAAGGAAATGGGCTGATCAACAGATAAAATTTCATTGGAATCACCTCGCCGGCGTCTTGAAAACGCCCGGCTTTTTCTTTTTAGCATGTCCCTTTAAACAGGCGGCGCGACTGTGCTAGAAATTCATTCATAGGGAGAGAAACATGGCGCAGGAAATGGTTCCCGCAGAGTCCTTTTTTAATCGTAATTTCGGTGTCAATCCGCGAGATCTCGATAAGGTTTTGTCCACCGCGCTGGGCCGAAAGGCCGATTACGCGGACCTCTATTTCGAGTACCGGCGTAACGAAGGGATTAGTCTGGAGGAGGGGCTAGTCAAAAATTGCTCCCAGTCCACGGCAAACGGTGTCGGTGTTCGAGTCTTGGCGGAAGCGAAGACCGGGTACGCTTTTACCGATGATATCACGATCAAGAATCTCGAGCTGGCGGCCGGCACGGCGCGTTACATTGCGGAAAACCGCGGCTCGCCGGTTCCGGTCCCTGCGGGGCAAGAAACAGCAAAGCCTCACGATCTCTATCCTCTAAGGTCTTCGGCGGCCGACGTGCCGTTGGACGAGAAAGTGGCGCTGCTTTACGAGATCGACAAGTTTGCCCGCGGCCTCGATTCCCGGGTCAAGAATGTTTTCGCGTCCCTCGGTAGTGAGTATAAGGTGATATTGGTTGCGACCTCGCGGGGAATGGTGGTGGGCGATATCCAACCTCTTATCCGGTTAAACGTTACCTGTATTGCCGAGGAAGCCGGTAATCGCCAGGTTGGGAGCTTCGGGGGTGGCGGCCGGGTAGAGTTTGGATTCTTCACCGACGGCAAAGACTACGAGCGCTATGCGCGGGAGGCAGTGCGCCAAGCGATTCTCAATCTGAGCGCGCAGGACGCGCCCGCTGGCACCATGGACGTGGTGCTGGGCCCGGGATGGCCGGGCATTCTGTTGCATGAAGCCATCGGTCACGGTCTGGAGGGAGACTTCAATCGCAAAAAGACCTCCGCTTTTACCGATCGCATTGGCGAACGGGTCGCTTCGGAACTCTGCACCGTAGTGGATGATGGCACGATCCCTTTCCGTCGCGGCTCGATCAATGTTGATGACGAAGGCACGCCTACGCAGCGAACGGTGCTGATCGAGAAGGGCATACTCAAAGGCTATCTCCAGGATCGTCTCAACGCCTCGTTGATGGATATGCCGGCAACGGGCAATGGACGGCGCGAGAGCTACGCCCACATTCCCATGCCGCGCATGACGAACACATTTATGCTTGCGGGCGAATCCGACCCTGAAGAGATCGTTCGTTCGGTGAAAAAGGGTCTTTACGCGGTTTCGTTCGGGGGCGGGCAGGTCGATATCACCAATGGCAAGTTTGTCTTTTCCGCAAGCGAGGCCTACCTGATCGAAGACGGTAAAATAACGCGTCCTGTGAAAGGAGCTACGTTGATCGGCAACGGGCCTGACGTGCTTACTCGAGTCTCCAGGGTCGGATCGGATTTTAAGCTGGACGAGGGAGTGGGGACTTGCGGCAAGGACGGCCAGTCCGTGCCGGTGGGAGTAGGGCTGCCGACGATCAGGATCGACGGTCTTACAGTCGGCGGAACAGCGTCGTAACGGCAATATGGAACGATTGGAACTGAGCCAGGAATTGGGGCGAGAGATCTTGGAGAAAGCGAAGGCCAAAGGCGCCGCTCAAGGCGACGTGGTGATGGTTGAGAGCGACTCGTTTTTCGTTACCGTCCGGCTGGGCGAGGTCGAGAAGATTAGCCAGGCGCAAGAAAAGCGGTTGGGACTCCGGCTCTTTTTCGATTCCAGTTCAGCGTCGGCTTCAACTTCCGACATTTCAAAAAAATCCATCGATCGTCTGGTCGAAGATACCGCGCAGATGGCGCGCGCTACGGCGAAGGATCCTTATGGCGGCTTGGCGCCGGCAAAGGATCTCGCCCGGGAGTTCCCTGATCTCGATCTCTTGGATGAAGAGGCTCGGTCGGTTTCCGTCGAAAAAAAGATCCAAATGGCATTACAGGCGGAAAAAAGCGCTTTGGAATTTGATTCTCGTATCACCAACTCCGAGGGCGGCGAGTTTTCCAGTCAGTTCGGCCGGGTCGTCTATGTCAGCAGTCACGGTTTCTCCGGCGAGTATGGAGGTTCGAATTTCGGTCATTCCGTCGCTCCGGTAGCGGCGCAAAATGGCTCGATGCAACGAGATTATTGGTATTCATCGAACCGAAAATTTTCCCGGCTGGATTCGCCCGAAAACGTGGGCCAGAAAGCTGCTCAGCGAACGTTAAGGCGGCTCGGCGCCCGAAAGATAAAAACCTGCGAGGTCCCGGTTGTTTTCGATCCGGAAATGTCCGCCTCGCTGCTCCGCAATCTTTCATCCGCTCTGTCGGGCTATTCCTTGTATAAGGGCGTCTCGTTCTTGATCGGAAAGTTGGGAACCGGTATCGCATCGGAGCTCGTGACGGTAGTCGATGACGGAACGATTCCCGGCGCGCTCGGATCGAAACCCTTCGATTCCGAAGGTCTTCCGACGATAAATAAGACGGTGGTGGAGAAAGGGGTGCTGCAGAGCTATCTGCTGGATACTTACAGCGGTAAGAAACTCGGTATGGCGTCCACGGGCAATGCATCACGTTCGGTCGGCGAGCCACCGGGAGTGGCGCCGACAAATTTCTATCTCGCTCCAGGAACATTTACGCCCGAGGAAATCATCCGTTCCGTGAAACAGGGTTTCTACCTTACCGAAACGATCGGCTTCGGTGTCAATCTTGTCACCGGAGATTATTCTCGCGGCGCGGCGGGTCTCTGGATTGAGAACGGCGAGCTAACCTACCCGGTGGAAGAGGTCACGATCGCGGGAAACCTCAAAGAGATGTTTCAAAATATCGAAATGGTCGGCAATGATCTTGAAATGCGCTCAAGAATTTCCGCGCCGACCCTCAAAATTTCCAAAATGACGGTCGCGGGTGAGTAAAGATCGATCGACTTTGAACCTTCAGAGCACCTTGAAGCCTGCCTTTAACGCCGCGCGCAGAAAATCGTCGATGTGTGACTGGTTCGGGTCGAACTCGATCACGGCGACGCTTCGCTCTACGCTGAAATCGACCTTATCGACGCCCGGCAGGGTCGTTAGCGCTTGCCGCAAGCTCGGGATGTCCGCGGACTTTAGATTCTCAATGGAGATGATTGCTGTCTTCCTGCTCATAATCCAGCCTGCATTTCAATGAAGTCCTGATCCCAACTATATAATTAGCCATGATCCCGGATCATTAGCCAGCCCCAAGAATGCTTTCAACCGGACCAATAAGAACAGAAGTCAGAGGTCAGAAGTCAGAAAATCAGAGCTGAACAAGCTCCTTTCCCATGCTCTTTGTTCTCGCTGATCTCTGAT
>JBOHVS010000122.1:0-11406 GCA_050735975.1 Binatia bacterium | reverse complement strand
TCGCCTCGAAACACTCTTTGAATCACCTCTATCCGCTTCTCATCCTTCATCGTCAGGGTTGTCATCGCCACACCCTGACATAATTACGTTGCTATTAACCCCTGACATAATCACTTTGCTACAACATTTACTTGACAGGCTTGGTGCAGGTTGCTAATCATTGCGTAGACAACGAGGCTCCCTCATCTTTGAGACATCTTTGGCTCTAATGAAGAGCGCAGCATGCTCATCAGAGGGGAAATGGGTAGTATCAGGCCAGTTGCTTTTGCGACATTGCGCAAGAGTACGCTGGCTTTTTTGTTTGGTGTACCGGTAAGGAGACTGAAATGGCCATTTATATCGCACTCGTAACGTTCACTGATCAAGGGATCCGCCATATAAAGCAAACCACCGAGAGAGCCAAAGGGCTCGTCGATGCGGCTTCTAGAATGGGTATCAATATTAAAGACGTGTACTGGACTATGGGCCCATTCGATGCCCTTTTTACGGCGGAAGCCCCAGATGATGAAGCCATGACCACGTTAGCCGTTAGCCTGGGCTCCTTGGGAAACGTTCGGACCCAGACGATGAGGGCTTTCTCGGCGGACGAGATGAACAAGATCCTCGGGAAGCTTCCAAAGATGGAAATCACTTCGTCAAAGTGACCCCGTAGCAGGTATTTTACGTCTGTGGCTTTGCAGCTTTCTATGCGGGAGAACATTCATTCGGCACCCTCCCGGTGGGCGTTCCGTGATGCCGGGTAAACGGTCAAAAAAGAAGACTAAGAGGGCTTTACCATGGCCAAAGTCGATCTTGCAATTGCGATAGGCGGCGCAGCGGGGCAGGGAATCGCCACGCCCGGTGACATCCTGGCGCGGATATTCGTTCGTCGCGGACTCCACCTAAACGCCTATAATGCGTATCAGTCGATCATTCGCGGCGGACATATTTTTCTTACCCTGCGCGCCAGCGACGAGCCGGTTCTCAGTTTCGGCGACAAAATCGACATATTGATTCCACTCAATCAGGACACGATGAATCGCCATCTTCGATTGTTGAAAGCCGGTTCCGCGGCGCTTTACAACAGGGACAAAATCAAGCCAACCGAAGTTGAGCCCGGAGTCCAGCTCTGTCCTTTTTCAGTCAAGGAACTGGCGCCCAACGTCAAAGGCGATCTGGTTCAAAACACCATCGCTTTGGCGGCGGCGCTGCGTTTAATTGGCGTCGAATTCAAAATCCTCGAAGACATCCTCACTTTGCAGTTCAAAAGAAAAGGGGATGCCGTAATCGCGGAGAACGTCGGGGTGGCTCGGGCGGGCTACGAATACGCCGCCGGGCATTTCAGGCCATGGTCGGTCTCGCTGCCCGACACCGGAAAGAGAATGGCTTTTTTTGAAGGGAACCAGGCGTTGGCGATGGGAGGAGCGGCGGCGGGGGTGCGCTTCTACTGCGCCTATCCAATGAGTCCTTCATCGGGTGTGCTCCATTGGATGGCGCGACACGGGCGACAATTGGGCATCATGGTGCGGCAGGTGGAAGACGAACTCGCGGTGATCAACATGGCTATCGGCGCGGCTCACGCCGGATGCCGGGCCATGTGCGCCACTTCCGGCGGAGGCTTCGCCCTGATGAGCGAAGCGCTCGGCTCGGCGGCAATGATGGAAATCCCGGTCGTCTGCATCAACGTCCAGCGCGCGGGGCCGGCCACCGGTGTTCCAACCAAGACGGAGCAGGGGGACCTCTGGCAAGTGATGGGGGCGGGGCAAGGAGATTATCCGCGCATTATCGTCGCGCCAACGAATATTCTCGATTGCTTCAAGACGGTGCCGGAGCTTTTCAATCTCGTGGATAAGTTTCAGTGCCCCGGAATTATACTCTCGGACCTATTGCTATCTGAAGGTCGCTCCAGCGTGGATCCGACGGAGTTGGATTTTGACGTTCCCATCGAGCGGGGTGAAGTGATCGGCCTGAACGGCAGCGTTCCTCGGGTCAATGGCGGGTACAACCGCTTTGAGATTACCGCGAGCGGTATTTCGCCTCGCGCCCTCCCGGGAACCCCGGATTATGCTCACGTTGTCGCGACTGACGAGCATGATGAGGACGGCGTGCTCATCAGCGACGAGTTTACCAATCCGCACAAGCGTCAGGCCATGCATGAGAAACGCATGCGCAAGATGGATGCCATTCTGCCGCTACTGCAACCTCCGAGACTCTTGGGGCCTGAAGAGGCCCCGCTTACCTTGGTGGGTTGGGGCTCGACCGAAGGGGTCATCCGCGAGGCGATCCAGAAGCTAACCGATGAAGAAGGAATTTCTGCCAACCACCTCCAGATCAAGTGGGTTGTTCCCCTGCATTCGGAAGTTATTGCGGCGATTGTTTCCAGGAGCAAAAAATTCATCGTGGTTGAGAATAATTACAGCGGTCAATTTGCCCGCTATCTCAGATCCGAGACCGGCATTGCGGCTCATGGCCATATCCGAAAATACGACGGTGAGCCATTCATGCCGCACCACATCGTTGACGGGGTCAAGGCGATCTTGTCGGGCACCACGGAAAAGTATGTGCCGGTTCATGAGATTACCGTGTAAAGGAGAAAAGTATGAGTGTTCCGATGCGCGAAACGAAAGAGACGGGAGAGCCGAAATTCTCACGCGTAAAGCCGACGGCCAAAGACTTCAAAGGGAAGATAGATCCTGACTGGTGCCCGGGCTGCGGTGACTTCGGAGTGTTGAGCGCCCTGAAGCAGGCTGTCGTTGAGCTGGGATTATACCCCCATGAAGTGATGGTCATCAGCGGCATCGGCTGCTCCTCCAACCTCCCCGGCTACATCAATGCCTATGGCATGCATACGCTTCATGGCCGTGCGCTCGCAGTTGCCACGGGAGCACAACTTGCCAATCACGAGTTGACGGTTATTGTCACAGGCGGCGACGGGGATGGATATGGAATCGGCGGCAATCACTTTATTCATTCGATGCGTCGCAATGTCGATCTTACGTATATCGTCATGAACAATCAGATCTATGGCCTGACCACGGGTCAGATTTCCCCTACCAGCAGCAAAGGTATGAAAACCAAGAGCACGCCGTTCGGAAGCGTGGAAAATGCTATTAATCCGATCCCTCTGGCGATTGCGGGCGGCGCGACTTACGTCGCTCGTGGATACACGGGCCAAGCGAAGCACTTAGCCGATCTGATCAAGGGCGGGCTGCAGCATAGAGGCTTTGCTCTCATTGACGCCTTTAGTCCATGTGTTACGTATAATCACGACAACGGCCATGACTTTTTTAAGCAGCGGACCAAGCGGCTGGAAGATGTGAACCATGATCCGACGGATTTTGCCGCCGCGATGGAGAAAGCCTACTTGTGGGGCGAAGCGATTCCCATAGGCCTTTTCTGGAAGCGAACCGATCTTGCCAGTTTGAGCGAACTGGAGCCCGTCCTCCAGGAGGGCGGCCCACTGGCTCATCGTCCCCTCGGAGTTTCTCCGGAAGCCGCGCAAACTTTGATCCGAGAGTTGATGTAGCGCCAAGCCGTTGAAAGGTTCACCTGCGCTTTCGCAGTTCCGAGTTCCCGGTTTTGCTTGATTCTACACTTCGTGTTCAGCGTATTACTACCCTGAAAGTTGTCGCAGCTTGCGCAAATTTCTGGCGCCCGTCGCTCTTGAAGAGTAGGATTTGCTCGCGCTAAGCATGTCCTGAGAAACATCGAAGGGACGCCAAGAACGCGAAGTGACGGGCCAAGGTCCGTCATCCCGGGCGAACGCGAGGGATCTGAGCAGATTTCTCCCTTCGGTCGAAATGACAACGCACACCTTGGCGCCCTTTGCGTCTTTGCGCGAATCACTCTGACTCGGTTGCGACTTCGGTTGACTTAACCGCCCCTTACGGCGATACTCCTCTCCAAAAAAAATTCGCATTGTGTTAGGAAGAATACAAGGATGTGTTCATGAAATCCGGTTTGAAGATCATGGATTCGGACATGCACCTGCGAGAACCCGCCGGCCTCTGGCCAAAATACATGGAGCCGGAATGGCGCAACCAGGCGCCAAAAATCCTGAGTTCAACGGCGCGAAGCTCAGCGATGGTTTTGCTTGACGGTAAGATACTGCGGGGCTACCGGCCGACTTACCGCGGCGGCATCTTCGATGCTACGCGCATCGACGCCGAGATCGCCGAGGCCAGGGCGCGGGGTTTCGACAACGTCTCTCAGCTCAAAGCCATGGATAGCGAAGGCCTGGACGTGGCCGCCCTTTATCCGTCGATCGGTCTCGGCATCATGATGCGGGAGCAAGTGAATGGCGGATTGGCAGCGGCCATTGCGCGGGGTTATAACAACTGGCTTTATGATTTTTGTCAGGCCGATCCCAAGCGGTTGAAGGGGGTGGCGATGCTCTCCTTTCACGACGTGAGCGAAGCCGTCAAGGAGGCGGAGCGGGCGGTGGCGAAACTTGGCTTCGTCGGCGTGTTTGCGCGCCCGGAGCCGCTGCGCAATCTACCCTGGCACTCGCGCTATTACGACACGCTGTGGTCTTGTTTGGAGAATCTGGGCGTGCCGCTTGGCTTTCACTCCGCGGCGGCGGCCGGCGAAGTGCCGCAGATCGGCGATCGCTTCGGCGATAACCTCTTGCTCCGGCACGTCTGCGCCCATCCTATGGAGAACATGCTCGCTATGGTGGACATCATCGGCGGCGGCGTGTTGGAGCGGCATCCTAAATTGAAAGTAGCTTTTCTTGAGTGCTATTGCGGTTGGGTGGCTTTTCTCTTACACCGTCTGGATAACGCCATGGAGAAAGGACGTTTCCCGACCGCCGGAAAGTTGACGCCGAGCGAGTTTTTCAAACGCCAATGCTGGATCTCCACTGAGCACGAGAAGGAGTTGCCGATGATTATCAAGCTGATCGGTGATGACAACATAGTCTTTTCCACCGATTATCCCCATGGCGACTCGGACTTTCCGCACGCAGTCGATGAATTCCTGGAGATGGACGGCGTTTCGAAGGAGAGTCAGAAAAAGATCCTTTGGGACAATTGCGCGCGTTTGTATGGCATTGATTAATCTGGCTCGGACTGGGCGAGCGGAAAAATCACGGATTGTCGTTCATGCTGTGGGGGCGTTCGCGACGCCGGTACGCGCCATGTTATGGCATTCTAATCAAATTATGATTCTGCAGGTTGGTCAAAAAGATCTCAGAGGCGAGGCGCGCATTCCGAGCAGGTCGGAAGGCTAAGGCCGAGGCTGAGCTTAACCTTAACCTGAACCTCAACCTGCTTAAGCGGCGAGGCGATTGAGCGCAACGAAGCATATGAGTCTTTTTCAGCAACCTGCCAGGAGGTGAAGCTTGGCTTTTAAGGTCGTCGGTAAACCGCTTCCGCGCATCGAAGGAGTTGGCAAAGTAACCGGGCAAACACGCTACGCAGCGGACCTGCCGTTTGAGCGGTTATTATGGGCCAAAGTGCTGAGGAGCCAGATCCCGCACGGGCGAATCGTCAAACTCGACACCGCCAAAGCGAAAGGGTTGGCCGGGGTCCATGCGGTCCTCACCGGGGACGACGTAACGAACGTCTTTGTCGGCACCCGAATCAAAGACCAGCCGGTTCTAGTAAATGACCGGGTGCGATTCGTCGGCGACGCGGTCGCCGCCGTGGCGGCCGATACTGAAGAGATCGCCGAGGAGGCATTGACGTTGATCGACGTCGAATACGAAGTTCTCCCTTGTGTGAATGATCCGGTGGAGGCATTGCAGCCCGGCGCGCCGCTGATACACGAGGACCGGTTAAAGTACAAGAACGCCCCCCAGATACCGGAAGGAATTTCGCCACGCAATCTCCAGTCTTTTACGCAATGGAAAAACGGGGACTTGGAAGCCGGCTTCCAGCGAGCCACGCGTGTTTTCGAGCACACCTTTCGGACCCCGCTATCGCACCACGGATACATTGAACCGCACGCCTGCACCGTTCAGGTCTACTCCGATGGAAGGGTGGAGGTTTGGGCCGCCAACAAGGGACCGTGGGGACTGCGAAGCCAAATGGCGGAAGACTTTGGCGTGCCAAAAGAAAAGATAAAGATCCACATCATCCACGTCGGCGGCGATTTTGGCGCGAAGGCGTCCTTGATTGACGTGCCGGTCGCTTACTTTTTGTCAAAGGCGACAGGGCACCCTGTGAAGCTGGTCTTCGATTACACTGAAGAGATTCTCGCCGGCGGCCATCGGCATCCCGCCGTAGTCACCTTGCGGACGGGCATTGAAGAAGACGGAACTCTCGCTGCAATCAGGGCAACGATTTACTTTAGCGGCGGCGCCTATGGGTCCCAGAAGGCGAATCCGCAGGTCACGGTTTTGGGCGGGCGCCGCCTCGCGAGCATGTACCGGGTGCCGGCAATCCGTGTCGATACCTATTGCGCCTACACAAACCAGGTGCCGTGCACCCAGACTAGAACTCCCGGCAGCCCGCAGATCGTCTTTGCATTTGAGTCGCAGATGGACATCATTGCGCGGGAGATGGGTCTCGATCCCGTCGATCTGCGCCGGCGCAACATATTACAGAACGGCGACAGCTCCCCGATGGGGGATAAGTGGCAGCATATTCTTGTCCGCGAGACGCTGGAGAGGGCCGTAAAGGCATCCGGCTGGAAAAAAGGAGCAGGCGGCAAAAATCGCGGTTTGGGGATCGCTCTGTACGAACGCGGCACGCCCGAGGGCAAGGCCAGCGCCGCGATCACCTTGGAAGCCGACGGGAAGATAAACATTCTCACCGGCGTTCCCGACGTTGGCCCCGGGTTCTACACTATTATTCAACAGATGGTGTGCGAAACCCTCGCCGTTCCGCCGGAACGTGTCGGGGTAAAATTTGAAGACACCGACAGCTTGCCCTTCGATCCGGGAACCGGGGGCAGCAAGCAGACCAATACTTCGGGACACGCGGTTCACAAAGCCGCGCGTGAAGTGCGTGAGAAACTCGTGTCTCTGGCCGCGCGCCAGCTCGATTGCAGGACGGAAGAGATCAATCAGCAAGGCGGTAAGTTTACCGGCCCCGATAAAAAGAGCATTTCGGTAGATGAAGCGATGGCGCTGGCGGTGAAAGAAAACGGCGGGCCGCTTTTTCACCTGACAAACTACGAGCCGAAAGATATGCCCAAAGTGACTGCCTTTGCCGCGCAAGTGGCGGAGGTCGAAGTCGATCCGACTACCGGCAAGATCCGGGTGCTAAAGCTGACAACCGCCCATGACACGGGCGTCGTGCTCAATCATCTTACTCTGCAAGGGCAGGTCGACGGCGCCGTTATCAACGGGCTTGGTTTTGCCCTTATGGAGGACAACACGGTCGTCGACGGCAAGATTATGACCGTCAACCTGGGAGACGCCAAGCTACCCTGCATCGGCGATGTCCCAAAACTCAACACGGTCTTAATCGAAAGCGCGACGGGCCCAACCCCGTTTGCCGGGAAAGCCATTGCAGAAAACCCGAATGTGCCAACCGCGGCGGCCATCGCCAATGCGGTTGCCGATGCTGTCGGCGCGCGCATCTACGATCTGCCCTTAACGGCGGAGAAGGTCTACTGGGCGCTACGTGAGCAACCCTGAAGATCCAGGCTTCATCGTGGCCGCGCGCCCGCATTGTCCAAGGTTATCGGTTAGTATTAGGTTGAGATCTCGCTCGACCTTAGCTTCCCTCGAACAGTAGCCGAGCAAAAGAGCCTTAATGCGAGCCATTGACGTTCACGTCCATCCCAGCACGCGCGGCCTCGACCGCGATGCATGCAACTATTTCAAGAGAGAGCTTAACGAAGTGCCGGCAACTGAAGAAAGCTTTGCAGCCCTTTTTGCCAGACATGACGTTAAAGCTTTGCTCATCGGTTGGCATCCGTCCACTGTCAAAGAAGGGGCGCGAAACAGCAATGAGCATGTCACTGATTTGGCGACAAAGTATCCGGAAGCGTTTATCGGGGTCCTCGCGTCATTGGATACGGGAGTTGAGAATCTGGAGGAAGTCGCTCGGTACGCCGAAGAACTGCTGAAAAACCCGAAAGTCAAAGGTTTCAAGTTCCACCCTCCCGATCAGGCTTTCTATCCGAACGACAGAAAATATTACGGCATCTGGGAAGTATTGCAGGCCGGCAACAAACCCGTCATGTTCCACGTCGGCTTTACCGTTTTGGGGGCGAACACGGCCGGCGGCGGAGGGATCGCATTGGATTACGGCCGGCCCATACATCTCGACACTCTGGCCAGGGACTTCCCCAAAATGCGCATCGTTGCGGCCCATCCGGGTTGGCCATGGCAGGAAGAGCTCATTGGCGTGGTTACTCATAAGAGAAACGTACACGTTGACACTTCCGGCTATCTGCCGGAGCAACTCCCGGACATTTTTCAAAAAGCCATTCGGGGGCGGCTACAGGACAAGACGCTCTTTGGCACGGACTTTCCCTATGTGGATTTGGAGAAGGCTCTTGCCAGTTTTGACAAACTGGGTCTCAAGGACCCGGTTAAAGAAAAAATTCTCTTTGCCAACGCCACTCATTTGTTCGGACTTTAGAGAGCGTGCCCGCGTTCTCCATGACTCGCCCCTTGTTTGTTCAAGGTTCAAGGTGGAAGGCTTAGATTGACGACGCGGGCTTTTGATAACTTTGAACCTTGAACGTTGAACCTGGGACCGTTCAACAGCATGAGCCGGAAGGAGCGCTTGTTAGATGTCTGACTCTGGAAATAGAGAGAAAATCGCGTCGCAAGCTTACCTGGAAGTAGCGGCGACGCATGGAGTCGAGTACGTATTCGGTTTGCCCGGAACGAGCGGCCAGGAGTTCATTGGGACGATCGCAGATCAGGAAAAAATCCGCTTCATACTGGCTCTCCATGAGACGTGTGTCGTTTCTATGGCCGACGGCCACGCGCGGGTGACCGGGCGGCCCTCGCTGGCGCAGGTGAGCACACTGCCGGGGACGGCCAACGCCTTGGGCGCTCTTTACGATGCCTATAGAGACAGATCCCCGGTGGTGGTCACCTCCACCCACGTTGACACAAGGATTGTGGGGCGCGACTCACACACGGAAGGGCGCGATTTGGTTGAGCTGACGAAACAGTTCACCAAGTGGAGCCACGAGGTTCATCGAGCAGATCGGATACCGGAAATATTGAATCGAGCCTTTAAAGTTGCCTCGACACCGCCCACGGGCCCGGTCTATCTCTCCCTTCCGAGCAATCTTTTGGGCGAGTCTATAAGCGTAAAAAATCCGGACGCAGAGCGGTCCCGTATCGTTCCCAGATTAGGGGGCGACCCGGAAGCGCTGGCGGACGCCGCGCGGCTTCTTGATGAGGCGAAGAGACCGTTGATTGTTGCCGGCAGTGGCGTCGCCAAAGCGGGGGCTATCGAAGAACTTATCAAGCTTGCCGAGATGGTAGCCGCGCCCGTGGTCATGGAGCCTCGTTACTCGTTTCTGGGTTTTCCGACGACTCACCGTCAGAGTTTTCAAATCCCCGAGCGGCAACCGTCCTTCAACCTTCCCGTCTGGGGAGAACCGGATTTGATCCTTGCCATCGGTTGCCGGATGATTCGCGAGTACCGCTATTTACCGGAGCCGGTTATCAAGCCGGAGACACGGTGCATCCATATCGAAGAAGATCCCTGGGAAATCGGCAAGGTCTTCCCCGTCGATCTCGGCATCGTGGCTGACGCCAAGAGCGCATTGCGCTCCCTGGTGGAAATTTTTCCAAGGGAAACAGCCAACGGTCAACGTCGAACGGAACGCTTGGAGTGCATTAAGAAAGCCAAGGAGCAGACCAGTGCGGAGCTGGAAAACAGGGTAAAGGCCGGGTGGGATGCGGTTCCGATCAATGCTGCGCGTTTGGCTCGCACAATGGACAAACTTCTCGAAGGAGACGCCTTGATCGTCAACGAAAGCCCAACCAGCAAAGATATTCTCATGGCCAACTTCCAGTTCATGCCCGGTCGATCTTACTTCTCCAACTCATCCGGAGGATATCTTGGATGGGGTCTGGGAGCCGCCATCGGCGCCAAGCTGGCTGCTCCCAACCGCCGGGTCGTTGCCTGCCTCGGCGACGGCAGCAGCATGTTCGGGATCCAGGGACTTTGGACTCTCGCCAAGTATCGCGTGCCGCTGCTCGTCATCGTATTTAACAACCGCGCGTATATGGCGGTAAAAAATCAGTTTCGGGGGTCGGAGGAAAGGATCAGAATCGCAGCGGAAATGGGCGCCGAGCTGGTGGGGCCCGATATAAACTTTGCCAGACTGGCGGAGACCTTCGGTATTTTCGGGCAACGCGTGGAACGGCCGGAGGCGATCGAGGCCGCAATCAGAAAGGCTATGGAGCAGTCCGGGCCTGCGCTCGTGGACGTGGTCATCAGTCAAAACACGAGAAAGGACTGAGGAGAAAACAATTTCCATGAAGGGTATCCGAAGCGCGGGAACGAGCAACAAGGAAAGAGCCTGAGAAGTGAGTGAATCGCAGAAGTCGCCGCACCTGAAGTTCGGCATATTATTGCCTACCCGCGAAGTGATTCTGTCCGGACGACCGGACCCGGCCAGTATCTATGAACTGTGCGATCGCGTGGAGGCTCTGGGTTTTCACTCCGTTTGGGTGGGGGACAGTCTCACAGCTAAACCACGACTCGAGGCTCTCATTACTTTGGCAGCGGTTGGAGCGCGAACACGACGCATTCGCTTGGGAACCGCGGTTTTTTTGGCGGCTCTCCGGCATCCTATCTTGCTGGCTTACTCCGTGGGGAGTCTCGACTGGATCACGGGCGGCCGGGTTGATCTCGGCATCGGCTACAGCAGGCCCAATGACCCGGTGCAGGAACACGAGTTCAAGATTCTCGGTCTTGCCGCGTCCAAACGGATCAAGATCAGCGAAGAGCTCGTGCAAATTGTGCGGCGCTTATGGAACGAAAACGACGTTTCCCACGAAGGAGCTTTTTTCAAGTTCGAGCATGTCACCTTGGAACCCAAGCCGGTTCAATCCGGGGGCGTGCCTATCTGGCTGGCCTCCAATAATATCGAACCCGGCTTGCGTCGCGTCGCCCGCATGGCGAACGGCTGGCTCAACAACATCACTGATCCGCAGACGTACCGCGAGTGTCTGGAAAAAATCCGCGCCTATGCGGCCGAGGCCGGCCGCGACCCGGAAGCCATCGAGCCAGGACTTTATTTCACTTTGGCCGCCGGAGGAAAGGAAGCAATGCTCGAAGGACAGAACTTTCTTTCGCGCTATTACAACAAACCCCATGAGGCGGTGGCAAAGGCGATGCTGTGCGTCATGGGGAGTTGGGAGGAGGTGGCGGGGCAAATCGAAGCTTACGGAGAAGCCGGTGCGCGGACTATTATTCTCCGATTCGCCGCACGAGATCAAATCGGCCATCTGGAATCGTGCGCCGAGTTTCTAAACCGGCGCGGCCTGCTATAACGGAT
>JBOHVS010000121.1:0-2702 GCA_050735975.1 Binatia bacterium | reverse complement strand
CCGATAACCGGCTCATTCGGCCGAACGCCGACTATATCGGCCCCGATCCGCGGCCGTTTGTGCCGATTGCGCAGAGAAAGGCTTAGGCTGCTATTATCACCGCGAAGGACCCGGCGCGGCGAAGCCGTAACCAAAAAAACGATTTTCACCACGAAGGACGCGAAGAACACGAAGTTCAGAAGTTCAAAATATCAAATCCGAACCTTCGTGGCCTTCGTGCGCTTCGTGGTCAATAATCGGCCAAGCTTTCGTGGCAATAACGAAAGTGGGCCACCGATGTTGTCACTTCAAATTCTGAGACGTCTCGCCTAACGAGACCAAACGCATGACTGCTACAGTTTCCAATGTTCGCCCGGCTCCCGACCGGATCATGGTCGACATCGCAGAGTACGCGGCGACCTATGTTACCCAAAGCAAGGAAGCCTATGAAACGGCGCGCTACTGTTTTATGGACGCTTTGGGCTGCGGGCTTCTCGCCCTCCGCTACCCCGAGTGCGCTAAACATCTCGGCCCGATCGTCCCCGGCGCAACCTTGCAAAATGGGGCGCGCGTTCCCGGCACGGATTGGCAGCTCGATCCGGTCCAGGCCGCCTTCAACATCGGCGCGATGATTCGCTGGCTCGATTTCAACGACACCTGGCTCGCCGCCGAGTGGGGCCACCCGTCCGATAACCTCGGCGGTATATTGGCTCTGGCCGATTATCTGTGTCGAACCGAACCACGACTCACGGTTCGCGACGTGCTCACCGCCACGATCAAAGCCCACGAGATCCAGGGAGTGCTGGCGCTCGAGAACAGCTATAACCGGGTGGGACTTGATCACGTCCTGCTCGTCCGTGTCGCGACAACAGCAGTCGCCACAGCCATGCTCGGCGGCAGCAAAGACCAAATCATCAGCGCAATTACGAACGCCTGGACCGACGGCGGGGCGCTCCGCGTCTATCGTCATGCGCCGAACACCGGGCCGCGCAAATCCTGGGCGGCCGGCGACGCGACCAGCCGCGGTATTCGTCTCGCTTTGATGGCCATGCAGGGCGAGATGGGTTATCCCTCCGCTCTATCCGCCAAAGGCTGGGGATTTTACGACGTGCTGTTTCGTGGCCAATCATTCGTTCTCGGCCGGCCGTTCGGTTCCTACGTGATGGAAAATGTTCTCTTCAAGGTTTCCTTCCCCGCGGAATTTCATGCCCAAACGGCCGTCGAATGCGCGTTCAAACTGCACGGCCAGGTCAAAGATCGGCTTGATCAGATCGAGAAAGTTACGATTAGCACGCAAGAATCCGCGGTCCGCATCATCGACAAGGTTGGCCCGCTGCACAATCCCGCGGATCGCGACCACTGCATCCAGTACATGACCGCAATCGGACTGATTTTCGGCCAACTGACCGCCGACCATTATGAGGATGGGGTGGCGAAAGACCTCCGGATCGATGTTCTGCGGGGCAAAATGACTGTAGTCGAGGATCCACAGTATTCAGAGGACTATCTCGATCCCGAAAAACGCTCGATCGCGAACGCTGTCCAAGTGTTTTTTAAAGACGGCTCGCACACGGAAAGAGTAGCTGTGGATTATCCGATCGGTCATCGTCGCCGCCGCGCCGAGGGCATGCCCCTCTTGTTACAAAAATTCGCCGCCAATCTGGCTTCACGCCTTGCACCGGCGCGGTGCAAAGCAATCATGGATCTCTGCCTGGATTCGGAAAAGTTGGAATCGACGCCGGTTGATAGGTTCACGGATATGTTCGTGGTCACTTGAGGATTTTTCACCGCGGAGGCGCAGAGTACACAGACACGGAAAACAATTTAACCGCAGAGAACACAAAGAATTCAAAGTTGATTCTATGCGACCTTTGAGTTCTTTGTGGTTTAAAATATCCGAGTAGTCTCTGCGACCTCAGCGTCTCTTATGAAAATGAATTGAGACAACGTTTTGTTACTGCCTGGCGGTCGCGTTGATCAAAGTAGTTAGCAGCGCAACGCTATCATTTTCATGCGCCGTGTTGTACCCAGTGGTACATGAATTACTCTGTGGTGAATACTCCTTCACAGTAAACCCGGAAGAGCCCTTTTTTTCTACCCCAGAATGTTTTCTTACTTTCGGAATTACGAAAACGTGGAAGTTAGTGTGAGAGTTTGAATTCAAGACTGAAGAAAAATTCCGGACGGTGTTTTCGCCTGTGGATTGGCGGGCCTCAGAAAGAGATTGTCAAGATTGCCGGGCCTGACCCCGGTGCCAACTTGATCTCCGAAGCGGCTTTTAGACCAAGATAACCGATAGGCGGCGTTTGGAAGGAAGAAGCAGACGGCGGCGCTTAGGATCAAGCCGGATATCGTAGCGTTCGAGGAACTCGGCTCCTAGCACATAATCTTCAGTAAGCCCCGGCATGACATACGCTGTATCCGCAAGAGTCGCCCCGTTCAGCCGGATCATAACCGCTGCTATCTGGGACACTTGGGTCGAACCTTTCCCAAGACGGATGCGAAGCGGCTTGGGAAGATCCGCTGTCGAGAGACCTAAGGCCCGGACCAGCGATGGTCGGATAAAGCTTGAGGAAGCACCCGTGTCGAACAAACACTCAATCTCTCTCTGCCTATGCCGACCAAGAAGCGGAAGGTTTTTTCTGATGACTCCCATGGCGCGACACCTTCACTATCCCAGTATCCCCCGAGCCCGCCAAAGTCAATCTTGTCCGGCCAATGGC
>JBOHVS010000120.1:0-2532 GCA_050735975.1 Binatia bacterium | reverse complement strand
CTGGCGTTCGAAGGCGGGCGCCGTCGTTACCGTGAGCAGATTCCGGCTGAGGTCGCGCAGCAATTGGAAAAGGAGCTTGAGATCATCGAGCAACTCGACTATCCGGGCTATTTTCTGACGATGTGGGAAATCGTAAATTTTTGCCGCGAGAAGTCGATTCTCTGTCAAGGGCGAGGCTCCGCCGCCAACTCCGTCGTTTGCTACTGCCTGGGGGTTACTGCCATCGATCCGGTGCGCATGGGACTTCTTTTCGAGCGCTTTATTTCCAAAGAGCGCGCCGAGCCGCCGGACATCGACCTCGATATTCAACACGACCGGCGCGAAGAGGTCATCCAACACGTCTACCAAAAGTACGGGCGCGACCGCGCCGCCATGGTGGCGAACGTCATTCGCTATCGCTCCCGCTCTGCGATACGGGACGTGGGCAAGGCTTTGGGACTGTCCGAAACTGCGTTGGACCGGGTGGCGAAATTTGTTTCCTCCTACGACATCGTCGACCCTGGAGCGCTCCGCCAATTGGGGTTGGATAACTCGACCGCTACCAACCGGCAGTTGCTCCAGCTGACCAACGAGATCCTCGATTTTCCTCGTCACCTGTCGATTCATCCCGGCGGTTTTCTTTTAGGTCACGAGCCGGTGCACGATATCGTTCCGATCGAAAACGGCGCGATGCCGGAGCGCACGGTAATCCAATGGGACAAAAACGACCTGGAGGACCTCGGGCTGTTCAAGGTGGACCTCCTTGGTTTGGGCGGGCTGACGCAGCTCGATCTTTGCTTCAAACTTTTGCGCGAGCACCGCGGTATCGAACTTTCCATGGCAACGATTCCGTCCAGGGATCCTGTAACTTTCGAGATGATCCGGCGGAGCGATACCGTCGGCGTGTTTCAAATTGAAAGCCGCGCGCAGATGGCGATGCTGCCGCGCCTGCGGCCGCGCGATTTCTATGACCTCGTGATCGAAATCAGCATCGTCCGGCCCGGTCCCATTACCGGCGGCATGGTCCATCCTTACCTCCGTCGTCGCAGGGGTAAGGAGCCGGTGGAATATCCGCACCCGAGCCTGCGTCCGGTGCTGGAGAAAACTCTCGGCGTGCCGCTTTTTCAAGAACAGGTCATGAGGCTGGCGATGGTCGCCGCGGATTACACGCCGGGAGAAGCGGACCAGTTGCGCCGCGACATGGCCGCGTGGCACCGCACCGGACGGATGGAGCGCCATCGCGAGCGACTGATCACGCGCATGCAGGCGAAAGGTATCGCTCCTGAATTTGCCGAGCGGGTGTTTGAGCAAATCCGCGGCTTCGGCGAGTATGGGTTTCCTGAGAGCCACGCGGCAAGCTTCGCGCTCATCGCTTATGCGACCGCCTGGCTCAAATGCCACTATCCGGCGGAGTTTGTCTGTTCTCTACTGAACGCCCAACCGATGGGATTTTATATGCCGGCGACAATCGTGGAAGACGGAAAACGCCACAATGTAGTCGTCAGGGCTATCGATGTTACAGTGAGTGATTGGGATTGCACGCTCGAGGCTTCAGCGGAAGGCGGGGGCGGCTTCGCCGTGCGGATGGGCTTGAGATACGTGAAGGGGTTCGGCGAAGGAGACTGCGACAAGGTAATCCGGAGCAGAAAAATCGAGCCATTCGCATCCCTCGAGGATTTTGTCCGGCGCACCGGACTGGATGAAGGAATTCTCAGCTCACTGGCGGAATCTGGCGCCTTCGATGGCTTCGGCGTCGAACGGCGTAGCGCTTTATGGGATGTGCGAAAATGGGCACAAACACGAACCCAGGCTTTACCGCTGCCTGCGCGCGAACCCAATCCTGCTTTTGCTTCATTGACTCCGTTTGAGGAAGTCGGTTGGGACTATCGCACGACGTCGCACAGCCCGCGGCGCCATCCGCTCGAGCCGCTACGCGGGATTCTTATCGCTCACGGACTCCCTGATGCCCGGACCGTAGCAACCATGAAAAACGGGGAGAAGATTCGTTACGCCGGGTTGGTGATTTGCCGGCAGCGCCCGGGCACCGCCGGAGGCGTCGTGTTCATGACCCTGGAAGATGAAACCGGTTTTGTCAATCTAGTCGTCTGGGAGAGCGTGTTTCAACGTTACTCGGTGCTCGCGAAGACGGCCAGCTTTCTGGGCGTGACCGGAACCCTGCAAAATGAAGACGGCGTGGTTCATCTCGTTGCCGAGAAGCTCTGGGAACCTGAAGTGAATCGCAAACCCGCCAGAGTGTCCAGCCGTGATTTTCACTGAAGATGTAACTCGGTCAATTTCCGAGTGTCGACAAAAATCCTACTTGAAAGATTTTTTCCCCTTGCTGCTAGACTTTAATTTTTTTCCACCCTCCTGAAGACCACGCGGTAGTTGACCTTCGTCATCTTTTTTCTGGAGCCCTGATGGGAGCCCGCCTTTTTTATCGGTATGACGAATTAGACCGACGGGAAGCTCGCCCGCTTCACGACCGTGTTTTTCTTTTGCCTCGATCTTGTTCTTGCCCTTTGCCTTAGCTTTTCCTTTTCCCTGCGAGAA
>JBOHVS010000119.1:0-8325 GCA_050735975.1 Binatia bacterium | reverse complement strand
AGGCTGGAAACGACCGGAAAAAAGTCGCATCGCCTGCTCATAGGTTCTTCGGATCAGTTCCATTTCGCTTTTAGAGTAACCCGCGCTCTGAAGCTGGAGATAGAGCTGGAGAATGGTTTGCGCGTGGGCGTGCATTGCGATGAAACTCGTCACTCTACCTGCGGGACAAGAAACCGCGGCGCGCGCGCTTGACCGGTGCCAATATCCGGCGCGACCATTTTGCGGACCACCGTTCACGGTAGGATGGAAGTATTATTACGAAAGCCTCGTTTCGCCATTCTTCGATATCCAGCGTAATTGCTCCCGATCTGGTTTGCTCCAACCCATCCGCCAGTTCGGCCGATAGCCGCGGGTAACCCAACCGCGCCGCTATTTCCACCATCAGATGACCTTTTCTTTCGATGTATTCCAGGCGGCTTTTTGGCGCGGACCAATAGAACAGGCCGAGATCCAGAAGATCCTCTAGTTCATTCGTCAAGCGAAGTAAAACAACATCCCGGTCTATTGAATCCATTTTGTGCAGAGCGGCATGAAGCGTTTGAATGCCTGGGGTCGTCCACACCAAGCGCGAATATCGGGCGACCAACTCTTCCACCTCTTGACCGGCAGCCTTCTTCAGCTTCTCTCGCTTCCACGACAATATGCCTTTGACTCCATTGCCGAAATCGCCATGCGTATAGGTTGCGTGAAGCAGCCCGGCCGTGATCAGCTCCGGTGTCACATGGAGAGAACTCAAGATACTCGCGGTACCCACAAGATGAGCGATAAAGGTTTTTCCTGATTGGCGATAGCTTCCGGCGAACAGGGACATGACCAGCTCATAGGCCTTGAAGATTTCATCGATCTGATTCGGCGGGTAGCCGTCTCGCCGAAGCTGGTCGAAAAGCTGAATATTGGTTTGCGCGTAGGAGTGTGTCACGGGTTTTTCTTCTGCTGGACGACGGATCCGGAATGAGGCGGGCGAGCTTCGTTCCGGCGCCGGCGGTCCAGGGCCATCTTTACGATATGCAAATATCCCTCGCGACTGGCTGCGGCTGCGCGGCTTAGGTTGGCGTGGTGCAAGCGACGATAGACCAGAACATCGGGCATTAGTTCGGCCAGCAAACCCTGATCGGTTGCCCGTAAGAACCAGTCTGTGTCGTCGCCGTGCCGCCGCGAGGGGTCGAAACAGCCCACAATTTCAAAAACGGCGCGCCGTGCCATGAGTGTTTGCGTGACGTAACCAGGCAGCGGATTGGACAATCGGTGATTAAATTTCTCCTTCTCCTCGCTAAGTTCCGGAACCCAGAAATTCTGAACGTGGGTGACGCAGTATGCCAGCTCCGGCCGCCTTTCGAAACACGCCACTTGGCGCACAAGTTTCTCCGGATGCCAGAGGTCATCGGCATCCAGGAACGCCACGAACTCGCCTGCCGCGCCGCGCACTCCGAGATTGCGGGCTGCGGCCGGTCCGGAGTTGGGTTGCTTGAAGTATCTCAGCCGGCTTTTATACGCGCGGACCACCGCTGCCGTTCCGTCAGTCGATCCGTCATCGGCAACAATAATCTCCAATGGCCGGTAAGTCTGCGCCACGATGCTGTCCAGGGCATCAGCTAAATATTTCTCACCGTTAAAGACAGGAACAATACAAGTAATCAAAGCTGGTTTCATCGGTCCCTCGTCGCTGCTTAAAACACTTCTCCAGCGCCTCTGCGGTCCCTGCTGAAGACAGGTGTACAGCTAAGCCGACGCGAGTTCTCGGCGCGCCATTTCCTCCATAAAGGCCTTTACGACATGCGGGATGCGATTGATTTCGCCCCCGAGATCGAGCCAGTACGCAGGAACCTGCTGAACTATTTGAGCAAGCTTTTCAAATCCGCTGGTCCGGCGGCTCGGAATCTGGAACAGCGAACTCGGGCCAAGCGCCAGAAGAGCCTGGCTTTTGGGCGCCGGATAGATCCTCGGTTCCGTTCCTCCGACGACTCGGGGCAGCAGTACGGCAGTGATCGGCGCAACTCGATCGAGCCGATCCGGAAAGAGATCCGAAAGGATCACCACCGACTTTTCCTCAGCGGGACCACCGCGTAGGACGTGCGCTTTGAGCTCGGGGAAGCGCTTCAGGTGCTCGGACTCAAGAAAGACGGAGTTATAAAGGCTGTGGCCTAAGAGGGAACCGTCCGTTAGGATCTCCAGGCCTAGATAGTCTTCGCTGAGGAAATTAAAGCCGCGGGAAAGACAGGCGAGGGAAGAAGTGGACTTACCCGATCCGCTTTTGCCGGCAAAGAGAACTCCGCGGCCGCTGTGAGCAACCATCCCGGCGTGGATGATCTGTACCTTGACATCGTTGTGCCATTCCAGAAGCGGCCTAGCGAGGGGTTTGGCGCGCTCATAAATAAAGATGCGATCACTCCAAGCAATCGAGCCGACGATGTGCTTAGCAAAACGATCCAGACAGGTCAAAGTGTTAGGCAGCCGTTGCCCCACAAATCTCTGATCCGGCGAGGTCCCCGTCACCTCCGACCAACCGGCGTTGCCGTCGGCGAGGGGGTTCGGAAATCGGATGGCTGTCCTACTTTCATCCCAGAGATCAATCGCCAAATCGGGATCGGCCGAGACTCCGCTCGCTTGAAGGTGGGAGAAAGGACGGGTAATTTGGCACGCAAGGTCCAACCCGACGATACGGAAACGGACCGTCCGGCCCGCGAAAGCGTAATACGACTCGCTCAGCTCATCCGGGAAGCTTGCTTCGGCCATGTTGAAAGCGCGCAGCATAGCTTTGAACGCCGATGCACCGTCAAAGGTGGTGCGGCTGGTTACCGCTTCAAAGTCGACCATCTCGCTCCGTTAGCCCTCAAAATGTTGCTTCCCCCGGGAAATGGGAGGCTTGCCCCAGCTTGCGATAAAGCGCCTCATAGCCATCTACGCAGCGCTTCCAGCCGAACTTGTTGATTGTCCGTTGTCGTGCGGCTCTTCCCATGTCGACGGCAATCTCCGGATGCTCCAGCAACCTGGAAATCGCCTCCGCAAGACCTGACGCGTGTTCGTTTTCGACCAGAAGGCCGGTCTTGCCGTGTTCGACGATCTCGGCAATACCGCCGACCCGCGTGGCGACAATCGGCCGCGCCATCAACGCAGCTTCCAGGGCAACCAGTCCGAAGGGCTCCCGTCTTGAGGGCATGACAACTATCGTCGCGGTGTTAAGGAGTTCCGAAACCATCGACGGCTCCAACCAGCCGACAAATTCGATCCGATCCTTGATGTCTAGGGCAACCGCCTGGCGTTCGAGCGCGGCTCGCTCCGGCCCGTCCCCAGCAATGACCAGTCGAGCACGGAGGAAGCGCCGGGCAATGATAGCGAAAGCGGCCAGTGCCAGGTCAAACCCTTTCCGCCTGACCAACCGTCCCAGGCACAGCAGACGGGGAGGGTTTTGAGGGAGAGGCAGCGGCGCGAGATCCGGGATCTCGAGGCCGTTGTGCACCACAGAAGACCGGGGGCGGAGCTCCGGAATCAGTCGACGCACTTCGGCTAGCAGAGATTCCGAGACGCAAGAGACCCAGTCCGCTGAACGTAGCGTGCGTCCCAGCAACCGATCGTCTCCGACCTCCGGATCCACGATGTCATCGTGTAGTTTTTCATCATGCAGAGTCACCAAAAGCGGAGCCGGATAAGCGTTGGCGGTTGTGAGATGAAAAAAATCGCTCAGGCCTACTGCATTGATGTGAATAAGCTGGGGAGCGAGCGCGCGTTTAATGTCGATTACCTTCTGTCGCAGCGTGATCAAGTGTTGGATGTTTTGGCCGGCCGAAAAAAAAGGAAGACGATAAACCCGAATGCCGTGGTACTGTTCCTCTGCCGGAAGCTCGGGGTCGTTTCGGGGTGTTACGACGACTATTTCGAAACCCCGCTCCTTCAAAACCGGCAAGAGTTTCGCTGCGAGAACCTCCACGCCGCCGATCTTGGGCCAGAAGGTTCCCGACCAGAATAGGACACGCATACTTTAGATTTCCATAAGAACCCAGGGCTCGAGGAATGGCTCTATCCGTTACAATTCGAGCTCGATGACAGGCATAGCGGTGAAGCTTCGCGCCCTGCGCTTCGTCACTTTAACTTCTCGTCCGGATCCTTCCATGCAATGTTGTCCAGCCCCGGAGTGGGCGGGTCTAAAGCCAGCAGATCCCCCATATCGCGATAGATGTTGAGTGTGGGGGACTGATAAGGCAGCTTCTCCCCCTGCATCTCCACCTCGCCCTGGCTCCTGGCCATCCCGTTAGTTTCTATTTGAATCAGTTTTTCTTCCAGTAATTCGCTCGCAAGCTTGTCCACGTCGGCCCGAGCCTGATCGCGCGCAACCTCGTAGCGCATGACAAGTCCATCAACCACTTCCGCCAAATTGTCTCCTCTTTCCAACAGATCCCAAATCAATCCACCAACCTTATCCATGCTGTAGTAAATCCCATTGGCGAGGTTGATGATGATCGCCTCCCCATCGATGACCTTGGCGGCCACCTCCTCACACACGCGCACGCGAGTGTCCAAATTCAGCATACGTAACCTCCTTGATGAGTTTTTGATAGAGCAAGTAATAATCCGCCACACAGCGATCCCAATTGAAAAGCTCCTGAGCCCTAATCCGAGCAGTATCGCCCATCCGGACCGCCACTTTCGGGTGAGCTAGTAGAAAACTGAGCGCTCTCATTAGGCCTGCGGCATCTTCCGGATCGATCAGCATCCCCGTCTCGCCGTCCAGGACAACCTCCGGAATGCCGGAGACGCGCGTACCTATAACCGGGCGGCCCATCATCGCGGCCTGGACTGCGACTATGGGAAGTCCTTCTCGTCGCGAGGGCATCAAGACGATTGAGGACTCATTGATCACCGAAGCGACCTTGTCCGGTTCCACCCAACCCAGAAATTCGACCCTGTTACTCAGGCCCAATTCATCGGCTTTTCGTTCCAATTCCGTCTGCAGCGGTCCGCCGCCGGCTACAGTCAAACGGATTTCCGGGAATCGGGCGGCAATCAACGCCATTGCTTGCAGGGCGATATCGAATCCCTTTGCGGGGACGAGCCGGCCAACGCAAAGCAGGCGTGGAGGCTTTTCAGGCAATGGCTTGGGAGAATCGAGCTCCATTTCGAGAGCATTGTAGATGACGGAGGAACGAGACCGGAGCTCGGGAACCCATCCCAAGACCTGCGCCAAGACAGCCGAGGAAACGCAACTCACCCAGTCGGCGGAACGGAGCGCTTCTCCCATAAGGGTAGCGCAACCCGCTCCTTCCTTGGGCAAAATCTCTTGTTGCATGGTAACGAGAGTGGGGACGGAACAAGCATCGATCGTCTGGAGATGAAAAAGCACGCTGGGAGAGACGGCATTGACATGAACCAGGTCGGGTTGAAAAGTTTGTTTGAGTTTTGAAACCTCCCCCCGGAGTTCAAACAACTGGCCAATATTGCCGGTTGAAATCGCGCTTCGAAATGGAAACCGGTAAATCGAAATACCTTTGTATTCTGCTCGATCAGGCAGATCGAGAAAATCATGCGATGTCACCACGATTATCTCGCAACCACGATCCCTTAACTCCGGAAGCAGCTTGGCGCTTAAAACTTCGACGCCGCCGATGTAAGGCCAGAACAGTTCAGACCAGTAGAGAACGCGCATTGTTGAACCGTTAATCTTCGTCGCCATTCGACGCGGCTTTAGAAGGCTCACGCCGCCGGCGATCCAGAGATCCTTTCAGAATATCCAGGAATTGGTTACGGCTGTCTGCCGCCCGAAGACGACTCCGGTTCGCTGGGTGAAGGCGGCGGTACATGAGGACATCGGGCAGTAGCTCCATAACCGCTCCGCGTTCCGCTGCGCGCAAAAACCATTCCGTACTATCGCCATGTCCCAGCGCTGTGTTGAATGGACCCACTTTGTCAAAGACAACCCGCCGGCCCAAAAGAGTTCCAGTGACATATCCCGGCATGGGGCGCGCGATTCGATGGCCTGCGAACCTCTCCGCTTCCTGTTTGAGTTCGGGAACCCAGAAATTCTGTGAGTAGGTCACGCAATAATCCAGCTCAGGACGGATCTGGAAACGGACCATCTGACGTTCCAGTTTATCTGGATGCCACAGGTCATCGGCGTCAAGGAAAGCAATAAAATCTCCGGTCGCCGCGCGTGCGCCCAAATTCCGCGAGGCTGCGGGTCCCTGATTGGTTTGCCGAAGGCAATGCACCGGCTCACCAAACTCAGCAATGATGTCTGCTGTTCCGTCCGTCGATCCATCGTCGGCGACGATGATCTCCACCGGGCGGTAAGTCTGCGCCAGAATGCTATCGATCGCCTCACGCAGATAAAGCTCGCCGTTATAGACCGGAATGATGCAACTCACCAGCGGTGATTCGGTCCTATCCATGGAGCCTCTTACTTTACGCTTCAATGGGGCGGTAACGTCTCGGGGCAATCTGTATTTTCTGTCCTTGGGCGGGCCGCCCGGTCGGAGACATCGGACAGTTGCGACACAGGCCGTGCTTTTCTCGCTCGCCGCTTATGAGTTCCTCGACGATTTGGCTATGGCGGTCCGAGAACCATAGTTCCTCGAGCGACGATCGATAAATGTTTCCCAACTGGAAGGCCCCATAAGTGTCCTCGCAACAATTGCACATGGTGCCGTCGTATTGAATGATCATGCGAATCAGCGGCCGATGGCACGGCGCATTTTGGTAGGTGATGTCGGGGATAACCATGCGCGCGTCGGTCGGAACGAGGGCCTTGGGAACCCCCATGCTATCGGCTGAGCGGCCTCCGGAAACTCCGATCGTACTGAACTTAAGGTTGACTCCGTTGAGCCGCTCACGCCAATAGGACTTGACTTGCTCCAATTCCTCGTTCGTTCGATAATCGTATAAACCCACTACGATCACCGCGTAAAGGTTTTTGACCTCCGCGCACAGCTCGTCATCCTGTCTCAGCACATCGCCATTGGTATGAAGATACGGAATCATGCCGCGCTTCTTTGCTTCACGGGCCAGCATGGGATTGCGTTTGTCAAGAAGGGGTTCTGAAAAGTGGTGAAAGCCGACTCTGCCGCGAAACCCGAGCGCCCGGGCTTGGTCGAGGAGATCGAGTATCTTCCCTGTCGGCATGTGCAGCAAAACGGACCTGCCTTCCGCGTTGAGGTATTTTCCTGATTTGTCGTAAGTCCGAGGGCAGAACCAGCATGAGCGGTTACAGTTGGACTGCGATTCGATGATCAATCGCTCGAACAAAGGAATTCTATAAGTGAATTCAACCGACATGATGGACAATGGCTGATTGGCGCCTGCCGTAGGATTCAAATGTTTCATGCGGCTCCCACTGCAACAGCGCCCGGGTGTGCGACAAATCATAAGGTGCCGTGGGCTGAGCCGAGACGCCGTAAACTACGTGAAAGCCCTTAAACGCTGCCTCAACACAACGACATAGCAGGCTTCGAAGATCGCCTGCCCCAATCCATAAATCCCGGGACGGCCCCCCTGTGAGGGGTTTAGGGGAGAAGTGCCCGATGCGAACTGCCACAAATGATTCCAGGCGTTTCTGGTCCACGTACATCCTCCCCGTGATCTCACCGAGAGCTTTCGAGACGCCGTAGTCGGTAAGCGGGCGCGTCGAAACGTCGGACGCAAGTTTCGGACCGCCTGGGAGGTAGCAGGCCGGGGCCAATTCTCGCTCGAGCGCTTTCACGGCCCAATTAGAGCTGGCGAAAACTACGCGTTTTACGCGGTGCTTTGCCGCTGTTTCGAGTACGTACTGCGTCGCCTGAATGTTATCGCGAAGTATTCGTTTCCAAGGGGCTTCCGGGAGGGATTCCGCGGCAAGATGCAGAATCACGTCAGCTCCACTGAAAGCCCGCATGAACTCTGATGTGTTGAACCAACGCCATTCCAGCCGGCTTCCCCAGGCCCGCGCTTGAGAGAGATCGTGCACCAATGTCTTTCGACCGGGGACCTTAACACGATCGATCAGGTAGAGCTCGTGCGCGGCAGAGAGTTCGTCCACAATCTGAGTACCGATCCCTCCCGCTGCGCCGGTAATAATAACTTTCACAATCTCAAGCAGCTCCGGCTATGATCCTGATTTCCTGGGGTTGATATGCTCGCAGATAATCCACTGCTCAGTTATCAGCGCGCCGGCGGGTCAACCGGCTCGGCGGCGGCTGGCGGCGACAGCGGGTTCAAGATCTTCTGCAGCCGGCGTTTGATGCGCGCATACTTAGGTTGATTGTACACGGCCAGACGAAACGGGAATGACACGACCCACCAGAGGAACACGGCGAAGCGGGGGCATTCGTACAGGTCGGCCCCCCAGATTTTATTCCACGT
>JBOHVS010000118.1:0-5802 GCA_050735975.1 Binatia bacterium | reverse complement strand
GCCGCCGGCGCGGTTGCGGCTCGCCGGTGGCGTATCGCTGGCCGCCTGGCTGACGGCCCTGACCCTGGGACGTCTCGTCGGCTACTTTTGAAGCTCGCATGCTCTTTATCGGTGAACACGGAACCCTAAAATACCGACCTGCGCTCGTTACCCGCGCGACGTAACATGATAGAGCGCCCCGTCGTATTCAATCGTCAATGGACGTGCCATCGACTGGCAACATCCCATCGAAGAGCAAAAGTTAAAGACGTGCCCCTGTTAGCACGCTGTGTTCCCGAGCCATTTATGTTCAGAAACTTGCGAATGGCGGCTTCGGCTGGCAGGTTGAAATAAGTATATGGTGATCGGAGTACCGAAAGAATCCTATCCCGAGGAGCGCCGGGTCGCACTTACGCCAGCGGTGATAGTGAGCCTGACTCAAAGCGGCTTAAAGATCTTGATAGAGGCCGGCACTGGCGCAGGTGCGGGATATTCTGATGAAGAGTTCAAACAATCCGGCGCGGAAATCATCGAATCGCGACGGGAGGTATTTTCCTCCGCGGAGGTAATCGTTCAGGTTCTTGCGCTTAGCGCGAACCCGCCTGCCGGGTTGTCTGATCTGGGCCTGATGCGGCCTGATCAAGCTCTGATCGCTTTCTTACGACCACTCGCCGCCAACCGGAATATTATTACATTGGCGAAGGCTGGGGTCACGGGCTTTGCCGTCGAGTTGATTCCAAGAATTACCCGTGCCCAGTCCATGGATGCTCTCTCTTCGATGTCTACGGTGGTGGGTTATAAGGCGGTCCTCGCGGCTGCCGAGGTGTTGCCGAAGATGTTCCCTATGTTGATGACCGCCGCCGGCACCATCAAGCCGGCCCGCATTTTTGTCATCGGCGCCGGCATTTTGGGATTGCAGGCGATCGCCACCGCGAGACGGCTCGGCGCGGTGGTTAAGGCCTACGATGTCCGCCCGGCGGTCAAGCAAGAAGTCGAAAGCTTGGGGGCCAGATTTGTCGAGCTTCCACTCGAGACGGGAGAGGAGGAGAAGGCCGGCGGTTATGCCAAAGCCAAAGATGAGAGTTTTTACCGCCGGCAGCAGGAACTTCTAGCTGACGTTATAGCTGAAAGCGATGTGGTGATTGCCGCTGCCGTAGTCCCCGGCCGGAAGGCTCCCGTCCTGATCACGGAAGAGATGGTAAAGAAAATGGCCTCCGGGTCGGTCATTGTCGATTTGGCCTCAGAGCAGGGCGGGAACTGCGCCGTGAGCAGCGCCGGCGAGACCGTGGTTAGCCACGGCGTCACGATCATGTCGCCGATCAATATCGCTTCGACCGTGCCCTTTCATGCGAGCCAGATGTACGCAAAAAATATGTCGAGCTTCCTCCTTTATCTCGTCAAGGACGGACAGCTCAGGCTCGATCGCGAGGATCAGATCATTTCAGAGACTCTAGTGACCCACGGCGGCGAGGTCGTGAACCCGCGTATTCGGGAATTTTTGCAGCTTCCGCCCTTAGAGCCGGGCGGCAAGAAAATATAGGAGGCACCTTGGAGTCGCTTATCGCAGCTTTGACCATATTCGTGTTGGCGATCTTTGTCGGATTCGAGATCATCACCAAAGTTCCCCCCACCCTGCATACTCCATTGATGTCGGGGTCCAACGCCATTTCAGGCGTTATTTTGATTGGCGCTTTGCTTTCTGCAGGCACGCAGCATTCCACTTTGACCGCCATACTGGGCTTGATTGCCGTTATCTTCGCGACGATCAATGTGGTCGGAGGTTTTCTCGTCACCCATCGCATGCTGGAGATGTTTCGCAGGAAGGATTAACGTCCGTGCCTCAAGTCGCCGTTAACCTCGCCTATCTCGTCGCCTCTGTCATGTTTATTTTCGGGCTCAAGGGGCTGACCCACCCGCGAACCGCCGTCCGTGGAAACCTCATAGGGGCCGGCGGAATGCTTCTCGCCATAGTGGTGATGCTGCTAGACCGCGCAATTGTGAGTTATGAGTTGATCATTGCCGGGCTGGTAGTGGGAACTGCCGCCGGTATTCCGATGGCACTCAAAGTACCGATGACCGCGATGCCCCAGCTCGTCGCTCTGTTCAATGGATTGGGTGGCGGAGCGTCGGTGCTGGTGGCGGGAGCCGCGCTGATCGAGACGATTTTGGTTGCATCGGCTATCTCCAGCCAACTCGCCGTTTCGATCGCGGCTTCAGGCATCGTGGGCGCGGTAACTTTTTGGGGCAGTTTGATAGCCTTCGGGAAACTCCAAGGACTCATTTCCGAAAAGTCCATGTCGATTCCGGGACACCAGCTTTGGAACGGCTTGCTCGGTGTGGCTTGTCTCGCTTTTGCGGGATGGCTCGTCGTCAATCCGACGGCGTCGCCGGTATATTGGGCTCTGGTTATCGCCGCCTCGGTACTGGGGGTTATGCTGGTTGTGCCCATCGGAGGAGCCGACATGCCGGTGGTGATCTCGCTCCTGAACTCCTATTCAGGAATCGCCGCCGCCGCAACCGGATTCGTGCTTTCCAATAATGGCCTGATCATTGCCGGCTCTTTGGTGGGAGCTTCCGGAATCATCCTGACGCGGATCATGTGCCGGGCGATGAACCGCTCTTTGGCGAATGTTCTTTTCGGCATGGTGGCGCCGGCCGAGGGAACAGCCGCTCCGGGCGAGGATGTCTACGCCGGCAAAATCAAGGCCGCCTCTCCCGAAGAAGTCGCCATGCTATTTGATACGGCGCAGCGAGTGGTGATTGTCCCCGGCTACGGGCTGGCGGTCGCTCAGGCACAGCATGCGGTAAGAGATCTGGCCAACATGCTCGAATCCAGAGGGGCTGTTGTCGAGTATGGCATTCACCCGGTCGCGGGTCGCATGCCTGGCCACATGAATGTGCTGCTGGCCGATGCCAACATTTCCTATGAAAAACTGAAAGACATGGACGAGATCAATTCGGCTTTCGCGCAGACCGATGTGGTATTAGTGATCGGAGCCAACGATGTGGTCAATCCCTCCGCGCGAACGGACGCTTCCAGCCCGATTTCAGGCATGCCGATCTTAGAGGTGGATAAGGCAAAGATCGTTGTGGTGATGAAACGAAGCTTAAGCCCCGGGTTCGCGGGCATTCCTAATCCTTTGTTCGCCGCCGATAATACCTTGATGTTGTTTGCCGATGGCAAGAAGGGTGTTCTGGACTTGATCGCGGCCTTGAAAGAAATCTGATCGCGGAGTGTGAAAAACGAGCCCGGCCGGTTATTCCCTCGGGTATGTCGGCGACACTCCCCTGAATCCCAAGTCGATTCGAAGGACCGAGAGGTCGCTGGAAGCCGCGGTACGTTGGCTGCCAGACTGAAACTTCCTACGCCTCCATTTTATAGAACCGCTTGCCGTTATCAGAAAGGATCTTTCTCTTAGCGGAATCCGCGAGATCTTTACGATCCTCAAACTTTCTGATCGCCTCAGCAAGATCCGGCTCGTGTGGGTAATCGCTTGCGTATATAATCACATCCTCGCCGATCCGCTCGATCACATAAGGGAGCATGGTTTCCCAAAGCTCCGCGTGATAATAGATTCGGCCGTCTGTCATGTACTCACTAGGCTTCTTCTTGAGAAGCGGAGCCTGGGGAGAGCGATGGCCGAACTCCATGTCCATCCGGTCCATCAGGAAAGGAATCCATTGACAGCCCGCCTCCAGAGCCGCCAGTGTGAGTTTGGGAAAACGCTCCAGAACGCCCTCCAGGACGATGCTCGTGAGTTGGATCATCTGCAGAAAGGGATGGGACAAGGTGCGGGCCTCGATGAGGCTTCGGAAAAAGTCGAATCCCAGGCCCCTCGAAGGGGCGCCGTGGATCGCCAGCGGGCAACCCAGTTCCTCCGCCTCTCGGTAGAGCGGGTCGAAATAGCCATCGCCGAGCGGCTTTGGAAAACCCGCGGGGGCGAGCACTCCACCCGGCATGTGTAGCTCCTTTACTGCACGCCTAAGTTCTTTTGCTGATTCCTCGATGTCTTGAATCGGCAATACCGCTACGGCTCCAAGCCGGCGATCGAAATTGATATAGCGGTCCGCCATCATGTCGTTGTATGCGCGGCAGACAACGACCGCCCAATCGGGATCTTGAATGTATCCCACTCCCAGTGCCGCCGTGGGATAAATTACCGTGCGCTCAATCCCTTCCCGGTCTAACACCTCTAGCCACGTCTTGGGGTCATCGGCTCCAACAACGTAGGGTCTTTTATCGACAATTCGCCTGGCCATGCGGTGAAAACCATCGGGCGGTGGGAAGAAGGGATAAAGGAAAACCTCCTTTCGTCCCCGGTATGGAGGCTCAAGGTACTCGAACATAATCTCGTCTTTTTCAAAGATATGCCCGTCAGTATCGACAACTTGCGTAGCCATATGGATACCTCGCTATCTTACCCTATCGCTTGATGTGAAGTTCAATCTCTAATCGATTGCGTGAACCACTCCGTTGGTATCTCTCTGCCGATGCCCTTTTTTTTCGCTTCGTTGTAAACCGCCGCGCAGACAGCGGCAAACTGCACACCCATCACGCCAAGATTGAGAAACCAGGAGGTCTGATTATCGCTTGTCCGCCCTTTGACTTTCCCGCTGATCACGTCCGCGAGGCTCGGCATCTTGAGAATCTCCTCACGCGGAGGGCGCTTGGGAATAATAGCCTTCTCTTCCTCCTGGCCGGCAACATAGCCCAAAAAACCGTGGGCGGCGTAAAAGGCCCCTGGCGGTGGATTCTCGATATGGGGTGTGCTTTCGCCCATCTGGACCGCCACATCCACTGCGTTGGCGAACCCCGGCTCGGTCTCATCCCAGGTCACATCGGTCACGTGCATCCCCGGCTGAAGCCACGCCGTCTGAAATACAGGATCGATCGACGATGTACAGCACGATGCGATGTCGACGTCCTTTACCGCTTCGCGCGCCGAGGCCACCGGCGTGACTTCGATGCGGAACTTCTCGCTCATCTCCGTGGCATAAAGCCCGGCATTGGCGCGGTTTGGACTGTAAACTTTGACCTTGGTAATTTTCCGCACGGCCGCAAACGCTTCAAGATAGCTTCGTGCCATTCCGCCGGAACCGACCATTCCCACCACCCGGCTGTCCCGGCGGGCGAGATATTTCAGTCCCAGTCCGGCGCCGGCCGCGACACGCATGTGCTGGAGAAAGCCGTCGTTGATGAAAGCCGCGGGCATGCCGTCGCGCGCGTTGAACATAGCCAGCATGCCGAAATAAGTGCCGGGTTGAATGCAGTGTTTGTTTTCCCGTTGGCTGCCTTTCTCTCCGGGCCAGCTCACGATATCCGATAGCATCCGCGCCACGACGAATCCATCTCGTTTGGCGCCTCCCGTCATGAGCGCCCAACGATAGTAACTCTCCGGCCTTTCACAAGGAAGATAAACGTCAATACGCCCCAGGGTCGCGGCGTTGCCTCTGATGATCTCTTTTTGCGTCTCTTCGAGAGCCTCCAGAGTCATGGACATAGTCAAAACCTTTTGTACGTCGTCATCTTTTAAAAGCAGCATAATTGCGTAATCCCTCCATACTCCTTAAACTATACTGCGCCATTGTTACGTCAAGGAAAAGAGCATAGCCGTTGTTTATAGTCTATGAACGTCCCAAGCAGAAATAAAGTCACGCAGTTCGCCAGTTACGTCCTCAGAAAACGGCACGTAGGGTATAATAATCCGTGTAGCTCCCGCCTCAACGTACGGCTTAATCTTAGTCTTGACTTCCTCCACCGAGGTGCCCGCAACCAGAGGCAGTCCATTCAGCAAACGATCCGTTATCAAAGCCTTGGCTGCA
>JBOHVS010000117.1:0-6070 GCA_050735975.1 Binatia bacterium | reverse complement strand
GCCGCCGGCGCGGTTGCGGCTCGCCGGTGGCGTATCGCTGGCCGCCTGGCTGACGGCCCTGACCCTGGGACGTCTCGTCGGCTACTTTTGAAGCTCGCATGCTCTTTATCGGTGAACACGGAACCCTCCGTGATGCCGGGACATGATCGTTTGCCAGCCAGCCCTTGCGAAGGCAGCGAATGGCCGTGGAGCGACCACAACGGTGATCGACTTCGTGAATGAACCCGAGAAGAAAGAGGAGCTTGAAGACCAACCATGCAGCGGACGGCCGCATCGAAGTCGGCGGCGACTGTTCTTCAACCTATGGAACTTTTTTCACTTCCAGCTATCTTACTTATTATAGGATTCCGCTGAAAAACCCTATGAATGCTTCGACGAAGCTCAGCATGAACCGGAAAATCTGCAATGATTTCAACCGCGCCTCCGTTCGTCCCTTCGATGAACTCAGGGCGGGCTCTGAGGCTCTCGAAGGATGAACGGAGAGTTTTTCAGCAGAATCTTATAGGATGCATGACCCTTCCGTTTAGGTAACAGCCGTTGGTGAACCTATAGGACTCATCGCGGGCGCACAATTGGGGATCAGTAGCAAAGGTAATGAACAAAGGCGGCTGCAACAGAATCGAGCTGAACGGAAACGCCCCCGAAGTGAAAACCGAGCACCTAAGAGAGGCGTTAATCCAGAGATAACAATGGACGATCGGAGGTTGCGATGGGAAAGAATGCCGTTTGGAGTTTCGCCTTTGCTACGCTAGCCGGAGTCTGTACTTTGCTGCCTTCAACAGTGACAAGCGCGCCGGAACCGCCTCAGCAGCATCGTGATACCCAGACTCATGTAAGCGATCAAGAGCTTGAGGCTTTTGCAAAAGCTTACGTGGAGCATGATACAATTCGACAAACCTATGAACCCTTACACAAAAATGCACCGGACGCTGAAGAGCGGAAGAGGATCGAACAGGAAGCCAACGCAAAAGCTGAAGAGGCCCTTGCAAAGCAAGGACTTACTCCGGAAACGTACAAACAGATCTTTAGCACCGTGAATGCCAACGATGAGCTTCGTAAAAAAGCTCTTAAGCTGATCGACGAGGAGAGGAAGAGACCCTAGCCTGTCCCCTTTTTAGGTCATCTGAATTCAACCGAAACCCGTTCGCTTTCCAGTCAACGTAGTTTTTCAACAGTCTGGTAAAGACCTGACTCCCATTTCTGTGCCTGGTGTCTACCCGGACAGTTATTTCCACCCGGCTGGCGCGTAGCCTTTTTCACGAAGGCAGCGGTCGACGAATTGCCGGTACGACGGATCCGGTGCCCTAGATCGAAACAGTCCCCGCAAAAGCGCAGACGTGAGGCTCGCGACTGCACCGCCGACTGCGCCTGCTGCAGCACCTCGAGCCGCGTCGCCGACCACTGCACCGCCGGCACCACCTGCGGCCGCGCCCACAACACTACCAGTCGCCGCACCGGCGACCACGTTCTCTTCAGAAGTCTCTCCACCCTCGGTTGATGCCGCTTCTGCCCGTGTTATACACTCGCCGATGTCCCGCTCCCCCACACCAGGTCCCACACGCATTAGATGCGCGTTGGAAGAGAGCACCGGCCTCTGGCTCGCACATGCCGAGATCGCGAGTAAGAGCGAGGAAATCGTCGCAATCTGCGAAATCGTCTTCTTCATCGTCTCAAAATGTTTTTCTGCCCTTTTTTGGTGTCCGTCAAACCCGGGCCGGCTCGGGCTGTCCCTTTTTCTTTTCTAATCTTTTTTCTTTTTCCGTCCGAAGCCGGTTTTTGGCTTGCTTGATCCAATAATCAGATTCTCTGTGCGCTTCCGGATCATCGTATCCAAGAAAATATCGATTTCGGTCCGTGCCGTCTTCCTCGACTTCTTCCGCGGTAATTAAATCGTCTACAACCGTTAAGTCATTTGACTCCTGCTCGATGCCTCGCACTTGTGTTCGTACAACTGTGGTCTCTCCGACAGGTTCGACAAGCGCCCAGCAGATTATGCACCGATTAGAAATCGCTATTTGTTGATTTTCCGATTCCTGGCAATGAACGGCTTTCCAACCTCCCTGTGCCGGAATGATTTGAAGAATTTTCCAATTGTTGGTTACGTTCATAAATCCTCTCTGGCGTTAAGCGGCCCATTCCCCGTCCTCGATCAATAATACAGTGATTGCCTCGGGAGTGCACACATCTGATCGGCGATTCCTACTTCCGTCGCCTGCGTAGGGCGATATCCATGTGAGGCCGATGTCAACCCACACCAGCGAGATTCATGACGCGACCCGTTTACTTTTTACGCCTATCAGCGGTGAGACGCCCCTGCTGTCCATACCAACCAACATAGTTAAGATGTGGAGCTCAGACAACGCAAGCCGTATCTAATTCCAATCAGACGTGATAACGTGAGTCAACACCGAGGATCGTAGCGAGCTTCTTTTGCTTCTCCCCGTAATATCTGACACGCTTCTCCAATGACCCCGTAAGCGTTGGACGACCGTGGGTTCAACTTGCCGGGGGTTGTCTAAGTAAAAATCGATCTGGACGGATTTTAGTGGAATCTGCGAATACTGGAAATATTAGAACCAACGAGCTGGAAAGATTCACTTAACCAGAGGTCCAGCGGAATGGAGATTCGAAATGACGTTGACTGTTGGCGATAAGGTTGTCTATCCGGGCCGGGGACCGTGTCTTGTTGGTGCGGTCGTCCAGAAGGTAGTTTGTGGGAGATCGGCGAGGTTTTACCGCTTAGCCCTATTGGACGATAGCGGAGCTGAGTTGTTCGTGCCGGTCGATAACTTCCGCGATTTGCACATGCGGGCATTACTAGACCAGTCTGAGATTCCCAAGCTGCTAGGTCACCTCAAAACACGCGCCGGGGCAACCAAAGATCTTGGAACAGCCAAAAACTGGCGCCAGCGCAACCTGGACAATTTGAAACTATTCAGCTCGGGATCCCTATTCGATCTGGCCGACATGGTCGAATCACTGACTGAGTTGAGCGGTACCAAGACCCTGGCAGCCGACGAATGGGAGACGCTGCGTCGCGCGAGAAAGCTGCTGGTATGCGAGGTCTCTGAAGTTATGGGCGAAAGCAAAAGTGCGGCAGAGGCACGAATTGACAGAGTGCTCGAACCGCGTCAGAACAAGATCACGAAACTGAGCAACATTCGAGATCGGTCTGAACGTCCCGGCAAATCATCTCATCCTTTGAAGAATTAGCCTGACCTTTTCGGAGTATTCCCCAGAGTCGGTGGGCCGCCGGCACTAATCATCCGGCACAACGGATGAAATATAAAAGGTTTATTCCGCTGTTCGCTTTCGTCGTATTTTGCATCGCGGCCTATCTCCTCTATCGTGCGCTTAGCGCATACGATCGCGCCAAGATAGTCGAAGCCATCTTCGCCATTCCGCGGCCGCGTCTGGCGCTGGGCGCGTTGTTCGTCGCCGGCAGCTACTTCTCGCTCACCCTCTTAGATACGCTCGCTATTCGGTACATCGGCGCCAAGCTTCTGTACCGGCATATCGCGTTAGCCTCCTTCACGGCCCTCTCCATTGGACACACGGTAGGCGTGGCCGCCGCCGGCAGCGGCGCTATCCGCTACCGCTTCTACTCACGCTGGGGCATCGGCGCAGGCGACATCGCAAGGATTATAGTGTTCTGCGCTATGACCGCAGGTCTCGGTCTCAACACGCTGATGGGGCTCGCGCTCTTGCTGCAGGCGAATGTGGCGGCGAAGCTGCTGGGCTTCAGCCAGGCGGGCATCATTGCTCTCGGCGCCGCCTGCCTTCTGTTGACCGCGCTGTACGTGGCCCTCGCGGCCGTGCTGCGCCGTCCGCTGGCCATCAAGCGGTGGGAAATCCCGATGCCGCCGGTCAAGCTCGCGTTGGCGCAGATTTCCATTGGCACAATGGACTTCTGTTTCGTCGCCGCGGCTTTGTACGAGCTACTCCCCGCGACCGTCGGCGTCGGATATTTCGCCGTCGCCACGGTTTACGTCCTCGCCAACGTCGCCAGCATCGTCAGCCACGTGCCCGGCGGGCTCGGGGTGCTCGAGGCCGTGGTTATTCACGTGCTGCCGGACGTGTCCGTGATCGGCGCCCTTGTCGTTTTTCGCTTTATTTACTTTCTGGTTCCGTTCACGATCGGCGCGGCTCTGTTCGCAGCCTATGAGCTGACACAGCGCCGCCGCCGTGGGGCTTTCCAGTCATAGTTTCGTATTTTCGCAATTGTGAAAACATGAAAGTGAAGCTTTTCGACGAATTGTCGAAACGTGGGAGTATTCTTCCGGAGATTCGTTCCGGTCCGGCGACCTGCTAAATTCTGATTCTGCTGAAAAACTCTCCGTTCATCCTTCGAGAGCCTCAGAGCCCGCCCTGAGTTCATCGAAGGGACGAACGGAGGCGCGGTTGAAATCATTGCAGATTTTCCGTTCATGATGAGCTTCGTCGAAGCATTCATAGGGTTTTCAGCGGAATCAAATTCCGATGGTAGACCCTATTGCTGTGACCGCGAACTCGAATCCGTCAATGAAAACACGCTCCGTGGTTGTATTTATCCCCCCGTTGGAAGCGTTAATAAATCGGTAAGCTCTCGAACGCTCGCGACTGACTCAAGTCGCCGTACGGCTTCTATGATCCTTCGTGAACGGTCCTCGCCCAAGACCGGGTCGAACAACCAGGTCGCCTTTTTTTCTACTTCCTCGGGGGTCATCGGATTCTCGGGCCGACCGCGACAATCGATGACATGCTTTCGCAAGGTCCTGCCATCCTTCATCGTTATTTCGACGAGCCCCTGAAAACGCTTTCCTGAACGCTCCAGTTCTTCGTCTGCTACCAACTGTACCTTGTCTTTCATGTCCAACACGCGCCGGGTCTGAAACCGTTGATAATCGTGCGCGGCTTCGAACGTTAGTTGACCTTCTACTATGATCGAGGCGAGGATGTACTGGATGTTAACATCCGGCATGTGGCGGTCATTTACGGTGCGTGCCCCGCTTTCGGGAAGACGCACGACGACCTTGACCACATCCTCCGATCTAATCTTATGCTCGTCAACTAGATGGACTGTGGCATCCACCGCCTCCATCATTGGAGATCCCACTGGATATTTCTTAACCAGACAGCTTGTGATCGTGAATCGTTGACCCAACTCGCTTAAAAGCTTGCTTGGATCACACGGGGCATAGGTTTCCACGATATTTTTGTCGCCTTGAAGAACGTCACGGTTGCCGGTGAAACCGGCTTTTACCAGTAGGGCGGCCGTAACCCCGTTGCGCGCCGGCATCCCCGCATAATCGAATGCCTTTTCGATATGCTCATCGTCCGCCACCCAGGCTCTCGACCCGGAGGCTTGTTGTGCCGCGTATGAGATCAAATAACAGAGTTGTAGCGAGTCCAGTTCAGCGAGAGATGCGGCCGCAGCGGACGCTCCGAAAGTCGCACCGAAGCTGGTCGATCTCGGCTCGAAGGCCTGATGAAAACGAAATCCGATGTCGTAGCCGAGGATAACCGCCCGAAGTAAAGCGTCACCGCTTCGGTTTTGCGATTCAGCCATAGCGCATGCGGCAGGAACAATTGCACAGCCGGGATGGAGTTGGCTGTTTGAATCGTCCGTCTCATCCGCGTGACCCGACATGCCATTGGCAAAGGCAGCGATAATGGGTGTGGTTTTTAGATTTGAGCCGAACACGCTGCAGACTTCTTTGCCGCCTTGTTCGCGGGCGTGCTGCAGCCCGAGTTTCCCCGGCTTTAACTGCGACCCTGAGATAATGGCAGCGAGTGAATCCAAGACATGGCTTTTCCCTTTTTGTACAACTTCCGCTGGCAACTTCTTATTTCGTGCGGCGAGCATATATTCCACCAAATCGTCGATGATTTTCGTTGCCATAGCTCCTCCTTACAATGCTCCGGATAGAATATTGCTGGACGCATCCTATGATGGCTTGATCTTGACTGTCAACGATAAGTTGACATGATGTTGTAGCAAAGTGATTATGTCAGGGGTTAATAGCAACGTAATTATGTCAGGGTGTGGCGATGACAACCCTGACGATGAAGGATGAGAAGCGGATAGAGG
>JBOHVS010000116.1:0-14826 GCA_050735975.1 Binatia bacterium | reverse complement strand
CCCCGGTGTCGATGGTTCGCAGAAAATTTTTGAATTCATGGAGATCCAGGGGGGCGTTTGGGGAGCGCGCCGGGACGTGATCATGCGAGCGACGGCCGCCCTGAATGTGTTTGTCGAGTCCGCCGCCGGCGTGGGCCTCGTGAAGGGAAAGGCCCAAGCCGAAGTCAGTTTCGACGAATTCAATCTGGATATGGACATTCGCTACGATGGCGAGCTGATGAAATTTCCGAGCAGGCGACCGACCGAAGACGCGCTTCTCGCCGATGAAAACGCTGTCGCCAGCCTCTCCGGCTTTCTGATTCGCCAATACGCCGACCGGGTGAGGTCGGAAACGGTAAATGGCCGTTGCCGGGTTCAGCTTCACTTTGATCATTAGAAGAAAATTCTGGCCATTTTCTGAGGCGGTTCGAGGAAGGGAACGTGAGCAACTCTAGCCAAAGATATTTTGCAATTTTGGATGAAAGAAGAGATCGGAAAAACTGTGTCCCGCGCAAAGGCGCAAAGCGCATCAGATTTCGGGACCGGACAGCCGTAGATATCAAGCAAGGGCGAACGTTCAATGAGGGGTAGCGTGACTATAAGGACACAAACTCTCCTAATGGTAACCGTCTTGTTGGCCGCAGCGGTTCTGGCCACCGCCGGTGTGGTTGGCTGGAGCTCGCGGCAGGCGTTGCTTGCCGAGACCGAGGCCCAGGGTCTCGTTATCGCGCGCTTGTTGGCGCGCAGCGCGGCCTTCGGTGTCCACGTCATGAACGATGTTGAAACAGCCATCGGCGAGCAGATGGTCGTAGAGGCCACGATGGCGGCGCATCTCGTGGCTCTGGGCGAGGCGGCGGGAGTGGACTCGAAGGAGATCAACCGCCGGCTGAAACAGATTGCTGACGATACGGTCTTGGACGAAATCTGGATTACCGACGAGAAGGGCCATGCTTACCTGAGAAACATCAGCGAAATCGACTTCACGTTCAGTCCGGATCGGGAGCAGCAGCCCCAAGCGCACGCCTTCTGGCCGCTGCTCACGGGAAAGAGTAAAAGCGTCGTCCAGGAAGCGCGCCAGCGCGAAGTCGACACGCAGGTTTTCAAGTATGTGGGGGTGGCAGGAGTAGATAAGCCGCGCATTGTCCAGGTAGGATATCACGCTGCCTTGCTCCAGCAGCTGCGCCTGCGCATGGGGCTGACTCGCCTGGTCAACCAACTGGTGTCCGAAGGAAGCGTCATTGCGATCTGTGTCCTCGACAAGAGCATGATCACCGTGGACTATGCTGAGAGGGTTCGGGGCGATAAGTTGCCCGAGCCCACCGAGAGCGATCTGGCAAACCTCTTCAGCCTGGCGAAGAAAGGACGGACACAAAGTTTTCTGGAAGGATCGCTTCTAAACGTCGTGGCTCCGATCGGCGAAGAGGGGGGAGAACTAAAGGGTGGGGCGATCCTGGTGACTCTCCCTACCGGTCGCGTTCAGGCCGCCATTCGCAACCAGACTCGGCTGGCAATGGGCGTGAGTGGGCTCGTGTTTTTGCTCGGGTCGGTCATCGCCATTTTTGGCGCCAAGACCATTTCGAGGCCTATTGCCAATCTGACGGACATGACCAGACGGATCGCGGGTGGCGACTTCAATCAAAGGATCGACATCCCGGCAAAGAATGAAATTGGCGTCCTCGCGGCCTCGTTTAACGAGATGACGCGGCGCTTGAACGAATCCATCGAACATCTGAAGGAAACCACCGCGGCCAAGGAACGGATCGAAAGCGAGTTGAAGATCGCCCACGAGATTCAAATGAGCATGGTGCCGAAGATCTTTCCGCCGTTTCCGGACCGTAGCGAGTTTGATATTTTCGCCACTCTGGTGCCGGCCAAGGAGGTGGGCGGGGATCTATACGATTTTTTCTTCATCGATGACGATCATCTATGCTTTGCCGTGGGCGATGTATCCGGCAAAGGAGTCCCCGCGTCACTTTTTATGGCCGTGACCAAGACCCTGTTCAAAGCCACTGCAGGGAACGGCGGCGCTCCGGGTGAAATCCTTGCGCGCTTGAACGCCGAGATCTGTCGCGATAACGAGTCCTGTATGTTCGTGACTCTTTTTTGCGGCATCTTGAATATCCGCACCGGTCAGGTCGATTATAGCAACGGCGGGCACAATCTGCCCTATTACCTTCACCGCGGCGGAGTGAGTCCGTTGGAAAACGCCGGCGGAAGAGCCCTGGGGGTTGTGGAGCAAAGTCCCTATGCATCGGGACGGATGGTTCTCGGCCCTGGGGAAGGCCTGCTGCTTTACACCGACGGGATAACCGAGGCCATGGACTCGAGCGACGCGCTTTATTCCGATCAGCGGCTCGAGCGATTTTCGGCGAGCAATCGCGGCTCTTCTCCGCGCCAAATTATCGGCGATTTGGTCAGCGACGTGAGGCAATTTGCAGGTGGAGCACCGCAGTCGGATGATATCACCGGTCTTTCGCTTCTATATTTTGGGACAACAGAAAAACCGGGGGAAGAGCTGGAGATCAAACTCAATAACAAGCTTTCCGAGCTCGAGAGGTTGAATCAAGCTCTAATGGAATTCAGCCAGCGGCACGGTCTAGCCCCCAGGGTTGTGCACGATCTCAATCTGGCCTTGGAAGAAATTCTCACCAACATCATTTCTTATGGTTACACCGATAACCGGGAACATGAGATTAAGGTGCGCCTGAGCGCGCAAACGGGAGAGGTCACGGCCGAAGTGGAAGACGACGGTCAACGCTTCAACCCGCTTGAGGCGCCGGAACCTGACACCGAAAAACCCTTGGAGGAAAGGACAATAGGCGGCCTCGGAATCCATCTAGTCCGCAAGCTCATGGATGGCCTCGAATATAAAAGGCAGGGAGATAGAAATCTCCTGACCATGAAAAAAAAGACGGAGGAGTCTTAGATCATGGAAATTAGCCAAGATAGAAAAGCTGACGTTGTCACATTAGCATTGTCGGGGAAACTCGATGCTACGACGGCGAAAACGTTCGAGGATAGGATTCTGGGTGTGATCAACTCAGGAGCGCAGCGGCTCGTAGTGGATCTTGCCCAGCTGGAGTATGTTAGCAGTTCGGGTCTGCGCGTCTTTCTCCTCGCCGCCAAGCGAGTCCAGGCCACAGAGGGTAAGATAGTCCTGTGCTCCTTGAAGGATAATATCCGGCAGGTGTTTGACTTGGCCGGCTTCTCGTCCATTCTTTCCATTTATGGATCGCGTGACGAGGCAATCAAGAATCTTTAATCATCCGGTTCGATCACACGATCTGAGTTGAGTTTCCTCACCTCTGTGGAATTTCACTACATCCATGCCTCAGCCCAAGTGGTACCAGGAGTTGACGCCCTACCAATGGCGCGTGCTCGTCTGCGCCTGCTTGGGCTGGGCTCTCGACATTATGGATGGCTATCTCTACGCCATCATATTGTTTCCTGCCATGAGCGAGCTTTTGGGCACGACAGAAAGCGCGGTCATCGGATGGTACGGCGGGATCGTATTGAGTATTTTCATGGTCGGTTGGGCATTGGGCGGGCTTATCTTTGGTCCCATAGCCGACCGCTACGGTCGAGCAAAGACCATGGCGTTGACCATTCTCATCTATGCGGGTTTTACCGGACTTTGCGGTATATCCAACAGCTGGGGCGAGCTGGCATTCTATCGTTTCATGACCGGACTCGGTATCGGCGGTGAGTGGGCTGCGGGAGCGGCGCTGATCGCCGAGAGCTGGCCGGAAAAATCGCGCGCCAAAGCCGCCGGCATTATGCAGGCATCCGGAGGCATCGGCTTTTTTCTTGCATCACTCCTCTATCTGCTGATCGGTCCTTACGGTTGGCGCTGGGTGTTCGCGCTCGGTGTTTTTCCGGCAATCGTTGCCTTCTACATTCGCAAGTCTCTACACGAACCGGATCGTTGGGTAAAAGCGAAGAGCGGCAAGAATCCGTACCCTGCCCTGTTCGCCGGCTCCGTGCGCCGGGACGTCTTGGTCGGCACGGGCTTGGCCGTTGTCGCTACGTTCGGCTACCAAGGCGCGATTCAGTGGGTGCCGAGCTGGATCAGCGCCATGCTCCATGCCCAGGGGGCAACAGCGGTAATAGCGCAGGTGAGTCTGATTACCACAGTTCTCAACGGCGGGGGCATCGTCGGTTGTCTCTGCTTTCCACTGCTGGCTGATCGTTGGGGCAGAAAGACCGCCCTGATGATCTATTTCTTAGGGGCTTCTCTCACCGTGCCGACGACCTTTTTCTTAGTTAACGATTTCGTTTTAGCTGTTATCGTTTCTCCGATTGTCGGATTCTTCGGAGCCGGAGTCTTTACCGGCTTTGCAATCTATTTGCCGGAGCTTTTTCCGACGGCGATCCGCGCTACGGCTCAAGGGTTCTGTTACAACTTCGCCCGCTTCTTCTCGGCCGCCGCGCCTTTTGCGGCCGGGGCCCTCATCTCAGCCCACGGTGCTTTCGCTCCGGCCATCACGATTATCGGATCGATTTACTTACTGGGTCTCTTCGTTCTACTCTTCGCAAGAGAAACGAAAGGACAGGCCCTGCCCGAATAGTTTGTCTAACGTCAGCACGTAAAATAGAATGAAAGTCACTATCTAAATCTTTGACTCTGAAAGAGTGTTAAAAACTCTAATGCTCAGGCCGGTCAAAAGGGTCCAGGTGCGAGGCGCGCGCCATAGGCAGTTTCAAGTCCAGAGTCTCGGGTTCGCGTTTAACCAGAGACTCGGAACTCGAGACCCGAAACCGCGAAGCGCGCCAGATGGGCTGTTTTCAACGGCCTGGTAGAAGGAGGCATAACATGTTGCCCATGCCCATCGTCGGTCTGCCCGATCACGCGCGCCGGCTCGCCGAGAGCGGCAAGCGCGTCAGCGTTCTTTGGCAGAAACCGGATTCACTGGTATTTATCGCTCGCGGCCGTGAATACCGCAGTGAATTTCACATCAATCCGAGCGACGAGACGATGTACATGATCAAGGGCGAGATGCGGCTTCATTACCGGACGCCCGAGGGCAAAGAAGAAGTCGCCGTCATTCCCGAGGGATCTCTCATCTATACTCCCGCGGGGACGCCCCACTCTCCACGCTTTCCGCCCGACGCATTCGCGCTTATCTCCGAGCGCAAGAGGCGCGAGGGCGAAGTTGATCGCTTTCATTGGTACTGTCTCAACTGCGATGGCTTTTTGCACGAGGAGACATTCATCGTCAGCGACTACGCGGAGGACCCGGTTTCCAAAGCTTACCAGCGTTTCTTCGAGAACCAGACCCTTCGCACGTGCAAGAAATGTGGCGAGATCATGCCCGCCGCCTAACGGGAATTTCTGAGTTTTCTTTCGTTACAAGCTGCTGAAACACTCTATTTGCAGGCTGCTCAAAAAGCCTCAGAGGCAAGGCGCGCGAGCTTCGGAAGGTTGAGGCTAAGGCTTAGGCTCAGATCGACCTCAACCTTAACCTAAACCTCAACCTGCTCCAGGAGCGAGGCGATTGAGCGCAACGAAGCATATGAGGCTTTTTCAGCAGCCTGCATGCTAGATATTCAGTTCGTGGGATCGGTCTCGATCGTGGCGCGCGCCGCCGGCCGCGCCCTGCTGCGGAAAGATTTTGTCGATTGCGGCTAGCTCGTCCGGACTAAGCTGGATTTCAGCGGCTCGGGCGTTCTCTTCCAGATGATTGATTTTATACGTTCCTGGAATCGGCACAAAAAATTCACCTTGATTGAGGATCCAGGCAAGCGCCAACTGCGTCAACGTGCATTTCTTCCCATCGGCAATGGTCTCGAGTTGCTTTCGCAAACGCGTGTTGCGCTGAAGGTTTTCCTCAGCAAACCGAGGCCCTCTACGCCGCGCTTCCTGGAGGCTGAGGTTGAGCGGTCCGCCGAAGAATCCGCGCCCTAAGGCATAGTAACAAACGAAGCCGATGCCGATCTCCCGCGCCGCGGGGATCGTATTGGTCTCGTAGTCGCGTGTCCAAAGTGAATATTCACTCTGCACGGCGGTGATCGGATAGACCGCGTGAGCGCGGCGCAGCGTCTCCGGCCCCGCCTCGCTCAGACCGATAGCACGAACCTTGCCTTGCTCGACCAGCCGCGCCATGGCACCGACGGTCTCTTCGATCGGCACCTTCGAATCGACCCGGTGCAAATAATAGAGATCGATGTAATCCGTTTCGAGACGCCGCAATGACGCCTCGCATGCCTGGGGCACGTACTCGGGTCTACCGTCGACTTCGCGACCTTCCGCCCAGGGTTGTCCGCGTAGATTACCGAATTTGGACGTGAGGACAACCGTCTCGCGCTTACTCTTGAGCGCATTCGCCAGCAACTCTTCGTTGTTGCCGTTGTTGTGATCCGCAGTGTCGATGAAGTTGATGCCGAGGTCGATGGCGCGATGGAGGACGGCGATGGCCTGCTTCTCGTCGGCCTCGCTCAGCCTGCCAACAAACGGCGGGCAGCCGTAGCCGATGGCCGAAACCTTTAACCGTTCTTTACCGAGATACCGATACTTCATGCCAGTTTCGTTTCACCTGTGAAGTGCACTGCCAAAAAGGTCTCAGATGCGAGGCGCGTGCCATAGGCAGTTTCAAGTCCAGAGTCTCGGGTTTCGCGTTTAACCAGAGACCCGGAACTCGAGACCCGAAACCGCGAAGCGCGCCACAAGGGCCTTTTTCAACGGTCTGCGCTTACTTCAAGAGATAGCCAAACTTCTCCCGCGCCTTGCGCGCAACTTCGGGGCTGGGCGCGTTGACACGTGGAAATTTATCGATCCACTCATAGGGACGCGTGGCATCGACAACCATGCGGGAATTGGTGAGATCCCTTGTCTTCCTCTGCTCGGGAGTGAGTCGTGGATCCGCCGGGGAAGTGCGCATGCGCCGCAAGATGTCCACTGACGTCGCAGGGTCATAGCGTGAAACCATCGCCCACATGAGTTGATCAAAATTCGAAACATCGATGTCATCATCCACCACAATCACCATTTTGCACCCGTACACGGTAGAACCGCAGCTAGCGGCGAGTACGCCGACTTGTTTTGCGTGACCGGGGTAGCGCTGTTTGATAGCGATGCCGTGCAACATGCGGGAGGCGCCGATCTCATGACACCAAACCTGTGTCACGTCGGGAACGCCTGCGTGCTGCAGCTCACGTTTGAGCATGGCCGAGCGCATAATCGCTCTGTAGCGAGCCATTTCGTCCGATCCCCCGCCGAGCGGCGGCACACCGAGAATGATGGGATCATTACGATGGTAGACCGCCTCAATCTCCAGCGCCGGTTGGGCGCTCTCATCGGACGCATAATATCCCGTCCATTCGCCGAAGGGTCCCTCGTTTTTGCGATTCTCGTTATTCAAAAACCCCTCGAGAACAATCTCAGCACTGGCCGGAAAGGGCAAACCGGTGACTCTGCCGCGCACGAGCTCCACCGGCTTTCCGCGCATTCCGCCGACGATGTCATATTCACAGACACCATAGGGATGTTCGGTTCCCGCCATGAAGAAAAACAACGGATCGCCGCCCACGACCAGGACTAACGGCATCTTCTCGCCCCGGTTGAAGTACTTCTCCCTATGCATGTAGCCGTGCTTGCCAGGCACCATCAAAAGGCTCACGCTGCTCCGATCCTGCACCATCGCCCGATAGCAACCCACGTTGATCCACCTTTCGTCCGGATCCATTGTGACTGAATAACAGCCGGTGCCGATGTAGCGCCCGCCGTCGTTTTGGTGCCAGACGGGAGTGGGAAACTTTTCGACGTCGACTTGATCGCCGGTGAGAATGTTTTCGAAGACAGGCCCCTCGTTCACAATGACCGGGGGAATATGTTCTCGTTTTGTCTGATAGTGATCAAAGTAGGCCTGGCTCAAATCCTGTTTGGTGAGCCCTTGGGGAAAGCCAAGGGTCATGGCGCGCCGCTTACCCGCAAATACATTGATAAGGAGGCGAAACCCTTTGGGACAGCCGGGGACTTCGTCGAAAAGGACCGCCGGCCCGTCGTCGGACGGTATCACGACGTCCGAAGCCAAGCCGATTTCCTCCTGCCACGACGCACCGAGGACCGTCTTGAGTTCACCCAGCTTCTCGGCTTCGCGCATCCACTCGCGCAAGTCGGTAAAAACTATATTCGGCTGAATGTTTTGACTATCGAACATGCTCGCTCCCTTTCATTTCAAGCGCTTACGGGCCAACCTATCACAAAGAGAACTGGCACGCGAAGGCCAAGAACCAGGAGCACACCGCCTGAAGCCGCACTTAGATTTGGACTTTGAGTTGTCGGATCGAGGCTTATTGAGGTAACTGTAAAGAACTTAAGGCGCAAGTGTAGCGACCAAATGCATCGAGGAGTGGAAGGTAGTTGGAGAGCCGCCGATACACGGCCTTGGCCAACTCCTCGTCATAAGTATGCGATGTTTGGTTCCGATCCCGCCAACATTGCGAGCCAGCCCTGTTCGTCCTGAATCCACGACGCTTTAAAAGCGACCCTCAAGCAGCCTTTTGGGGACTGACAATCCAGGCCCTCTTCTCGAACCCGCGTCCTTGCCAAGGATTGATCTTGCAAACCGGGCTACGTCTCTTGCGACTTCAGTCGGACGAGCAGTATCCGGGTCATGGCTGCGAGATTCACGTACCATCGTTGTTTCACCGCATCTTCTACGCTCAATTGCGCTTTTCCTATTGCCATCCTGAACGCACCGAAGGATCTAGATTCTTCGCTGCGCCTCAGAATGACATCTAAGGTCAATGTCATTGCCCCCTTCAGGCCCTCCAGTCTACAAACGCGGGATTGCCTGTCAATCTTGATCTTTGCGGCCAGTTGAACACGATTAATAGTCCGCCTTTCTCCGTTTATTTTTCTGCGCTTTGCACTTTGCTTCTTTGCGTTTTTTTTATTTGACGCCCCTGTCCGCTGCTGCTTGACATGGTAGCTACCGGAAGCTACATTGTTTCCATGAGAGCCGTTGGTTTAAAGGTCCTCAAGAATAAGCTGAGCGAATACGTTCGCCTTGCCGAGCGGGGCGAGACCGTTCTGGTAACCGACCGGGACCGCGTGGTTGCCGAACTGGTGCCTCCTGAAAAGACGAGAAGCCCGGTTCTTGCCGACGCCTTGTTGGCCGAGGCCGTGCGCCAAGGCAGGATCACGCCTCCGGCGGTTGTGGCACAAGGCCCCCCGCCGCGCAAGCCGGTCATGCCCTTCCGCGACTTGGCTCGGGAACTCGAACAGGATCGGAGCGAGCGTTGATCTATCTCGATACTTCGGTTGCGCTCGCTCATCTTTTGGCGGAGGATCGCTCGCCCCCTGAAGGCCTCTGGCGAGAACCCTTGATCTCCAGCCGCTTGATTGAGTATGAGATCTGGACGCGGATTCACGCGCGCAAATTGGCGAGATCGCATTCGGATGAAGCGCGGTCTCTTTTGAGCCGCCTTGCTCTCATTGAACTCTCCCCGCCGGTCCTCACCCGGGCGCTGGAGCCTTTTTCAAAGCCGGTCCGAACTCTCGATGCCCTGCACCTGGCATCTATGGAGTTTCTCCGAACGCAAGGCCAGACGTTGACTCTCGCCAGCTACGATGCCCGCCTTATTGCCGCGGCTCGCGCTCTCAGAATCGCTGTCTATAAACTCTAAAACCTTCATCGGATTACTCCGTCCGCTCTCGCCAGCACTTTCGGCGGAATCGTCAGGCCGATCTGCTTCGCGGTCTCCTGGTTGACAGTAACGCCATTATGGAATATTGTTATCAATAAAAGACCATAAGAGATGGGAGAAAAAGCCATGCCGTCTGGTCGGGAACAGTACGAGGTCGTGAGCGTCTCGCTTCCTCGCGATTTGGTGAAGCGAGCCAATGCTCTCATTCCTAAAAAGCGTCGCAGCCGTATCATCGCCAATGTGCTCGCGGCCTTCCTTGACTCCATTTCACGGAAACAATTGGAGCGCGATTATGCGGCCTACTATACCCAACGCTCGGACCGCGAGGCAGAAGAGGAGCGTGACCTGCTCGCCGAGTGGGAGCCGAGCGACGAGGAGGCGTGGGCCATCCTTGAGAAGGAGGAGTCGAGTGGTCGCCGTAAAACGGGGTGATGTCGTGGTTGCTAACCTCGACCCCACCATCGGAGTGGAGATCCAAAAGACTAGGCCGGTGATCGTTCTCTCCAACAACAGCATCAATCAATTCAGCCAGCTCGTCGTCGTCGTTCCACTGACCAAAAACACCGCCCACCTGTCCCCAAGCCACGCGATCATCCCCAAGGGGGTTGCTCGTCTCACCTTCGCGTCCAAGGCCGTGACCGAGCAGATTAAAGCTGTCGATAAGCGGCGCCTCGTCAAACGTCTGGGAAGCTTGACACCCTCGCTGCTCGGACAAGTTGAGCATGCGCTCAAGAACACTCTCGCGTTCCCTTGAACCCGCTTCCGATTCTGGATCGGGGATTTTAGATTTCCGATTGGAATACGAACTCGACTCGAAAGATCGGCTCCAACATTTCTTAGCCATGTATTCGGCTCATTAATCAAAAATCGGCTCAGCCTAAGGCTGATCAGCCTCAGCCAAACAATTTGGGGCTGATCCGTCCTTTGGCGGACTTCCGCTGAATCGAAAATCTAAAACTTGTCCTGAACAAAAGTGAAGGATCTCGCTTTATCTGATCACTTTATCCGCCCTCGCCAACACATTCGGCGGAATCGTCAGGCCGATCTGCTTCGCCGTCTTAAGATTGATTACGAATTCGAACTTCGTCGGCTGCTCAACTGGGAGGTCGGCAGGCTTCGAGCCTTTGAGAATCTTGTCCACATAGGTTGCCGCGCGTCGCTGCAAGTCAAAAAAGTTCGGCCCATAGGACATAAGCCCACCGGATTCCACGTGTGTGCTTTCCTCGAACATCGTTGGCAATCGGCTCTTTGCCGCGAGTTGCACGATCCGTGCTCGATGAGTATTGATGAGCGCACTCTGCAACACAATGAGAGCACCGGCTCGTCCCGCCGTCGCTGCCGTGAACGCGACCTCAAACTCGTCGGAGCTGCGCACCTCCACTGATTGAACCTCAACACCCATCGCCTTGGCCGCGACCTCCGTCCCTTTGAAGCGGGCAACGGAGCCTTGAGAACGTGATGTCCGAAGGACAGCGACACGTGAGATTTTGGGGAAAGCTTCCTTTAGCAATTCCAACCGTTTTCCAGCCAACTCCGGACCTATTTGGGACAATCCCGTGATATTTCCCCCTGGTCGAGCAAGGCTGGCGACAATCCTTTCTGCAACTGGGTCGGCAACCTGAGTAAAGACAATGGGGATCGTGGCAGTTGCTTGCTTTGCAGCACGAGCTGGTTGCCCACCAGTTGTCACGATGATGTCTACCTTTAGAAGGACCACCTCCGCCGCAAGCTTTGGGAAGAGTTCACTCACCCCCTCAGCATAACGGTGCTCAATTGCCAAGTTCCGACCCTCCGCGTAGCCCAACTCGTGCAATCCCTGACGGAAAGCCTTGAGAAAAGACAAAGACACAGCGGAAGCGGGCGACCATGGCAAGAGAAGCCCGACCCGGAAGACTTTTCCCGGCTGCTGCGCCTCTGCGGACGCGAAAAGCGCAAAGAGCATGGCGCCTAGTAGAATTGCGGATTTCACATTTCGGATTGCGAATTTCAAAGTCGCCGAGCAAAAATCCAGGGGGAACAGAAATAAGAAAGCTATTACCGAAAGCCACAGCCATTTTAGATTTTCGATGGTTCGACTTTGATCACCACAGGTTTTGGATTTCCGATTGGCAGAGCGCGAGAAACCAAACCGAATTCGAACTTTCTCGTGCATCTGTTTTTCTCTCCAATCTAAAATCGGCAATCGAAAATCTGAAATTATTTAATCACTTTGTCCGCTCTCGCTAACACATTCGGCGGAATCGCCTGACGATTTTCGATTTTCGATTTTGGATTTTAGATTGTTCGGTCATCGGATTACTTTGTCGGCTCTAGCCAAAACATTAGGAGGAATTGTTAACCCGATCTGTTTGGCTGCTTTCAGATTGATTACCAACTCAAACTTTTTCGGCTGCTCGACGGGAAGTTCCGCCGGCTTGGCTCCTTTCAGAATCTTATCCACGTAGGTCGCAGCCCGGCGATACAGGTCAGGAAAGTTCGGCCCGTAGTACATCAGCCCACCGGATTCTACGTGCACCCCTCGCGCGAACATCGTTGGCAACCGGCTCGTTGTCGCAAGTTCCACGATTCGTCTTCCGTAAGTGCTTATGCCGGCAAACTCCACCACGATGAGACCGTGGGCTCGTTTTCCAGTTGCTGCTTTGAACGCACTCTCGAAATCGTTGGAACTCCGCACCTCTAGGGATTGGACCTGCACCCCCAACGTCCGAGCCGCAGCCTCTGTCTCCTTGAAGTTAGCAGTGGAGCCTTGACTGGCAGGATTCCAGAGGACTCCCAGCCGACTGAGCTTGGGAACGGTCTCCTTGAGCAGTTCCAACCGCTTTCCACTTAAATCTGGAGAAGCGCTTGTTAGGCCCGTGATGTTGCCCCCTGGCCGCGCAAGGCTGACAATGAGCCCCCTCGCAACCGGGTCACCAACATGCGTCATGACGATGGGAATCGTGCTGGTGTGTTGCTTGGCAGCAAGAGCTGGTGCCGTACCCTGGACCACGATCACATCCACCTTGAGACGGACTAGTTCCGCCGCAAGATTCGGGAGCCGTTCACCCACTCCCTCAGTATAACGGTGCTCAAATGCCACGTTGTGGCCGTCCACATAACCTAGCTCCCGCAGCCCCTCGCGGAACGCCTCGAGAAACAGCGACGCACTGGATGCGCGCGACCCTGATACCACAACCCCGACTTGGGGAACTTTCCCCGCCTGCTGCGCCTCAGCAGAGAAGCTAAGCGAAAAGAGCAAAGCGTACGCTAAGCTAAGCGCAAAGGGCAAAGGGCTAAGCGTAAGACCTTCGCTGAACCCTGACTTTTGACTACTGACCTCTGATCTCTGACCTCTGACATCTATCATTTGATCACCTTGTCCGCTCTCGCTAAGACGTTGGGCGGAATCCTGACGATTTTAGATTTTGGATTGCGGGATCATCGAATCACCCTATCTGCTCTAGCCAAAACATTGGGTGGATTGGTTAATCCGATCTGCTTTGCAGTTTTCAGATTGATGATGAACTCGAACTTCGTCGGTTGTTCGACAGGCAGGTCGGCCGGCTTGGCGCCTTTTAGGATTTTGTCGACGAAAATCGCGGCGCGCCGGTCCAAGTCGGTCCGGTTCACGCCGTAGCTCATAAGCCCTCCAGCTTCCACTTCTTCCGCCCTTTCGTATATCACCGGGAGCCGGCTCTTGATCGCGAGTGCTGCAATCTCTTTTCGCTGACGACTGCGGATGGAGCCCGACACGATCTCAAGGACCGCGTCAGCCCGCCCCTTGCTTGCGGCTCGGAACGCGGTCGCAATATCCTTGGGACTTAGGACGTCCAGGTATTGAAGCTTCACTCCCAATGCTCCTGCGGCAAGTTCCGTCTCTCTTAACTCTTGTGCGTTGCCCGGGCTGGTTGAAGTCCCGAGGACAGCTACACGGGAGAGCTTGGGAACGATCTCCTTCAGAAGCTCCAGTCGTTTTCCGCTTGTCTCCGGGGCAAGCGTTGACAAGCCAGTGATATTTCCGCCAGGTCGTGCCAGGCTGGCGACGAACCCGGAGGCAACCGGATCACTAGCCTGCGTCATAACAATGGGGATCGTGGTCGTCACTTCCTTGGCCGCGCGGGTTGCTGGCGAACCAGCTGTGATAATGATGTCTACCTTGAAACGCACTAGCTCGGCCGCGAGCGCGGGCAGGCGATCGAGTTTTCCGTCCGCGCCCCGCCACTCGATGACAATGCCCTTCCCCTCCGCGTAGCCGAGGTCGTGCAGCCCCTGGCGCAACGCCTCAGTGCGGCGCAACTGAAAGGAAAGGGAGGGACCAGTGAGGTAACCGACCCGGGGGACTTTCCCCGGCTGCTGCGCTAAAGCCACCGAGCAAAGCGCAGAGAGCATAGCGCTAAGCGTAAGACCAATGACTTTCCTCTTCATGTCTTTTCTCTATCTCAATCCACTTGCCACTCGACACTCGCCCATGGTTTCACTTGATCAAATTTTCCTACTCATTTATCTGCCTCAATCCCGATCCAAAGTAATCTTATTTCTTCGCCAAAAAATTCTTCGCCTCCGTAAGTTCAGGCCGCTCGGTGTCCGCCTTTTCGGAGATCGCCACGAGCTTGGCAAAGTAAATCTTCGCCTTTTCCTGATCTCGTGAAAGTTCGGCCGCCTTCGCTGCGCCATAAAGTCCCCTGAAGCGGTTAGGTTCCACGCGGTGCGAAGCCTCGAACTCCTTTAGCGCTTGGGCGGGATTGCCGAGTTCAAGAAGCATTTCTCCCAGGAGCTCGCGTGCCGGCAGGATCGGGGCCGGTGTGACCGGGTGTTTATCGGTCGAGTCCTCGAGGTCGGCCGCGGATTGCATGAGCTTCAGTCCCTCGTCATTTTTGCCTTCCATCCGGACAAACCAAGCAGTCGCCACTCGGCGCTGGATGTCAACTTGCTTCGCCCAGTAGCTGTCCTTGGCCTTGGTCAAGGCATCCTGGAGGGACTCCAGTTTTTCAATGGCCTTTCGAGTATTGGCAATATCGCCGCTCCGCACGGACCCCAAGGCGCGCGCGAAATGCGTAACGGCTTCCGCCCAGGGAAAACGGTTCCAGGGGAATGTGGTTGGATGCACCGTCAACGCTGCGGCCTCAGACCAGCGACGCCTCTCGAGCGCATAGCGCGCTGGAATCGCCGCAAAGGCGTAGGCTGCCTGAAATGCTTCCGGCTGTACTTTCTGGATAGTCA
>JBOHVS010000115.1:0-38200 GCA_050735975.1 Binatia bacterium | reverse complement strand
TTGCTTGCATCGGCCCGATTACGAGCAAAACCTTGGACGAGTTAGGGCTACGCACCGACGTTGTCTCCGAAGAATTTACAATCCCAGGTCTGGTGCGAGCTATAATCGCGTATTTCAGTCCAGACCGGTGAAGACGAAACGCATATGGCTGATGGCTTATGGTTTGATAGTAAAGGCGACAGTCCCCCTTTCCGGAAGGGAGACTGTCCCCCTCTCCGAGGCCATACGCTATAAGCCATAGGCTATAAAGCCGAACTTGGAGAGACACATGCAATTCCCCGCTTATCGGCCAAGAAGATTAAGAAGAAATGAGAAGCTGAGGGATCTGGTGCGAGAGACCACGCTCAACGCCAAGGATCTCATCTATCCGTTGTTTGTCGGGCCGGGAAAGGATAGCGCGCAACCAGTCTCATCGATGCCGGGTGTGGCGCAGCTCTCGGTCGATCGTGCCGTCAAAGAGTGCCGGGAAGTTAGCGCCCTCGGTGTTTCAGCGGTGATTTTGTTTGGCATCCCCGAGCGCAAGGATGCGGTGGGCTCGGAGGCGTATGCCGATACTGGTATCGTCCAACAGGCGATTCGCGCTGTCAAAGAAAAGTTGCCCGATTTGCTGATCGCCACCGATGTTTGCCTTTGTGAATACACGGACCACGGGCATTGTGGGGTGATCAAAAACGGCGATGTCGATAACGACGCGACCCTTGAGCTGCTTGCGAAAGAAGCCCTGTCACATGCCCGCGCGGGGGCCGACATCGTCGCGCCTTCCGATATGATGGACGGTCGAGTGGGAGCTATTCGAAAGGGACTCGATCGCGAGGGATTCGGGCAAGTGGCGATCATGTCTTATGCGGCCAAATACGCGTCGGGATTCTACGGTCCATTTCGCGAGGCCGCAGAGTCAACTCCGCAGTTCGGCGATCGGCGCTCTTACCAGTTGGACCCCGCCAATGCTGACGAAGCTCTCCGCGAAGTCGAACTCGATATCCGCGAAGGCGCAGATATCGTGATGGTAAAGCCGGCTATGGCTTACCTCGACATTGTATACAGAGTAAAAGAAAAGTTTGGTTACCCGGTGGCGGCTTACAACGTCAGCGGCGAGTATTCAATGATCAAGGCGGCTGGTCAAAACGGCTGGATCGAAGAGTCGAGAGTCATGCTGGAAGTCTTGTATTCCATCAAACGGGCGGGCGCTGACATGATTCTCACTTATTTCGCGAAGGATGCGGCTAAACTGCTTCGGGCCTCATGACGCGAAATAGCGCTGTTTTGATGAAAATTCTGATTGCAGGCTGCTCAAAAAGATCTCAGAGGCGAGGCGCGCGAGCTTCGGAAGGCTGAGGCTAAGGCTTAGGCTTAGATCGAACTTAACCTTAACCTTAACCTCAACCTGCATAAGGAGCGAGGCGATTGAGCGCAACGAAGCCTATGAGGCCTTTTCAGCAGCCTGCTAGATCATATTGTCCAGGTCCCTAAGCTTGCGCTTCAATGTTCGCTCACACTCTTGTTCTCGCCCCGAAGTTCGGACCTGAGCTTCCGAGAGGCGGAATACTAAGACACGGTTTCCTTTCATGAGGCGCAAGACATAGGTGCTGGAATCCCCATCGTGGTAAACCCCGACGTTGACCTTGCCGTCGGCCGACTTAGCGATTTCGTTAGCCCAGCGCTCGATATCGGGCGACGCTTCATCCCCTTGCTTCTCAGTGATCATGTATCACGCTACAGAACCGCTGTAGCATAAGCGTGGTTAGGCCGAAACCGCGAAGCGAGCAGGTGAGTCTTTTTCAGCAGCGGGTTACTTCTTTTTATACAGGCCGTCTATAAATCCGCTCTGATCGAGTTCCTTGATAAAGCTCGAATCGACGAACTGTTGCGGCTTCGCCGTTTTAGCTCTGGGATCGCGCTCCGAAATCTCATCCAGAACCGTTTTGAGTCCCTCCAGGGTCGGGTACTGCTTCCTCGACAGCAGAGCTTCGGTAAGAATGTTCTCACGGCTTTTTTCCAAGATGTCCCGCTCGACACCGCTTCCCATGTATTTTCCCAGCGTCCGGACCGTTGCTTCTTTGTCCGTCCAGATTTTGTGCACCGCTTCCATATGCGACCGAACGTATCTGCGGAGCACATCCTGATTTTCTTTTATGAAGCGTCGTGTCGTAGCCGCGCCTGTATGTTGAAACACGAGACCCATTTTGGCGACATCTGCAAGCACTACTAATCCCCGCTTCTCCGCGATGAAGCTCGAAGGCGGGTTGATGACTGCCGCGCTCACCCTTCCCGTCATAGCCGCATCCAGTCGAGAAGGTCCACTGCCAACCTGGACAAGGGCTACGTCTTTCCCGGGTGTCAGTCCAATTCGACGCAACGCAAACCGGGCAATGGAATCTGTCGCCGACCCGAAGCGGCTGATAGCGACGGTTCCGCCTTTCAGCTGCTCAGTGGTTTTGAGACCCGGCTTTCCCATCAAGACGTAGTTCAGCGAAGTCATGCCTCCAGCTACGAAGACGGCGTCTGAACCCGCCAGGACACTGTTGACCAATCCGGGACCCGACACCTGCGTGATGGGAACGTCCCCGGAAACAAGGGCCAGTATGGCCGTGCTGCCACCGGTAAAGAAAATCAGCTGGACATCCAATCCGTTTTTGGCAAATATGCCGGTGTCTTTCGCAACCCACGCCGGCAGCTGATCGGCGCTGATAGCGCTGTACCCGACGTTGAGTCGGGTCAACTGAGCGAATGCCGCAGTTGCCGATAAAAGAAGACATAGCAATGAGAAAAAAGCATTCTTCAATAAATTTCTAAGTATCACGAACTAACCTCCGGTAATGATTTTGGTAGCCTGGTTGCAATCGTTGTAATATACGGCTCGGAAGAACAAAAAGAAAGCCCTTGCGCTGGCAAGGGCTTTCTGGAAAACGAGGACTGTTGCTTTCTTGTGCGATGCCGTACTATTCGGTCTTTTTCTTTTCTCGGAACGCTTTGTGGCATCCGCTGCAGGCGCCCCCGACGGCCTTGACCTTGGCAGTGACCGCTGCGTCGTCCTTGGCCTTGGCGGCAGCGGCCAGTTCACCGGCCGCCTTGTTCAGGCTCTTCGCCTTCTTGGTAAAGTCATCCCATTTGTCCCATATCTCAGCTTTAGCCCTGGTTTCTCCTTTGGCGCTGCCTTTCGGAAAGAGATCCGGAATCTTTTCGGCGGTGCCCATGATCTCTTTGGCCTTCGCTTCGATTGTCGCGTAATCTTTTGACTCTACGGCCGCTTTAATGGCCTTCGAATCCTTGCTTTGGGATTTCATGAGCTTCTGCCGTTTCTCGATGACGTCTGACTGGGCAAAAGCCTGGCTGGTGACGAAAACAGCCACAAAAACCGAAAAGAGGGTCCAGATGATATTTTGTTGCCGCATTTTATCTCCTTTCATGGTGTAAATCCTTAACTGCCTTTATTGACTTTTTTAACTTCGTTAAGCAGCGTGTCGGTTGAGAGGAGGTACTTTTCATTGCCGCTCTTAGGGATATGTTTGTAACGCACAACCCCCTCCTTATCAACGATAAAGTAGGCGCGACTGGCTATCCGGCGGTCTTCTCGATAGACCCCGTAGGACTTCATTACTTGTCCGTTTGCGTCGCTCAGAAGCGGATGCTTGACCTTGGCGAAATCGACAAAGGCCTTCTGCGAAAAAGGAGCATTAGCGCTGATGCCTAAAACCGCGGTATTCTCGCCCGTGAATTTGGCATGGTTCTCGTCCGAACCGGACGCCTGCAAGTGCTTGATTCACGTGGGACTGAAATCCAAGGTATAGAAATTAATCAGGACGTTCTTGCCCTTCAGGCTACTCAGTCTTAGTTTCCCGCCGTCGGTGCTTTGGAGCTCAAAATCCGGCGCCGGTTGACCAACCTCGACTGCACGCGCGGAAACGACTCCCGATAGAAAAAAAGCAATCCCCACAAGGAAAACTAGAGCCAGTCTTTTCTCGGGTTCCATATTCTTACCTCCTTTATGAGACGCGATATAGGTGGAAAACATTCACCGAAAAGTGGGAATTTTATCCCTTAGTTAACGCCGGGTGTCAATCCCCCATCCGGGGGTTTTTTAAATGCCCCATTTGGGGGTCGAGTAGATTGCTAAATCCAAGCTCCCTGCCCCCTGCTCTTTGCTCCTTAGTCGATCCCTTCCCTGACAGCCAGAACAGCAGCTTCGGTGCGGTTTTTCACCTGAAGCTTCCGGAATAGCCCTTTGAGGTGACCCTTGATGGTTTCGCGCGCCAGGCGCGTAAGCTGGCTGATCTCTTCGTTGTTGAGTCCCTCCGCTATCAGGTGGAGCACTTTGACTTCCAACTCCGATAGCCCATATTTTTCGCTAAATTGCCGCTCTCTTTCCTCCTGAGAGAGGTCTCTATGGGCCGATGATTCTTCGAGCGTCGGATGGGCAAGGTAAGGAGAGGAATGGGATCTGCCGGCATAGGTATGGCGGATAATCTCAATAAAATCATCACGGTCCGTATCTTTGAGGATGTAGCCCCTCGCGCCGGCTTTGATTGCTGAAACGATCTTCGCGTCGTCATCATGAATGGAGAGCATGAGGATTTTGGTGCGCGGGGAGACGGCGGAAATTAGTTTGGCGGCTTTAATTCCGTCCATTTTCGGCATACGAACATCGAGTAGAGCTATGTCCGGCTCGGTTTCCCGGGCTTTGACTACCGCCTCTTGACCGTCCCCGGCGTCGGCGACCACTTTCAGGTCTTTAGCGGTTTCCAAAAGTATCCTGAGGCTCTGCCTGAAGAGTCTCTCGTCGTCCGCGATTAACAGCCTAAGCGGCATAGAATCCCTCTGATGTCCAATCCTGGACCGGCAGAAGGACCGAAACCATGAAGCCCCGCTGTTTACGGTTTCGCGCCACGATCCTGCCGCCGTGAGCTTCGACCACGAGCTTGCAGTAAGGTAAACCCAACCCGGTGCCCGTTTCAGCTTTTTCTTTATCTTGGGAGTAAAAACGATCGAAGATTTTGGGCAGGTCCTGCTCGGGCATACCCAGGCCTTCGTCTTCGACCCGCAATTCGAGCCAGACGCCGGAGCCATTCTGCTCGCGCGTACTGGTAGAGATGAAAACCCGCCCGCCGTCGAGTGAAAACTTGATGGCGTTACTAAGGAGGTTGATCAGAAGCCGCGTCAGTCTCCGCTTATCGGCGACTATAGAAATTCTCTCGGGATCCGAATGAATAACTACTTGAATCCGCTTTTCCTCGATATCCGGACCGAGGATCCTCAGGCTCGCCTGAATGATTTCCTCAACCTGGAACGATGTCTGCGAAAGCGGGATCTCACCGAAGTCTGAGCGATAAATGTCCAGCATTTCATTGACCATGCCGATAACCAGGTCGCCGGCGCTTAAAAGATCGGTCAAGATCCTGTTGCCCTGCGCTCCATTGAGGTCGCTTGGCGTTTGCTCGATCCGCTCCAGCGTTTTTTTGATCCCGAGCAGAGGATTTTTGAGGTCGTGAGCAATCATGTGGGCCATCGCTGCTCGTTTCTTTTCCGTTTCGCTTAGCTGCTCGCTTCGCTCCGCAACTTTTCTTTCCAACTCCCGGCGGTAACTTTCCACCTCCGCTTTGGACCGCCGCAGCTCCTCGAGCATGCAGTTGAACGAGCCGGCCAGGGTTCCGATTTCGTCCCTGGAGCGCGTGCTGACGGCGCCTTCGTAATTGCCAGCGGCTACCTGTTGAGTTCCCGAAACCAATTCCTTGAGAGGTCGAGTTAATCGACGGCTCAAGAACCACGAGGCCGCAAGCGCCACAGCAATGCCCACCAGCGCAACGATAATAAGCGTCTGCTGCAGCGTGTTGATTGTCGCTGTCATTTCCTGCGACGGAAAAAAAATCGAAATGCTTCCTTCTATCCCCCGGTCGGTTTGCAGCGGCAGCCGAATTTCCAGAGACGGTGACGAGACGTCGCGATGCCAGATGGATTCCCGGTTGCCGGCGGCTCCGGAGATTACTTGCGCCCGGCTTTTTGCGAGTTGGCGCGGCTTCTCGGTGGAGTAGACGTGACCGCCAATAGTGATAAGGACCCGGCCGGCGACGACCTGTTCGAGCTTTTTGACAAGGTCACGATTGACCGCGTAGCCGGCGCTGACCACGCCCAAGATGCCGTCGCCGCCAATACTCTCCGCGGCCCGCAGATAAGCTTTCCCTTCGCGCTCCGCGACGCCATAATTGGAAAAATCGCCCATGCCGCGCAGCAGCCCTTGGATATCTTCTGTCAAAGTCGGGGTGTCGCCGTAGCGGGTAGGGTCATGAACGCGCAAGAAAATCTTCCCGTCACGATCGAGGATCTCAACAAAGTCCAGCTGGATCGAGCCGACTAAAGGAAGGAGATGCTGGAACAATTTCGCGCGGTCTCCTCTCTTGAGCGCATCTCCCACGCCGGGCATTTCCGCGATCCAATGGACCAGTCCCGTTGCCGTCTCTTGCCTTTCACTTAATAGAAGATGGATTTGCTCAGCCTGGGCCGTTGATTTTTCGGCAAAGCGGCGTTCGAGAAGTGTCGAAAGGGTTTTTGAGCTCCAGAGTATTGCCAGGCCGATGGGCAACAGGATAACCACCAAAGAAGAAAGCAGAAGCTTGCAAAGGAGGCTGCGCATCAAGGGTACTCCCCTCCACCGCCTTGTTTGACGAATTTGGCAAACTCCGCCACCCACTCCTGGACAAGGGCGTGTGGCTCGCTTTTGGAAATCACAAGCCGCGCTCGAATGAACGGGTACCGTTCATCGCGTATATTTACCGCAGTAGGCAGCTTGCCGTCGATTGCCAAGACTTTGATTCCTTCGCTTTGAGCCTCTTCTACACGGACAATCCCGTAGCCGATCGACCCGCGGATCCGCTTGATGGTTCTGAGCACTTTATTCTTATTAGCGCGCAGGACAAATGCCTTTTCCTGACCGCGAAAGCCTTTGCCGAAAAGGCTCTCAATAAAGACTCTGTGGAGCGCTGAAGTTGGCTCGCGAGTTAAGGGGACGATACCTTGGTCCTGGCCGCCGAGTTCATTCCAGCTGGTGATCTGGCCAGAATAAATTTTTCGCAGTTGTTCCAACGTGAGATCGCTGACCGAGTTCCATGGATAGCTCAGCAGAATGAGAGCGTCGTGACCGAGAGCTTCAACGCGAAATTCGAGCCTTTCGCTGGGGCTAAGACTCCGAGCCACCAGGCCGATCTGAATCTCGCCCTTGCGCACTGCGCTGATCGCGTAGCTGGAGTTCACGCGGCGAATTTCGATCCCGACTTGGGGATGCTGTTTGCTGAATTGATTCGAAAATCTTTCTGCCAAACCCGCCAGCGACTGAGCTCCACCCACGATGATTTTCACCTCGGCTGCATAAAGGGTAGCGGATAGCGCAGTCGTTAAGAAGAAGAGGCTAACAGCTTGGAACACTATGGAGCCTGTGGTCATACTGCGGGAGCCACTTATAGGCATTCTAAGGGTGACTGTCAAGAATCGCAGCAGGGCTGGCAGCATTGAGCCCTGAGGTTTGAGCTTTGAGATCAGGAGCACTCGAATTGCCTGGTTAGAACTCAAAGCTCAATGCTTTTCTCTCGAAGCTAGTTTTTGCGGGCATTGTGCTAAAGCCTTACGCCGGGATAAGTATAAGCCTACGTTCGTTCGCAACCTTCTCGCTGGATTCTACCAGCGAAATGTAACCACCGTTGCGCCATAATTCGGTTTGATCGCCATAGTGGGGCGAAAAGGGATGACCGGATTGTCCGGGCAGCAGAACGGCTTTGAGCCGTAGTGGATTGCCGAGTTCAATGATCAGTCTGGTCGAGGCGCCGACAATATGGCGATAGGGATTGGAATGCCGTTGGAATCCCATGTTCACCGTTAGGTTATCACCCGGGCTCGCGAACGGGCCGATAGAAAGGATCGGCTTGAAAACGCTGATTCGGCTCATATTGTGATCAAGCATGAGCGTATGTATCCGGCCCCATTGCCATTGCCGGATATCGGCTCCCGTCAAGCCGGCAAGTTCGTTCGATGCTTCGCTTAAAGACTTCGTCACCAATGCCCGCCGGGAAGAGCCGTCGAACCAAACCGAGGCGGGATCTTTGAGGATCTGATCGATCGGAATGATGCACTGGTTGAAAATTTCAGTGTAGCCCAAGAATAGATCTTCTCCCAACACTGGAACCAGGAGGTTCGCCATCAGACGGTAATAGAAGACGTGAAAGATCGCCGCCTCAGTACTCTCCGCGCCGCAATGGCCATCCCAGCGCAACAACCGCCCGGCGGTTTCGTGCAAGTCGGGAAATTCAATCGAAACCTGTTCAAGGTCGGTTTGTAGAGCCTGCACGATCTCTTTCGCCTGAAGCGATATCAGATCGCCCTGCAGCGCGACCATGTCTTCGACCGACAGTTTCGTTTTTGTAGTGAGAAATTGTTTGATTCGGTTGATGCGGTAAGGAGGCTCAAACAAATGAGAGAGAAAATGGGGATACGAGTCGTCAGCGATCCGATGATTCGCAGTCGCAAGCACGCCCTCGGGCGGATTGTACAATCGTGGCAGTTCGCTGAACGGAACGTACCCGCGCCAATCGTTCTCCGGACGCCAGCCTTCCACCGGCATCAAGGTAGGCGCCTTGGGTCGAATGGGAATTTTACCGGCGAGGCTGTAACCGATATTTCCCTGTTGGTCGGCATAAACGTAGTTCAAGTTAGGCGCCACCTGGTGGGCGAGGCCGTCGAGAAACTCGTCCCAGTTTCGGGCGCGATTGATCGCGTAGACGCAGCGAAAGTCTTGGCTGGGTTCGTGAGCGGTCCAACGTAAAGCCAGGATCTCGGGCGATCGCGTGGACCCCTGAAAGTCGCTTATGACCGGGCCGTGGCGGGTCCGGCGCACCGTTCTCTTGATTTCTCCTTTGCCCCTAATGCGGATGGTTTCCAAACGGCTGTCCATCTTCAGCCACTGGCGTCCCGCGAAATAGCGATCGGGCTCCAGCGGATCGATCTTTTCTCTATAAAGTTCTACGTCGTCGCATAGGGCGGCGGTGACCCCCCAGGCGATGGAACGATTGCAGCCTACGTGAATACAAGGAGTGCCGGGAATGGACGCTCCCCAGACCTCATATCCATCGGCTTGGGTTGTAGTGGGTTCGGCTTTGAGATGCATGAGATACCAGACCGACGGCAGGGTCAGACGCAGGTGGGGATCGTTGCACAAAAGCGCATTTCCGCTGGCAGACCGCTCCGGGGCGATGACCCAGTTGTTGCTGCCGAGGCCGGCGGGACTCCAGTCGCTGGAGGAAAAAGTACCGCTCATGAATTGCCACAAAGCCTGGGCGGAATCCCAGGTCGCCTTTGTAATTGATGGCCCGTCGTCGGGATATGTCGGAAAAAGCGAGCGAAGTTTTTGCTGTTGGCTACGGAGCTTGGCTGCCAGGGCGATCATGTTGAGCCGGGTGAAGAGAGCGGGTGAGAGAAGAAAGGCAAATCCTTTCCCGATAGTAAGGCTATCTTCGGGATGCCACTGTACGGGTCGGTAGCGGAGCAGGCGAAACTCCCAAGGCAAGCGCTTGCCGCAATTCTCAATATACCGGTTGACCCCGTCGCTGTACGCTTGGAGCCGTTCGCGATCTTCCTGGCGCAGAATTTCGAGCGACCGGATGGCGCTTTGCCGAATCCCTATCAATCTCATGAAGTAGTCGAAGTTGGCGCTGTCGCTATTCCGAAAATGAGTTGATAATTCCTTCCACGGAACCGGAAAACGGCCGAATATCTCGGCCGTGCGGCCGCTGAGAAAGCAGCGAGTCAGGTCCATTTGCCAAAGTCGCTCCTGAGCGTGCAGGTAGCCCTGGGCCAAAAATAGATCGTGTTCGTTAGCGGCAAATACGCGCGGGATGCCGTAATCATCCCACCGGACTTCCACTTTGTTCTGCAGGCCCGCCAGCGTCAGCGTGCCTTCGTATAGGGGAAAAGAGGGTTGGGCCAGGCGATGTATCAGCGGTCGAAGGAGAGCCGAAAAGCTGGCACCCAAGGAACTGCTCCACGGCGTCTCCATACACAATTAAGCAGGCTGGCTCGACCCGTGGTAGGAGCTGGAGTACTGCAGTGCTGGAGTAATGGAGTGATGCATGCGAAAAATCGTTGTTCCAACCGTTCCCCGGCCTCGCTCAGAGAATGACTTTGACCGACGGCCGCTCTTTCATTCTCTGCAAGTACTTTCCCAGGCGGGGCAGAGACGAATCCGGGAGCACGCCAAACCCCTCGAGGCGCGTGAAGCGCGGTATCAGGCCGGCGTCGACCAGCGAGAACTCGCCCGCCAGGTAGGGTTGATCGCCGATCTCGGCCTCAAAACGCTGTAAGAGCTTTTTCAGCTCAGCCTTTGCGCTGTCGACCGCTCCTTTGTCTTGTCCTTGTTCGTCTTTCATCAACTCCAGCCGTAATTTTTGATATGCCGCATCCATCTGCGCCAGGCCATAATCGATCAGGATGCGGGCCTTGGCTCGTTTTCCGGGGTCGGCCGGCATCAACGGCGGACTCGCGTACTTCTCGTTCAAGTACTCATTGATGATGCAGCTCTCATAGAGAATCGTATCGCCGTCGAGAAGGGCGGGCACTTTGCCGTACGGATTGAGCTTCAGATACTCCGGGCTCTTTTGCTCTTTCGCTCGAAGGTCGATGGGAATCGTTTCGTACGGGAGTTTCTTTTCCTCCAGCACGACTTTAACTCGCTGGCAATTCGGCGACGATTTGAAATCGTAAAGCTTGATCATGTGGGTCTCCTTTCAGTAAGATCTCTGTGATGTTTTGTATACTAAGATTCCGATCAAAGAAAAAGAGGAACTGATGAAAAGTTCGCTAACCGCAAAGCGCCAGGGGCTAAGGGCAAGGGCGAGGAGAAAGCACGGAGCAGAAAGCCGCCGACCTGTCACTTCTGACCTCTGATATCTGTTCATTGCGTTTAAAGCCGGGTTGATCCGGTGACGGTTTGGTGTTAAGCGAATGATGCAATGGTTTCAGAACAACATGCGGTCAGCGCGGAAGAAGCGGCGAAAATAATTCTCGGTGGACTGAGAGAGGCCGGGATAGATCTAATTGCCACGTTGCCGGACATCAATCTTGCGCAATTGCTGGCCTCAATCGAGGAAGATCAAAGCGTCACCCACGTGCCGCTGTGTCGAGAAGAAGAGGGGATCGGTGTTTGCGCCGGCGCCTATCTCGTCGGCAAAAAATGCGCGGCCATCATGCAGAACGGCGGATTTTTCAACAGCAACAACGCGATCGTCAGCACTTTGCTGCAGTACCAGATACCGCTTTTGCTGATGATTTACTATGCCGGCGATATCGGCGACCGCACCTTCAGCACGACCGGCGGTATGACCGAGCCCGTGTTAAACGCGTTGGGAATTCGCTCCTATGTTCTGCGTGACCCCAACCAGGCCAACGAAATGATCAAGCGCGCGGAGATCTTGGCCGAGGATTCGAAGCGCCCGGTTGCGCTGCTTCTCACAAAAGAGGTTTTGGGCCGTCGAGCGGTGATCGGAAGCTTATAAAACGGAGTACTGGAGATAGACATTTTTTGTTATGAAACGGTTTGGTTGTTTGCGGGCGTTGGCGGGCGAAGCCAAGGACGCGCTGGTGGTCAGCTCCGCGGGCGCAACCACGCTTGAATGGAACGCGCTTCGGCCCAGTGATGGTAACCTTCGCGTGAGAACTCTCGGGCTGTGCTCGTCCATCGCATTGGGGATGGCGCTCGGCCTGCCGCACCGAAAGGTCATCGCTTTGGATGGGGACGGTTCCTTGTTGATGAATCTCTGCTCTTTGCCGACTATCGCGCGCATGAATCCGAAAAACCTGATCCATATAGTCTTTGATAACGAAGTTTATGAAGCATCCGGCTATCGTAAGACTGCGACTTCCAGCGGCGCAGACTTGGTCGGTATCGCGCTGGCGGCCGGAATCAAGCGGGCCCTGTGGGTCAATTCGATGGACTCGTTTGCCGACGCTGTAGCCGAGGCTTTGACGGGAGATCAGTTAACCTTTGTCGGCGCAAAGGTAGAGACCGCCAGAACGGAAGTGCCGCCTTATCCGCTGGACGAAGTCGAAAACAAGTATCGTTTCATTCGTTATGTGGAAAAAACGGAGAAGATCGAAATTTTAAAGACGAATCTTCCCGCGAGTTACAGTTAAAACTGACCTTTATTTGTCACAAATAGCAGCGTTGGTAGTGTACGGCCTGTAGACCGATGCAGATCGATATCGAATTTAATTCCGGCGCTCAACTGCCGATGCACGAGATCCCGGAATTGGCCCGGATGGCGGAGATTCACGGGTTTGGTTGCGCATGGGGAGGGGAGGCGAATAACAAAGATCCCACAGTAATGCTCTCGGCAGTTGCCGCCGTTACCTCGCGAATGAAGATCGGCTCGGCGGTTTACCATATTCTAGGCAGGACCCCGGCTACACTCGCGCTTCAGGCTGCCGGACTCAACGAATTGTCGCGAGGAAGGTTTCTTTTGGGCGTCGGCGTTTCTAATCCAACAATTGCAAAATGGCATGGGCTGGTCATGGACCATCCCCTAGGACGGATCCACGAGTATCTCGAAATAGTGCGTCGGGCCATGCGCGGTGAGAAGGTGAATTTCGATGGTAAATATTTTACTTCTCACGCTTTCAAGATGGCCTTCGTTCCGGGCCCAAATTCCATCCCGATCTATTTGGCTGCTTTTGGCCCCAACATGACCCGGTTGGCCGGGAAGATTACGGATGGAGTGCTTGTCAACATGGCCAACCCGGCTGAGATCCGCCGGATTGCCGATAATGTAAGAAACGGCGCTGAGGAGGCCGGCAGAGATCCGACGGCCGTGGAGATCATCTGCAAGATTCGCTGTTCGGTCGCGCACAGCTACGCGGCTGCGCGGGAGGCCTTGAGCCACGCCCTCACATATTACGCCTTGGCGGACTACTATCGGGATCTGTTGGGACGCATGGGATTCGCCGAAGAAGTTGAAGAGATGCGAGCGGCGTGGAAGTCCGGCGGTTTTCATGAAGCGCGAAAGCTCGTCACGGATCGGCTTTTCGCAGGATTGCCGCTCGTCGCAGCGACTTCAGCCGCGGAGATTGTCGAACAGATCAAGCCCTATAAGGATGCGGGAGCGACACGAATTATCCTTCCCTATGTTGCCGCTTCCGATGATGTGGTCGGAGAGATAAAGAGTTTTATCAGGTTCTGGGACCCCGCGCTGACTGCAGCCCGCGAGTAAGGAGAGTGTGCGAATCAGCCGGTCACCCTTCGACAAAGCTCAGGGCGAACGGCTAAACATTTGAATTGTCGTATACCCACACCGTTCGTGGTGAGCCCTCGACGAGCTCGGGACTAAAGGCGAGTCGAGGGAGCCTGTCCTGAGTGGAACCGAAGGATCGAACCATGGACGAATTCCGACACAGGCTCTAGGAGGAGAAAGACTCAATGCCATTCGAACTGTTAAACCCGGAGGGACTAGAGCGTCCCGTCGGTTACGCGCATGTGGCCAAGATTACAGGAGGGAAGATCGTTCACGTTGCCGGCCAAGCCCCTTTTGACCTAAAGGGGCAAGTGGTAGGTAAAGGCGATTTTGTAGCTCAATTCACCCAGGTCATGCGCAACCTGAAGACGGCAATCGAGGCGGCCGGAGGACGGCCGCAGAACTACGTGGTGCTCACGATGTACGTCACGGATTTGCAAGCGTACCTGAACAATAAAAAGCCTCTCGGGGCGGCTTATCGGGAAGTTTTCGACAAGTTCTTCCCGGCAATCACTCTGGTCGAGGTCAAAGGCCTGTACAATCCGAATTGTTTGATAGAGATTTCCGGGATAGCCGTTATTGACTAGCAGGAGAAAGCAGGGGTCCGCCACAAAGCGTTTCCGCCGAAGAACGGATCCGCAGGTTCTGTGGCGGAGGGCGGATCAGCCTCCGGCTGAAGCGAAGCGAGGAGCAGTCCCTGCCCCCTGCTCTTTGCTCCCTGCGCTTTGCCTATGAGTCTTTTCAGCAGCCTGCTAGGCGTTCGATTGTCTAACTAGGCCTGTGCCTGCGCAATTTGTCGCAAATTCGCGCAATTCTGACATTTGCCGTCAATTGAAGGAATCAGGGCGGCGCCCCTAACATACTGGAAATGTTGGCTGTTTTTAATTCTCGAAATTCTGGCACTGCCTTTGCTTTTAAGAACCCGCGAGAGTAATAAAACCTCAGAGGTAACCAGGCAACTGCGATGAGATACAATCCGGCACCCGCAACTTTACACGAACGTGAACAGGAACTCTTCGAAAACGTCACCGAAGAAGAAATAATCTTTTTGTGGCGATCCATCAAAGGCAAGGGATTGTCGGAGGACCAAGCCTGGCAGGCAATCGTTACCGGAATTGCCTTGGATATGGCTTTTGCAAAGAGTAAGAGTTCCTGGCAGATCGAACATTAAATCGCCGTTCCAATCATTCCAGCAGTCGATAATATCCGTTCCAGCCCTTCAAACAGTTTAAGCCGTTCAAGCCGGGAAGCCTTACGCCCAGGTTGCTCGGTTTGAACGATTTGAACAGATTGAACGGGTTGAACCGATCATTTCGTCGCTAGGTCTGAGTCGCCTGGGGATCGGCCACGGCCATTAACTCGGCTAGAGTCTCTCGATGTGCCGCCTGATTAGCCCTCACTTTTAACAGAAAATGCGCAATCTCCGGGTACTCAGCGCTTAGGCGCGGCTCGCATAGCGCAAGGAAATCCTCGAACGCTCTTTGGTCAGCTAAGTCGTGCCTGACCCGTTCCCAGTGGTTCTTACCGGAAACAGGGGAGACGGCAGCCTGTTGGACCGACACTAGACGGCTTTCAACCGCATTTTTTAATTGCTGTGCGCTCTCGCGCTTTTCCTCGGCGATTGCTTGTAGACGTTGCCTGACTTGCGGATATGGCGCGGCTTCCGAGTGTGTCTCGATCTGCGACGCCAGTTGCACGAGTCGATAGTAGATTGAAATCAGAGCTCGAGTCGGGTCCTCGGGGGGCGTTTGATTATTGCCGTATTTTTCGGGAAGGAGCAGCTCTGCAACCTTCGTGAATAGGCGCTTAAGCATTCTAAACCCTTTCTTTACCCCGTGCCCAACTACCGATGGCGAGGCCCCCTGGCACAAACAGATGTTTGTCGGGTCCCATGCGGAAGTTAGGTGCTCGCGCGGTTTCTGTCAAGATCCGGCAGGCCCTCCGGCCTCTGACTTTTCGCTTCGCCAGCGGCCCGGCAGGGCACTAAGTTGATTGACTGCTTTTGCAAAATCTGTTTCAATCGGGAGTGTTGATCAAACAGGAGCAAAACTATGTCGCGTATTACGGTTGAGGATTGCCTGCGGAAGGTTGCTAATCGTTTTGAGTTGGTCATGCTTGCTTCGAAGCGCGCGAGACAGCTTTTCAAGGGCGCAAAGCCGCTTATCGATTCCGATAATCGAGAGGTGGTCGTGGCTCTGAGGGAGATCGCCGACGGAAAAGTCAGAAAGGCGTCATCCGATTTGTAAGTGGGACCCTCCCACCAGTTGATATTTCCCGTACTGCCCTTCCCGTCTGCCCGTTGCGACACCGATGTTAGTCGTTCGTTGAAAACTTCGCCCGAAGCGATAGACTTTGCTTATGTATTGCAGCCCGCTTGGCTAGATGATGGATGACAAAAAGAAAGAAACGGGGATCGATATTCAATTGCCGGAAATCGATCTATCGAAAGAAGTTGAAGCTGATGAATCGAAGGTTTTGTCAGACAAGGCCGTCGTCCCTTTTGAGCCGCTGCAGCGCTATCTTGCCGAGATTCGCCGGTTTCCCCTGTTGACGCGGGAGGAAGAGCATCGTTTGGCGGTCGAATACAAGGAATACGGCAATGTCGAGGCCGCCTACACTCTCGTAACCGCCAATCTACGCCTGGTGGTGATGATCGCCCGAGAGTATCAGAAGGCTTTCAAGAATCTTCTTGATCTGATTCAAGAGGGCAATATGGGATTGATGGAAGCGGTTAAGAATTTCGATCCCTATCGCGGCGTGCGCTTCCCTTCCTATGCCGTGTGGTGGATCAGGGCGTACATGATCCGCTATATCATGAACGATTGGCGCATGGTCAAGATAGGAACCACTCAGGCTCAGCGAAAGCTATTCTTCAATCTACAAAAAGAAAAAGAAAAACTTGAGGCGGAGGGGTTGACGCCCGGCCCCAAGCTTCTTGCCCAACGACTGAACGTCAAGGAAGACGAAGTCGTCGAGATGGAGCAACGGCTGGCGCACCGCGACCTGTCGGTTGACGTGCCGATTGGCGAGGGAGAAGAGGCGACGATGCTCAATTTCTTGCCGGATGAGAAGCAATCCCCGGAGGAGCAGTTCGCCGAGGCGCAATATCGCCAGCTATTGCGGGAAAAAATGGAGCTTTTCGCGAAGGCTCTGAAAGACAAAGAATTGGTCATTTACCGCGAAAGGCTGCTTAACGAGGATCCGTTGACCTTGCGAGAGATCGGCGACAAATACGGTATCAGCCGCGAGCGTGTGCGTCAGATCGAAGATCGAGTGAAGAAAAAGCTCAAAACGTATCTCAGTAAAGAGCTCAAGGACGTCGAGCAGGCTGAGGTTTAGGCTGAAAGCAGGCTAAGGTCAAGGCTGAGGTTGAGTACAGAGAGCGAAGGCTGAGCTTATCCTGAGCCTAAACCTTCTTAAAGTCGGTTCGTCCGCACTCGACCTCAACTTTCCTAAGTTTTCCAGTCTGAGCTGAACTTAAACCTTACCCTGCTTCGATCTTCTGCTTGCGACTTCGCCGCGCTTTTGATACCAAAAACAAGTTGAAGCAAACTCCCTAGCGCGGCTTCTGGCTCCGGGGCTTCGCGTCTCGGAAGGTCAAAACGTTTATTCCCGCGCTCGCATACACAGAGCGTCGTGCGCGCGGGGCAAATGGAGGACGAGCATTGCGTTTCGAGAAAGAGGTAGAAATCCAAGCTCCCAAGGAAAAAGTTTGGAACTTTATTTGGGACGTGGATCGGTTTATCGCCTGCGTTCCCGGTTGCAAGGAAGCGAAAACCCTGGAGGCGGGGAAGCTTTATTCCGCCACAATGGTGGAGAAAGTCGGACCTTTTCGGGTTGAGTTTCCGACCACCATAGAGGTTCTTGAACGGGAGGAATTAACCCGAATCAAAGCGCGGGCCGCGGGAGCGGACAATAAGATCGGCAGCCGCATGAAGATCGATTTGGACGTAAACCTGAAGGGAGAGGGCGACAAGACCACCCTTGGCTTCATCGCCGATGTGGACATTTTGGGTAAGCTCGCCGCCTTGGGGCATGGCATCATCAAGCGCAAAGCCGATCAGGTTCTGGATGAGTTTGCGCAATCCGTGAAGAAGCGCTTGGAAGGAGATTCCTAGCATGCTGCGACGTTTTCGTTTGGAGGAGCCGGAGAGCGTCAAGGAAGTTTCCGAACTACTCGCCCGCCTCGGCGAGTCCGCTAAACTATATGCCGGGGGAACGGAACTTCTGTTAGCCATGAAAGAAGGTTTGGTTCAATACGAACGCCTGATCAACGTCAAAACGGTCCGAGGGCTGAACGAGGTCAAGGCGGACAGCGGAACGATTCGCATCGGAGCGCTAGCGACTCATCATGAATTGGAAACGTCGCCGATTCTCAAACAGCAACTTCCGTCGCTCGTAAAGCTCGAGGAAAACGTCGCCAATGTGCGGGTGCGCCAGGTGGGCACGATCGGCGGGAATTTGTGTTTCGCCGAACCTCATGCCGATCCCGGTACGCTGCTCATTGCTTTAGGAGCCAGGTTCGTGGCCGAGAAATCCGATTCGAAACGCGAGATTTCCGCCGAGTCATTTTTCGTAGACGCCTTCGAGACCTGCCTTGAACCGGACGAAGTACTCACGGAGATTCATGTGCCCGCGCCTGCGCAGAGGTCCGGAGTCACCTATATGAAATTCGGCTATCTGGAGAGGCCCAGCGTCGGAGTGGCCGTAGCGCTTAGCCTCAACGGCGGGAACTCGATCGCTGATATCAAAATCGCGGTCGGCTGCGCCGGCCCCGCGCCGAAACGGGTTTCGGAAGCCGAAGAGCTGCTTAGAGGCAAGGACACGGAAGAGGCGTCGCGCAACATAGTCCAGGCAGGTGAAGCCGCTGCGAAAGCGGCTCAGGCGATCACCGATCTCCATGGCTCCCAGGAATACAAAGAGCATATCGTTGGGGTTCTCTTAAAGCGCTCTTTTCAGAGCGCACTAAGCCAGTGCCGTTGAGAGCCTTGCGCTAAGGGCTAAGCGCAAAGGGTAGAAGTCAGAGATCAGATGTCAGAGATCAGAAAGATCAGGCTCTTTGCTCCCTGCTCCCTGCGCTTTGCCAGTTCGTACTAAGGGGGAAAGCGATGTTCAGGCGTTCCGATGTTCAAAATATCCCGATTTCTTTTACCCTGAATGGTAAGTTGCAGGAATTGGACGTAGAGCCTCACGAGCTGTTGTTGGACGTAGTGCGTGATCGACTCGGCCTGACGGGAGTCAAACGCTCCTGCGACGTGCAAGTTTGTGGAGCTTGTACGCTGTTGGTCGATGGGCGGCCGGTAAGCGCCTGCACCACGCTTGCTTTTGAAATCAGAGGGCGGTCGGTGCTTACGATTGAAGGCTTGGCCGAAAACGGTAAACTCCATCCACTCCAGCAGGCATTCATCGAATATGGCGGATTTCAGTGCGGGTTCTGTACGCCGGGGATGATCTTAGCGTCCAAGGCGCTGTTGGATGAAAATCCGGATCCGACAGAAGAGGAATTGAAACACTTCATGCACGGCAATATCTGCCGCTGTACCGGCTACAAAAAAATCATCGAATCTATCATGGCCGCGGCGAAGACGATGCGCCGGGCCAGCTCTTAGCAGGCTGGCATTGCAAATCTCAGATCTCAAATCTCAAACCTGCTAGTCCCGAGTTAAGGACTCAGGACTTTTACAGGCTGCTCAAAAAGATCTCAGAGGCGAGGCGTGCGAGCTTCGGAAGGTTGAGGCTAAGGCTTAGGCTTAGATCGAACTAAATCTTAACAGGAACCTCAACCTACGTAAGGAGCGAGGCGATTGAGCGCAACGCAGCATGTGAGTCTTTTTCAGCAGCCTGCTACTCGATCCCGTATTCTTTCCATCTACTCGCGACCAGGTCCAAATGCTCTTGGGGTGGTAGTGAAACTGCCGGATACTCGTGTTTCCTCGTTGCGTCGATCGCGACCCGAGTGCCAAGATACCGGTTCGGATGATGTTGTGGAACCGAGGCAGGGGCTTGCGAAGGGTCGAGTCCGACCGCCTGCACGTCCTTTTCTATATACACGTCGCGATCGGGCCGAACTCTCCAGCTAAGAGCCCAGTCTACGGCGAAATCATCCCAGATATCGATGTCATCGTCGACAACGACGGTGATTTTCCCAAAACCGGTCCTTAGAGACCAGATGCCGTACATCAGTTGTTTGACTTGGCCGTCAAACTGCTTATGGAGCGACACCACGACGTAAGCGCCGCTGCCCCCGGCTTCTTTGAGCCGAACGTCTTTGATCGGCAGTCGCAGCACATGTTTGAGATGCTTAAACAGCGGCCACTCTCGCCCCACGCCGCGGATACAGCTCGACTCCGACGGGGGCATCTGGCTGATAAACGCCTGATAGATAGGTTTGTTCCTGAAGGTCATGCATTTGATATTGAAGAAAGGCTGGTTCCCTGCGGGGCCCATGTAGCCCGTGTACTCGCCGAATGGACCTTCAGGTTCTAAGCTGTTGGGCGGTATCTCGCCTTCCAAAACGATCTCGGCCGTAGCAGGAACTTCCAAGGGTATGGTTTCGCACGGCACCAGATCGACCGGTTCACCGCGCAAGGCGCCGGCAACCGCAAACTCATCCAACGCGTCGGACATTTTGGAAACCGACACGTATCCGATGGTTGGGTCCGAGCCTATGACGACTGCCACCGGCGTCGGTTTGTTCTGCTGGTCGTTCTTTATCAGGTGCCATGAAGCATCTTGACGTTTGCCGATAAGAAAACCGGTCTTGTTAGGACCTTTGACCTGCATGCGATAAGTGCCGACGTTACGAATCCCGCTCTCGGGATCCTTGGTTATGACATAAGGAGACGTGAAAAACGGTCCCGGATCTTCGCCGACCGTCCAGATTGGCACGGGGAACTTCGTAATATCGACCTCTCTGCCATGCAAAATATTCTCTTTACAAGGTCCGGATTTGACGATACGCGGCGGTATCGGCTTCTCCAATGCGTTATCCCACTTTCGGTTGATTCCCTCGATGGCCTCCGTCTCCAGACCAATTGCATAAATCTCCCGTGAGGCCCCCAACACGCCGGCTACAAGCGGGATTGAAAAACCTTTGATGTTCTCGAACATCAGCGCTGGTCTTTTTTGGGGCGGAATCTTCTTAAAGAGTTGGCGGCAGACGGCAGCGATCTCCCAGTCCTTGTCGACTTCTTTTTTGACTCTTCTAAGCTTGCCTTTTTCTTCGAGCACCGCGAGGTATTCGCGCAGATCCTTATAAGGCATCGAGCCTCCTGGCCAGGCGGCTGAAGTATACTCGCAAAGCGCAAAGAGCTAAGTGCAAAGAGTTCAGACTAATTCTTTGCCCCGTGCGTTTAGTCCTCGACAGATTCGCACCTGCCTGTGCCGACACGGCAGACAGGCGTCGCTCATCTGAGATCTTTGTGAGCCGCCGGAAAAAAACAGATTTTAAACCCAATCCCTGTGGGGGAACGTCGCAAACATTCCCATAGAGTAATACGTAATTTTGAGCGTTGGCGTATTTTAGACGCAAATAGTTTACATATCAACAATTCTGGCGGACGAGTACGTTTTTGTTACCAAATTGTCGGTAAGGGCTAAGGGGCGAAGCACAGAAGTCAGAGGTCAGAGCTGAAGGTTCCTTTCCCGTGCCCTTTGTTCCCGCTGATCTCTGATCTCCGACGTCTGACCTCCGGCCTGGCTCTTTGCTCCTTGCGCTTTGCGAGTTATCCTACGGCCGGATTTCTGCGCGCATGAAGATGATATAGGAAATGCCGAAGCAGACCGCAACCAGGCCAAACAAGGTTGTGATATGCGGCCAGATGAGGTTCAGGCTTTGATCGAGGGCAAGCGGCGTCGGCAAGATGCCTTCGGCCTGGCTCTGCAGCGCCAATCCGAATACCCGAGCCGCCGGATTGAGCAAGATGTGAACGGCTTCCGAGAAAAGGGTGGTGGGAGAAATACGACTGACGATGTTCTCTATATCTGATCGCCGGGCGATTTGCTCGGCCGTCGACGTTTCGGGAACAAGGATACCCGCGATTGCCTGGCCGACGATGACAACGAAGAGGGTCATGAACAACCACATCGCCATGGAAGCGAGCGCGGCCGTCACAGTCTTCTGAAACACTAAAGAAAACAGTAGCGCGAGCGCGAGCCAAAAGCCGACGTAAAAGATTCCCACGGCGGTAAAGATTAGCATGCGCCATAGCTCCTCTGCGTTGGGCGGAAAGCCGAGGAGCGTAATGCCCAGGCCGATAACGAGCAGCAGGATCGAACCCCACAGCACAGCTACGGTCGCTAATCCCGCGAAAAATTTGCCATTGATCAGGCTGTCGCGATAGATCGGCTGGGATAGGACCCGGCTAAGGGTGCCGCGCGCGTACTCACCGCTTATCGAGTCGAAGCCGAGGGTGATGCCGACCAATGGGCCGAAGAATCCGAGAAAAGTCGCCAGTGAAAAGACGGTTTCCCCACTGGAGGTCAGCAACAGAAGAAAAGCGTATTGGGCGGGAATGCTTTCGGTATTCTGACGGATTGCCTGGCCTGTGGCATAGGACGACCACAAGCCGATCAGCACGATCAGGATCAACAGAATCATAAAACGGCGGGAGCTAAAATGGTCGGCAAGCTCTTTCCAAAAGACAACACTCATCTTTATTTAAGCCTCACGGAAGTATTTAAGGTAGATTTCTTCTAACGTAGGATCTTCCGAACGTAGCTGGAGTAGCTGGAGATTTTTTCTTGCCAATAACGCTATCACGTCAGGTCTGACATCCCTGGTGCAACGGAGAAAGAGTCCATGGCTGCGCTTTTCGATATCGTCAACGCCCGGGATGGCATGCAAATCTCTCTCTAGGCCATCCGGACTGCCGGCGACTTCGAGTAGAAAGTTCCACTGGCGCTCTTTCAGGATGGCTTTGCCGAGTTCGTCCATTTGCCCCTGGACAATGAGCCTGCCTTTGACGATGATGCCGATGCGATTGCAGATCTCCTGAACTTGTTGGAGCTGGTGCGAGGAAAGCATGACGGTCAAGTTTTGCTCCCGGTTAAGACTCTTGATCAGCTCGAGGATTCGAATGGCTCCATCCGGGTCTATGCCGAGGGTCGGCTCGTCGAGGAGGATGGCGCTCGGGTTCTTGACTAGCACTTCCGCGATTCCCAGCCGCTGCTTCATCCCGCGGGAGAATTCTCGCACGAGGCGCCGGCCATCCTCGCCCAGGCCGACTTGTTCCAGGACTTCGGCCGTTCTTCTCTTGGCCTCGTCTTCCGGAATACGATTCAGTCGCGCCATGTAGAGCAAGTTCTCCCGGGCGCTCAGGTCTTCGTAAAAGCCGGGACTCTCGGGCAGATAGCCCACGCGGCGCTTCACTTCGAGAGGCTTGCTCGTGGGATTAAAGCCGCAAACGGACACCCGTCCGGAAGTGGGCTCGGTCAAGCCGAGAAGCATGAGGATCGTCGTCGTCTTGCCGGCGCCGTTGGGGCCTAAGAAACCGAAGATTTCACCTTCCTCGACGGCAAGGTTCAGCGCATTAACTGCGAGTTTATCACTGTAACGCTTGCTCAGATTTTGGGTTTCGATGACAGCGCTCATCTACGTCCCAGCCGGAAGAACACAACAGCTAAGCCGAGAATCACGAGCGCGACGATACCAAAACCGATCCATCCCCATACAGTAGGCGTCGAGACGGTGACTCTGAACTCAACCGATCTGTTGACCTCCGGAGCGTTCGCGGTGAGAGTGAGCAGATAGTCTCCCGCCACGGTTCTCTCGGGAGCCAGAAGCTCCATTTTGATCTCCCGCACCTCCCCAGCATTCAGCGCGTCGATCTTGTCGGGTTTAAAGTCCACGGTCCATTTATCGTTCGGTTTCTTGGTAATGAACGAGAGGTTCTGAATCGGGGCGGTGCCCGCGTTACCCACGAGAAAATCGATGGTAGTCCTGTTGCCGGCCGTAATCGAGGTATTCAGCGTCCCACTCCCCGACGCCATCTTCAGATCCCGGGTTCCTTTGAGGCTTACTTTTAGATTGGTTGCCGCCTCAAATGCGCCGGCCTGGGCGCGGATCCTCACAGGGTGCTCTTTTGCCTCAGCCTGCGCGGGAGTATCTATTTCCACGCTCAACGTTTCGGTGGCATTCTCTTTCAACTGAATAGAAGAGATTTGGGTATCGCCAAACTGAGGTTTAAAACGAATCGTCCAGCCCGGGGGAGTTTGGGCAGAAAGATTGACGGTTAACGGCTTATTCGTCTCGTTCCTAAGATCGACGGTAAATTTCAAGGTTTGACCCGAGGCTGTGCTGAGAACGGGATACTGGCTGGTGATTCTCAGCCCGCCGGTTTCGACCTTCCCTGCGGTTACACGGAAGTTGATCGTATCAGAATATCGGGTTGTGCCAACGGCGTCCCTCGCCGTTACTTTTATATCGTAATTCCCCGGTTTGGTTTTTGGGGGAATCTTGCCCTTGAATTCGATGGTCGTGGACTTCTCGCCCTGGACCGTGACTGAGCGGATCGGGTAGCTCGGATAGCGGGAATTGAAATTCACTTCCCATCCTTTGGGAACGGATTCGAGGGAAAGGTTCACCTCGACCGGACTTTTCGTGCGATTGACCACTTCCGTGTCCATCGTAACTTCCTGCCCTTGGCCCACAGTCAAATCCTTGTACGGGATGATCAAGTTGAAACTGTCTTTAGATGTTTGCGCGTCCTTCTGTTCAGTTTTCTCGGCGGAAAATACCGGCGCAACGACCGCAGCGAAGCAAACTAAAAACAACGCGAACAAAAAAAATACCATCCGCGGGCTTTCACTTACACGCCCAAGCCTCATAGCAATCCCCCTCAAAGTGAAAATTTTGGTGTGATACTTAACCATAAACTTACTCACGGTCAAGACCTCAGTCCAAATACCAACTCGCAGGCCTCAAGGAGCAAAGAGCAAAATCAGAGGTCGGCAGCTCCTCGCTCCCTGTATTCGCCTCGTGCTATGCCCTTTTTCCCTTGCGTATTTTCATTAGACTCTTCCGATCTGCCTAAGCGCCTCATAAAGGACTATGGAGACCGAGTTCGACAGATTGAGGCTCCGGACTCCGCGCCCCTGCATGGGAATTTGATACGCTCTATCCGCGTTATCATTCAAGAGCTCTTGAGGTAAACCGCGCGTCTCCGGACCGAATACCAGAAAATCATTTTCTTGATAACGCGCCGCGGTATACGATTTCGCGGCCCTCTTAGAGAAGTAGAGCAAGGTTTCCCCGGCGCTCTTCTTTAGGAAATCACCCCATGACTTGTGGACTCGGAGATCAACATACTCCCAGTAGTCAAGACCGGCGCGCTTCAAATGCTTGTCATCTATCTTAAACCCGAGCGGCTCTATCAAATGAAGCGGCGCTAATGTCGCGGCGCAGAGTCGCGCCACACTTCCCGTATTTGGCGGGATTTCGGGTTCGACCAAGACCACGTGCATCCTTAATCTTCCAGAATCAACGTTACCGGCCCGTCGTTGTTAATCGCCACCTCCATTTTGGCTCCGAAGACTCCAGTGGCAACCTTGAGACCAGCCTGCCCCAGCGTAGCCACGAAATAGTTATAAACACTTTCGGCTTCCGGCCCCGGGGCCGCGTCGCTGAACGAGGGGCGATGGCCTTTCGCACAGTCCCCGTACAAGGTGAACTCCGATACCACCAGGATCTCTCCGTGCACGTCGATCAAGGAGCGATTCATTTTCCCTTGCTCGTCCTCGAATATCCGCAGATGCGTCACCTTTTTAGTTAGACGTCCAACGTTTGCTTTTCCATCCCCTTTTTTGACGCCAATGAAGAGACAAATCCCTGCTCCAATAGAGCCAACGATGCTCTCGCCGACGGTGACATGAGCCTGTGAAACCCTCTGGATAACGAGACGCATGCGCCTAATAAACGGTTCAAACGGTTTAAACCGTTCAATCCGTTCGAACCGCTAGACCCAGCCCTTGAATCGATTCTCTCTTCGAACGGCTTGAACCGCTTGAAAGGCTGGAACGGGTTGAACTCTTATGTCACGGCTGGAGCTGCTTGAACAAGACTTTCTTAAAGCCTCCAAGCGGAAAAATCAACCAGTGTAATGAACAAAACGGAATGGAACTGTCTCTCACCGGCTTGGACCGCTTGTCCGCCACAAGGCTTCGGACGGATCCGTCCTTCAGCGGAAACGCTGGAACAGGTTCAACCATTTTGTAGTAATGTCGCCAATCTGATTGACATAGTCGGAATATGAGATAGATTTTAGCCTCCGTGGTTATACTCGGAGTAGGGGAAGTTATGGAACAATCGAACGTGGCAAAAATTATTGAACGAAACGAGCAGAACATCCTCAACGAGTGGGTCAAGTACCAATTGACCGCCGTTACTCTGCGAGGAGTGAAGGATGCTGAGCGGATTGGAGGAAGAGAAAATCGAGAGCGTGGCCTATGCGCTCATTAAGAAAAACGAATTGACGCGGGAAACGATAGAGGCGGTCGTGAAAGGCATGATTAGGAGCGCTGAGCGGAAAGTCGTGGGCGCTGAGTACAATAACGACGGTAAGGAAAGGCATTGAGCATCGAGTTCACGCGATGTAGAGTATGGAGCCTTGGGTGTTGATGGCCGAGAAGGACGGCGGGTTCAAGCTCAAAGGTTTTCTCTCAATGCCCAAAGCTGAGGGCTCAGGAGTCAGCACTTTTGACTCAACACTGGATTAGGGTATGAACGAGGGCTTCATCTACACGATTCTGAACGTCGACGATGACGAGCCGTCGCGCTACGCAAAAACACGCATTTTGCAGCGCGCCGGCTACCAGGTGGTCGAAGCCAAGACCGGCGCCGAAGCGTTGCGTCTGGTGCAGGAAAGGTCGCCTCATCTCGTCCTGTTAGACGTGATCCTGCCGGATATCAACGGCATTGAAGTATGCCGCCGCATCAAAACCAACTCGAATACCGGCAACACGATGGTGTTGCAAGTTTCAGCTTCGTCCCTGAGCACAGCCGCTAAAGTCGAGAGCCTGGACGGCGGAGCGGACTCGTATCTGACGGAACCGGTCGAAGCCGAAGAGCTGGTGGCGAACGTCAAAGCGTTGCTGCGCTTATACCAACGAGAAAGAGAGAACCGCGAGCTTTTGGCCAAGGTACGCGAAAGCGAAGAGCGCCTGCGGCTGGCGCAGATCAGCGCGAACATCGGGGTGTGGGACTGGAACGTGAAGAGCAATCAAGTGACCTGGACCCCGGAACTCGAACTTCTGTATGGCCTATCGGCGGGAAGTTTTGGCGGCACGTATGAACATTGGCGCCGGCGCGTCCATCCCGAAGACGTTGCCGACGCGGAGAGGAAACGCACCGAAGCGATCCGAAATCGCCGGCCGTTTGACGTAGAGTTCCGAGTTTTTCACTCATCAGGGGAGGTCCGTTGGATCTCTTCAAAAGGCGGGGCCTTCTATGACGATACCGGAGAAGCAGTGCGGGTTCTCGGCGTTCACATCGACATCACCGGCCGCAAGCGCCTGGAAGAACAACTAAGAGAGCACGTTCAACATCTGCGTAACGCCGACCGGATCAAGGATGAATTTCTGGCGACACTTGCGCATGAACTGCGCAACCCACTGGCGCCAATCCGTAACGCCGTGGAAATTCTGCGGGTGAAGGGCCCGTCCACACCGGAATTGGAATGGGCAAGAAAGATAATTGACCAGCAGATGAAGCAGGTGATTCGGTTACTTGATGAGCTGCTGGACGTAAGCCGCATCACCCGGGATAGGCTCGAATTGCGCAAAGAATTAGTCGAGTTGGCGAAGGTCATTGAGAGCGCCGTCGAAACGAGCCGCCCCTTGATCGAACAATACAGCCACCGAGTCACTGTTTCACTGCCGCCTGACCCGGTCTATGTCGAAGCTGACGAAGTCCGCTTGTCCCAAGTCTTTTCCAATCTCCTCAACAATGCGGCCAAGTATACTGAGCCCGGCGGACAAATCTGGATTACCGCGGCGCTTTATCCCTCTCCCCAAGGCGGCGAGGGGAGCGGTTTTTATCCTGGCCCTCTCCAATCTCCGCCCTCTCCCCTGGCGGGAGAGGGCAGGGTGAGGGGGACGGAAGCCGTCGTGACAGTTAAGGATACCGGCGTCGGGATTCCCGCCGATCAATTAAGTTATGTCTTTGAGATGTTTGCCCAGATCGACCGCACGCTGGAGCAGACACGGGGAGGCCTTGGCGTCGGGCTCACTTTGGTAAAGCGCCTGGTGCAGTTGCACGGCGGCAGGATAGCCGTGAAAAGTGAAGGGCCGGGGAAGGGAAGCGAGTTTATGGTCTGTTTGCCGATCGTTGTCGAACGACCGGAGGCCGGTGCATTGTCATCCCCTGTTAACGGTCAATCTGCTTTGCCGTTCGCCCCAGTGCGTATTCTGATCGTAGATGACAATCGGGTTACGGCCAGCAGTTTGGCCGTCGTCCTGCGGACAATGGGCCACGAGATCCGCAGTGCTTACGACGGCGAAGAGGCTTTCTCTGCCGCTGAGGAGTTCCAGCCGAACGTGGCCTTGCTTGACATTGGACTACCGAAGCTCAACGGCTACGACGTGTGTCGCCGCATCCGGCAGCAGCGATGGGGCAAGGGTATGGTTCTAATCGCTCTGACCGGCTGGGGACGGGAGGAAGATCGCCGCAACGCTCACGACGCGGGGTTTGATTATCACATGGTCAAGCCGGTCGATCCCGAATCGGTCATGAAAGTGCTGTCCGGACCGGCAAGGATTAAAGGAGAAGCGGTTTAAACCGTTCAAGTCGTTTAACAGCTGAACTTTTTAATCTATTGAAAGTCTTATAACGTATGGAAAGCAATATGACACCCGGTTCCGCGGAGGCGGGAATGCAAACCTCGAAGCGAGTCTTAATTGTTGACGATAGTCACGTTCAGGCTAAAAGCCTGGGCATGCTGCTTGAGCTGATGGGGCACGACGTGCGGCTCGCCTACGATGGGCCGGGCGCGCTGGAGTTGTCCGCGACATTCGTGCCCGACGTGGCGCTTATCGATGTCGGCTTGCCCGGGATGAACGGCTACGAGGTGGCCCGTCGCATTCGCGAGCGGCCGGAGTTGCGCCACATCGTGCTTATCGCGCAAACCGGGTGGGCTCGGGAAGAGGACCGCGAGAACTCTCGCGAGGCCGGCTTCGATCATCACTTGAGCAAACCGATAGACCATGAATTGCTCGAGAAGATTCTCGCTATGCCGACAGCGGGACGGTAGCGAGATTGGGAAGGAGTAGCCGCAAGGCAATAGAGAATTCAAGATCCAAGATCCTCGTCTTTCATCTTGACGGCTTGAACTGTTTGAATCATTGGAACCATGCTTGACCTACCATGCTCCCTTCGCTTGCCATCGTCCTCTTACTGGCTACGGCAGGGATTTCGTCAGCCGCTGAGCTGCAACTTACCGGCGGTGTAAGTGGGCGAGTCTCAGTAGCCGGCGATATTCAGCCTCCCTCGCCGTTAAAAGTTTTCAAGAATAGAGATTTTTGCGGATCGGCGGTGCCTAACGAGACGCTTATGGCGAACCGTGAAGGCGGCCTGCGCAACGCGGTTGTGATCTTGCGACCGCTTGATCGAGTAACAGCGTCTCAACCAGGGCGGCTCGTTTTGGACAACAAACGATGCGCGTTTGTTCCTCACGTCCTGGTTGCAACAATCGGGAGCGAGTTGGTGCTCAAGAACAGCGATCCGATTCTTCATACGGTCCATGCGCGTATCGGCCAGGAGACGCTTTTCAATGTGGGACTGCCGCGGTGGCGTGAGGTTACCAAGACTCTCGGGCGGGCCGGCCTCATCCGGATCGATTGCGATGTGCTGCACACGTGGATGAGCGCACTCATTGTCGTGACATCGAGTCCCTTTTATTCGATCACCGACGAGAATGGTTACTTCGCAATCGATGGTCTACCAACCGGGGCTTACGATGCGGAGGTCTGGCACGAAGTGCTGGGAACAAAAAGAGGGAGGATATCAGTGGATGAAAACACCATCATTGCGCTGGACGTGGTGTATCGGCTGAGCAGATAGCAGTCGGCTTATGGCTAATGGCATTTAGCGAATGGCATATGTTATATGGCGGATCGTAGTGGCTGGCGTGCCATAAAGCGCCAGAGACGGAACAACGGGAGTACGCCTTAGAAGCCGCTTGATTTTCGAGAGAAAAGGAGCAACGATCAAGACCATGAAACGGGCATCAAAGAATATGCTCGCCGTTGCTCTTCTTTTGTTCTTCGCCTTGGGAGTCTTGTGCGTCAGTCTTGCCGCTCCCGCAGTGTCGTTGGCTTCTGTAACTGATTGCTCAAAACACAGCGCTCCGTTGAAAATGACGGGATGCGATCATCCCACCTATTTTTGCGGATTCGGGGCTTCCAGCCTCCTCTTTCAAGGCTTGCACAGCTCAACCGGTTCTGATGATCACTCAAAAAACACTCTGGATGGGTTCGGGACATCTCTTAATGCTCCCAGAGATCCTCCCTTTTTGATTTCTCGTCAATGGAAGTTTGGTTACCCAATTGATGCGCCGCACAAAGTCTCCACGCGTCTTTTCAATTCTATCCTGAATCTCTGATTCCGCTCCCTCTCTGATTCTGTCATTGTTTTGTTTGTGATCAGTTCTTCTCGCTACGAGGAACATGATTCACCGCGGAGACTTAGGTCGTGAGAAAAAATCGCCATTCGCCCTTCGACGTGCTCAGGACGAGCGGCTAAGTGCTTGAATTACCAATGACGCGATCCCGTTCGTGCTGAGACTCTCGAAGCATGAACGGATTTTTTCTCACGACCTCAGAGGACGCGGACATTTCTCAGCGAACTCCGCGGCTCAGCGTAAAAGGAGTTTAATATTTAAAGGAGAAACGATGAAAACTATCGGTTTGTCTGTTTTAATGTCCGTTTTTTTTCTTTCGGGCCTGGCTCCGGCCTCTCGATCGGGAGATCAGAAAGAAAGTCCATCGATGCCGATGCGCCAGGGCGATAAGGATGGACAACATATGGGCGGCATAATGCGAATGATGAAGATGATGGATCAATGCGCCGCAATGATGGAGTCCGCTCAAGCTGACTCTCGCGACGGCAAGGAGAGCCAGAAACAGTAACGATTGTCAGGGGTAGGGGCAAAAAGCCCCAGCCCATATGAAGCGTATTTTTATGGCGCGTTGGATTGGAGGATTCTTGATAGCGGCGATTATCGTCGCCGGGCTGGCCTTTTATAATCTAAACGGCGGCTTTTCACAGAAGGAAGAGAGGCCGGCGGACGTTATTGAAACAAATGCAAAGAAGCTCGGACTCCAAACGCCGGAAAGGAAAACCGCAGCGCCGGAGTTCACGCTGGAGGATCAGGCTGGAAAACAGGTAGCTCTAAAAGACCTGAGAGGGAAAGTCGTCTTTCTGAATTTCTGGGCTACTTGGTGTCGGCCCTGCATTCAGGAAATGCCCGCGCTGGAGAAACTCCACCGAGATTTAGAAAAAGATGGGTTAGTAATCTTGGCTGTTAATTTTCAGGAGAGTCCGGAGCGAGTGAAAGATTTTTTAACAGAACACGAGCTCACGTTCACCGCGCTCTTGGATCGTGACGGGAAAGTTTTTGAGCTCTACCAGGCCTGGGCGCTTCCGGCGAGTGTCATTATAGACAAGCGCGGGGAGGTCATAGGAAAAGCGATGGGTTTGAAGGACTGGCACAGCGAGGAAGCATTTCAGCTCTTTCGAAAACTGCTCGCGGAAGAATCGTGAAGGATCGAACATGATGATGGATGGCATGGGAATGATGGTTTGGGGCCTTTTGAGTATGCTTTTAGGTCTGGTCATTCTCTTCTTATTTATTCTAGCTGCCGCCTATGCCGTGAAATGGGTGTGGGATCAACGACCTTCGAGCACGACCGGACGCAATGAAAGTGCTTTGGATATCCTCAAGAAGCGTTACGCGAGAGGCGAGATCGGCAGAGAAGAGTTTGAAAGGGTCAAACGAGAAATCGAGTAATTCTGAGGGCGCGGGATGAAGAGGGCAGTTTTTGTTGTTTCATTTGTCCTGCTAGTGGCGGGCTTCTCGATCTATCGGTTTTACCAAAGCCTTCCCGAACAGGCACAGGCGGCTTCGCAAGCAGGAGAAAGAGTTTATTTGGAAAATTGCGCCGCATGTCACGGCCAAAGGGGAGACGGGAAAGGACCTGAGGCTCATCGATTGGAGACCAAGCCAAGAGATTTTACGACGGGTAATTACAAGTTCCGCTCCACCGCTTCGGGATCTCTGCCTTTGGATCAAGATATCTTCAGGTCTATTTCCCAAGGTGTAAGGACGACGACCATGCTGGCGCAACTTCACCTTTCGGAGAAAGAGAGATGGGCTGTCACTGAATATCTCAAGACATTTTCGGACCGATTTAAGACTGAGAAGATTCCTGAGCGCATTTCGATTCCGGCGAAGCCGCCTTTTGATGGCCAGTTGATTGCGCTCGGAAAAACAAAATATGAAGAAGCCGGTTGTGCGCAATGCCATGGCGCCGGCGGCGAAGGAGATGGACCGTCAAGTATAGATCTGAGAGATGAATCTGGAAATTTAATAGTTCCAACGGATCTGACTTTCAAGCCTTTCAAGTCGGGTCCCAATGCGGAGGATCTTTACCGGACGATCAGTACCGGCCTTAACGGAACTCCAATGCCCTCTTACCTAGAGGCTCTTACACCGAAAGAACGATGGGCTCTCGTCGCGTATGTATTATCCATCGCAACTCGCGAGCGCCCTCGAAGAATGATGGGTCTCGTCGGCGAGGAAGTGCAGGGGATGAGGATCGATATGCGAGCGGCGATGGCGGGAATGATGGGAGGCAAAGGAATGATGGGCGGTGAAGGAGGCATGATGGATCGAAACATGCGCGACATGATGAAGGACATGATGGGGAGATAGAGATTATGAAGAGTAAATGTTGTGTTGGAAGAAGGTGGCGTTGTCAGACGCAGGAATGAAATGAAAAAAGCAACAGTAGAAACTTTATCGAAAACAAAAGGAGATTCTATGTCTGATCAGATCCTTTTAGAGGAGGAAAAGATGCGTCCGGAAAATCCAACTAGAGTTGCGGTGAAAACTGAAGGCGGATCGGCCGCATGCCCGATGCAGGGAAAGGGCTGGCTCAAGGGAGCCCTTGGCATGGCGATCTGCTGCGCGGCTCCGCTTCTTCTTGTGGCCGCGATTGCATTTTTCGGCTTGTCTTTGGGAGCGATCGCAAGCGGGGCTCTGAGCCTTGTGGCCCTGTTGGCCTGTCCGGTCGGCATGTATCTCATGATGCGCATGATGATGAAAGAGAAAAAATAGAATCGATGCTTTCCAAGCTCTGGATCAAATTAGGCCTTGTCATTGCGATTGTGGGAAGAATCGCTGCGCTTTTGGCCTACGGCTTTACTAGAGACTCGCGTTACATTCAGTCGCCTTTGGTTGCCCAACAGGCACCTTCTTTTACATTGACGCTCTTCGACGGGCGGACGGTAAATCTCAACGATCTGCAAGGCAAGGCAGTCCTTCTTAATTTCTGGGCTTCCTGGTGCGTGCCGTGTCGGGCCGAAGCGCGCGCTTGAAGCAGCTTGGCAGAAGTACAAGGACAGAGATGTTGTTTTTTTGGGAATAAACATCCAGGACAAAGAAGAGGACGCCGGCGCCTTTATGAAAGAGTTGGGCATTACTTACTTAAACGGGCGTGATGAGAGCGGGAAAATCGCCATCGATTACGGCGTGTGGGGAATTCCCGAGACTTTCTTCATCGATCCACAGGGTAGAATCACATACAAACACGCCGGCGAACTTAGAGCCCCAATCATCGAAGCAAAACTAGATGAGGCGCTAACAGGCGTTGTAAGCGCGGAAGGTAAGGGCGAATACAGTCCAGTTCGGTAGATTCAAACGAGATGCAAGGGATCTTTTCAAATCGCAACCTGATTGCCCTGGGCCTTGGCGTAATTGTTTTGTCGGCTTTGTTCGGAATCGGCTTGTGGAAGTGGCAAGGAAAATTACAACGCCATGGAAGTGACGAAGATAGGCCCTTGGAAGGGCTGCAGGCATTTGGAGCAGTGCCGCAGTTTTCGCTCACGGAAAGAGATGGACGCCGAATCAGTCTGTCAGATCTCAAGGGGGCGGTATGGATTGTCAATTTTATCTATACAAATTGCCCCGACACGTGTCCTATCCAGAGCGCGCAGATGAGACAGATCCAGGACGATTTTAAGAATGAAAAAGATTTGCGGCTTGTTTCAATCACGGTTGATCCGGCTCGAGATACGCCGGAGGTCCTCTCTGAATACGCAAGACGGTTCAGCGCCGATCCGGCGCGCTGGTTCTTTCTCACGGGGGAGAAAGAAACGATCTACAAGTTTGCTCAAGAGGGCTTCCGGTTGGGCGCTCTGGAAATACCTCACGAAAAAAGACCCGAATCAGGCGCTACGCATACCCACAGCCCGCGATTTGTTCTTGTCGATCGAGACGCCGAGATTCGAGGCTATTATGTATCGACCGATCCGGAGGCCATGAAACGGCTCCGCCGGGATTTGAAAGTTCTGCTTGGTAGCGGCGAGTGATTTAAAAGGAATAACAAATGTACCCGGTCCTCTTCGAATTCGGTGGTTTTCAGATTCGGTCCTACGGAGTCATTGTAGCTTTATCTTTTCTTCTCGCGCTGTGGATGAGCACGAAAGAGGCAAAGAGAAAACAACTCGATCCCAAGTTGGTCCAGGATTTTGCGGTCTATGGGTTATTGGGCGGGATCGTCGGGGCTCGGCTTTATTTCGTCTTGTTTTCTGCGCCGAATTATTTTTTGGAGCACCCCTGGGAGATCTTCGCGGTATGGAGCGGTGGCATCGGTATCATAGGATCTCTAATCGGCGGTTTCCTGGTTGCGGTCTGGTTCTGCCGGAACAGAAAGATTTCGTTGTTAAAATTTGGCGACACGCTCGCGCCGGGGATTGCTCTCGGCCAAACACTCGGCCAGTTTGCCTGTCTGTTGAACGGCGATAGCTATGGCAGGCCAACTGATCTCCCATGGGGAGAAAAAAGTACATGCTCGATGGTTTTGCTCTTTTCACTTATCTCGGCGGTTATGGGATGGCGCGTTTCGTCGTCGACTTTTTCCGTGGGGAGCCGGCGATGTTCGCCTGGGGAATGCAGGCGGCGCAGGTGTTTGGCGTAGCAATGATTTTGATCGCTTTAGCCGGGTTTCTTTTGAGAAATAAGGTCCTAAAGTTTGCGCGATGAATCCGGAAAGACAAAGAAAGCTGCTGCGAGTGGTAAAGCTCGCCCTCGTGACCTTGCAGGTCGTGATCGTCGTTCTTCTCATCGGGTATGCTTTCTCGGACATCTTTAGCGCCGTTCCCGGTCCCGAGAAGGATTTTCCGTTTGAAGAATGGTACGGAAACTGGCCCGCCGTTTTCGCCACCAGTATCTTCTTTCTTCTGTTCCTTTTCTTTTTGACCAAGCCGCGGAGACCAAAGGAATGGAAGGGCGCCGGTCTTTCGGCTGCTTTCTTTATCAGCCTTTTCACCGAGATGTACGGCATTCCTCTTACCATTTACCTTCTGGCGCCGATTCTTGGGGTTGAGCCCGAAATGTTTGGCATGTACGAAAGCCATCTCTGGGCATATCTCCTTGCGCGCGCCGGTGTCATGCCTGTTTCTGCCGGAGTGTATCTGGTGATGGCCGTGAGCACCGTGGTTTTAATCTTGGGCTTTAGCCTGGTGGCACTCGGATGGAGGAAGGTTTATCGCGGGCAAGGAGAGTTGGTGATGACCGGTCTCTACGCCAGATTACGGCACCCGCAATATCTGGGATTAATGCTCATGGTCGTCGGCTTCCTGATCATGTGGCCTACCCTCCTCACGATTCTTTTAGCGCCCTTTCTTATCGTCAGATATGTTCTCTTGGCCAAGGAAGAGGATCGATACCTGGAAGAGAAATTCGGGGAGGTTTTCAGACGGTATAAAGCGAGAGTGCGTGGCTTTGTTCCTTCACGCCTTCAAGAAGCGTGAAAAATCCCTCTTCAGCGCTCAAACCGACGGGTAATCGGGACAGGCCTGGAAGAATGGAAGAGGATTTTGAGCCGAGCATGCCGCGTAGTTGATGAAAGGATCCGATGCGATGCAACGCAAAGAGAAAAAAAGAAGAGCGCTGCCATCTCCTCTCTTTTCCGACCGCCGCTTCGGTGAAAATGTGAGTGAGATCCTAGCAGAACTCCGCGCGGCGAAGAGCAAAACATAGACTAAGACAGTCCATCTTCGAGCCGTGAGGTTCGAGAATAATCCGGGGCCGGTTGGTGACTTCAGTATGCGGGACATACGCTGGGCCAGACGCGGTTTTGTTGCATCACTGCTTATCGCGGGGGCGGGAACGCTCGCAGCGAAATTGGGTTCTTGGCTACATCTCTCTCCAGTTAACAGCGGAGATTATGAGGTGGTAGCGCAGTGGGCGATCCCCGCGGGTGGCAAAGGCTTGATTATCTCAGTGACCCCCCGTTCCACAATTGAAGAATTGCGCTTACTGGGAAAGCGCCTTCAGAAACAGTTTCGTACCCAGGATAATGTCACTGTGATGATTTTTGACGATGCCGAAGCGGCACGGCAAGTGCGGCGAGGTTCCCGAATAGTCGGGGAGAAAAGCTTTCAGGCAGCGGTCGTCCATCAGCGCGCGATGTATCTCAAAAGTTCACCTCGAGGCGAGGATAGTTTCACGATCTATAAATCTTATCCCGTCGTTAGCGAGGTGATCCGTTTCGGCTAGGACAATCAGTTGAGACTGATCAGGCTTTTTGTCAAGAAGCGATTGACGATGCCCGTCTTGATCGCGCTGATCGTTATTTCGCTGCGCTCTCCTGCGATTTTAGCTGCCCAGCCTTTATCTGTTGAGGAGGTGCTGGCCGCGTTGGGGAAAGGACCGATGCTGGGACTAGCAAACGCGCCGGTGACTATTGCTGAGTTTTCGGATTTTCAGTGCAGCTTCTGCAAGAAATTCTGGGCGGATACCCTTCCGAAAGTGAAAGAGAGTTACATAAAGCCAGGGAAGGTGCGGTTCACGTACCGCCATTTTGCGATCCTCGGAAATTTTTCGGAACAAGCCGCGATGGCGGCCGAATGCGCCGGAGAGCAGGGAAAATTCTGGGAGTATCACGAGAAGCTCTTTTCCAATCAGGGCGGGCTGGCCTTCACCAACTCGAAGCTTAAGCAGTATGCGCGGGAGCTAAAAGTAAACGTCGGAGTGTTTGGTCAGTGTCTTGATTCCGGCAGATATCGGCAGAAGGTCGAAGGCGAGACCGCCGTGGCCGCCTCCCTCGGATGGCGCGGCACGCCGACTTTCTTTGTAAATAGCCAGTTGTTAGTAGGGGCCCAGCCTTTCGAGGTGTTTCAGAAGGTGATTGAGGAAGAGCTTCATGCCGTTAAACGAAAGCGGAAGAACTAAAACTGTTTTGTGGATGGCGTGTCTCCTGCTGCTCGCTGCCGATGGACAGGCGCGCGCTAATGGAGCAGGGCCTTGCGCGCTTCGCGATGTAGGGTTTGATCAGCGATTAGGCGCTCAGTTGCCTCTCGAGCTCAGGTTTCGTGAGGAGCAAGGAACATCTGTCGAGCTTTCGGAATATTTTAGGAACAAACCGATCATCTTAATGTTCGCGTATTATGATTGCCCTAACCTGTGCCCGCTGGCGCTGGAGGGCCTGGTGAAAAGCCTCAAAGCATTATCGTTTGAAGTGGGTAAGGAATTTGACGTCGTGGTTGTCAGCATTGATGCCAAGAAAGGTCCTGCGCTCGCGACCACTAATAAGGAAAAGTACGTTCAGAAGTATGGGCGGCCAGGGGCCGAACGAGGTTGGCATTTTCTCAAGGGTGAAGAGGCATCGATCAAGCAATTGACTGAAGCTGTGGGATTCCGATACGCCTACGACGCGGAAAAGGATCAGTATGCCCACGCAAGCGGCATTATCATTTTGACTCCGCAAGGCAGGATCTCGCGTTACTTGTATGGGATCGAATACCCGCCGAGGGATGTGCGTCTTGGGTTAGTCGAGGCCTCTGCGGGCAGGATCGGCTCGCCGGTCGATCAGTTGCTACTGCTCTGCTATCAGTACGACCCGGTTACAGGAAAGTATACTGTTGCTATCACGAATGTCTTAAGGTTGGCTGGAGTTGCTACTGCCTTGGGCTTAGGCTCGTGCGTGTTTATAATGGTTAGGCGAGAGCGTCTTGGCAGGGCAAAGACAGACAAAGAAGGGATACAGAATGTTTAAGCGCCGCGTCTTTCTTTTAATTCTCGGACTTCTGCTTCCTCTGTTTATAACAGACCCCGCTACTGCCTGCGGCGGAGTCACCGCAACGATCGCGGATAATCCACAAGCTTTCGGCGTGAGGAAGGAGAGCGGGCCAAGAGGTACAACTTTACACTTTAACAAAACCGGGAATGTCTATGTTGCGGCCAAGGATATCAAGATCTCGAGCGCCTTAGCCGAGGCGATTGCGAAGCGGTACTTGGAAAAAACATACAACCGCTACGAGCATTTGGAATTCGAAGCCTTTACCTACGATCACGGCGATCTCGTCTATATGTATCACGCGCACGTGCCAAATCTCGCGTACAGCGTTCACGTCGGGCCTTTAAAAAGCGTTGCCGACCATGCTCACGTTCACGTCTCGGCGACCACGGGGGATGTCTACGGGCCTGGCTGCGGTTTTGGCTCAGGCGCTGTCGAGATGAAATTCAATTCGAAGGAATATCCGGAAGATTTAAAAAAAAGGCGGCTGCCCTACTTGCAGTTCAATACCAATTTCATCGCGCGGGAAGGAAAGCCGCCTAAAATCGATGGCCGGATTGATAAAGCAGAGTGGCAGGACTCGGGCTATGAGGCAATCCACGTCGGCACGGCCAAAGATAAAGTGACCGAATATGGCTGAGGAGGTC
>JBOHVS010000114.1:0-11613 GCA_050735975.1 Binatia bacterium | reverse complement strand
TCAGGAACGCCACAGGTCGCGGAAGCGAACGGCTACGACCTGCTCATAGGGTAGCGGCGCATCCAGGTGACCGATGGCTTGGGCGAAACGGTTAAGCCCGGCGACTGCGTCTTCGTAAATGACCGGATCGTAAAACGGCAAGTCGCGTTCTACGACTGTTGCTATCAGCTCCGCAGCGTCCGGTGGAAAGCGCCGCCGTCCCACCTCCGCAGCCAATGAAGGTTCTGCGCGAATGGCTTTTTGAGCTTTGACGATGGCCCGAACCGCGGCTGCGATCCTCTCCGCGTCCCGTTCGATCAGCGTCTCGGTTGTGGCAAGTCCGGCGAAGGTAAAGTGGCGGGCATTGGCGGGGTCATCGCCGCGCCTGACATCCACGAGTATTTTACCTACCCCGCGCCTGACTGCAGTCTCGCTGCCCATGGCGTTCGCCCAGAAGCCATCGATTTGGCCCGCCTCGAGGGCCCTGGCCGCAAATACCCCGAAAGAGACATCGCGCGCCTTGGCCCCGGGGAGCTCGACGATCTCAACGTCTCGATCGGGATCGACCTTGGCCGCGATCAGTAATTGCCGAAGCGCCAGGTCCGGTCCTTCGGCTGCCGTGAGGCGGAGCCCCTTCACCGCGCTAATGTCGCCGCGCTTTGCGTTGAGATCCGCCCGGAGCACGAGCAGCCAGGGGGTTCCTTGAGAAAGCGCGACGACCAGCTTCGCCCCATCCCAGCGGGGAAACTCCGTTAAAACGTCGTGCACCGAGCCGGCAATCATGGCATCGGCGGTCCCGCTTCGTAGCGCTTTGGTCGCCCCAAGCATAGGAACCAGTTCGATATGCGCGTCCAGTCCCTCTGCCTTGTAAAAACCTAACTCTTCCGCGGCGAGCGCCGGAAAACAGGTATTGCTGACAAGATCGACCGCTGCAATGCGCATTTACGTCACGGATTATTAGTGTTTTTCTTGGCGTGCTTTGCGGCTTTGCGCGAGTAATCTTCCGGTATTTTTATCGCGCCAAGAAGGCTATGAATAATCGGGCTAACAGATAGCCGGTGGGCTACCGTTTCGGCAGCGGCCCGCCTTCGGCCATCTTCTTATAGAGTCCAATAGTTTCAGGGTCGCGCGGCAGCTCGCGGATCGCGGTCTCCACTTCTTCCCCCGTAAGCGGCGACGGTTCGCTGCCCATGAGCTTCTTGAATTCCTGGCTAAAACCCGGATCTTTGAACGATTTAGCCATGGCTTCGCGCAGGGTCTTCACGTGTTCCGGCGGAGTGCCCGGCGGCAGGGCATAAGGCCAACGCGGGTAGAGAAACGCGCGGAAGAGATTGATCAGCCGCCGATCTTTGTCATTTTTAGCAAACGTGTCCGCGTCAGGCACGTCCTTGAAGCGCGGGTGAAACTTGCCTTTAGGGATCGTAATAGTCGCGTGGATATTGAACTGGCCTTTGGCCAGGGCGTCCCCGTTTCTGCGCACGACCGTGTCCGCGCTATTCGCGCGGACGTCAACCTCTCCCTGGGCTAGGGCGACGTCAAGTTCGCGCCCACCGAAGCCGACCACCATTCTGGGATCTTTGAGACCGAGCATATAAGCGAATATGCGCCCGCTGATGTAAACCGCATGGCCCACGTTCTGCGCGCCGATCCTGACGCCGGAAGCGGCGCGCAGCTTTTCCAGGCTGTCAAACCCGGCTTTTTTCCGGCTGACAAAAACGTAAGGGTCGCCATGTTCCGTGGAGCCCAGATAAATGAGTTTGTCGAGGTCGTATTTTGCTCCCGGCAAGCCGAGAATCGGACCCGCCGCGAGACCGGAGCCGACAGCGGTGAACGTGAGGCCGTCGGGCTTAGCCGTCGAGTAGATGTAATTGACTGCCTTCATGCCGGCGGCGCCAGGCATGTTCTCAATGACAATATTCGGATTTCCGGGAATATATTTCTTAAGGAAGGGCAGCAAAGCCCTGGCTTGCATATCCCCCGAGCCGCCGGGGGAGCCGCCACGGATGATGGTTATGGTCTTGCCCTGATAGTAGGCGTCCTGGGGAAAAACGTCTCCGGGGAAAAATGCTACGGCACCTATTCCCAAGCTTAGGATGAGTACCGAAACAAATCCAGGTTTATAGCGCATGATCTTTACCTCCATTTCTTTTCACTTCGAGCCGGCGGCTAGAACGCGAGAAAATCACTTATACAGCAAGTTTTCCGGTGAGTCACGTGTGCGGCTAAAAAAACAATACACAAGCCAGATCGTATCTTCCCGAGATCGCGGAAGGTGGACCGCTCACCGAAAAATAGGGGAACCTTCAAGGCAGCCCGCCGCGCTTTCTCACGGGTCTGGCGCCATGCCCTTCTTTTTGAGTTCGTCTATAGCGTTAGGCGTTTTTTCGAGGGCGCCGATCCCCATTCCTTTGAGCACGTGAGTCGCTTTGGTGAACTGGATATCATCATAGGACACTACCTCGATCCGGTTGCCCCAGGGGTCACGAAAGTTGAGCCGCCGGTCAAGCGTCTCGACGCCGAGTTCGTTGAGCGCCCGGCGCACCGCCTCCCTGTCGTCCACGACAAAGCCGAAATGACGCTTATCGTCGGACTCCTGAGTCTTGCCGAGGCTCAACTGAATAAATTGGTCCCCGAGATCGATGAAGGCGTTGTGGTCGCTTTTTCCCCGAAGCTTGAAGTCAAAAATCGAGCCGTAGAATTCAAGGGCGGCTTCCAGGTCTCCCACTTCCAAAACCACGTGATTGATGCCCAAAGCCCGGGCCCTCCTTTCACCTTTATCACTCATCCTTGGCCTCCTATCCCCCGATAAAATGGCAGCTCAGACTGTAGCTCTGCCGCTTTCAATGATCAAACTGCCCTCGCTGCAGTGCACCGACCTTAGGTTACTGGTAAGAGGCAACCCCTGGTCTTTAAGTAAGAGATCCAAATCAAATAACAAGGTCTCGCCTTCAACTTCTATCATGCTCGTAGCGGAAGCAATCGCCTGCAAGATATAACTCTTTAGTAAACCTACCCTCAACCCGCCGGTCTTCAATCTTTGGAGCCGTGCGGCGACCTTGCTTTCCTGAACAAAAACTTCCCACAGAGTTTCAAACGATATGCCGATGACCGTCTGATAGGTACCGGATATGGAAATCCCCTCCGGGATAACCTTTAGACGCAGGTCACGGATCTTTTCCATCGGCGGGATAAGTTTGGCCATTAAGTCGTTTAAGTCCTCCTCGGTTGCAAGCAACCTAAGCGATTGTATTTCCATCTGGTTCGGTTAGCGGTTTGATTCCAAGGTTTCCCAGCGCCTATAGCACGCTTCGAGTTCCTTCGTGAGCGCTTTCAGACGCTCCATGGCGGCAGTAATTTGATCGGCCGGCTGCCGATAAAAATCGCCATCACCCATAAGCGTATGCAGTCGCGATTGCTCCGCCTCCAAGGCTTCCATCTTTCCGGGCAGCGCTTGCAGTTCGCGTTGTTCCTTATAAGAGAGCTTGCCGGTTTTATTGTTGGGCTTCTGCTCCAGCGGGCCGGCGATGGCCGGCGTCGCACTCGAACGCTTGTGCGGTTCGGGCGGCGCCGCAGCGCTGCGCTGGCGCTCCCAGTCCTCGTAACCCCCGGCAAATTCCGCGATATTACCTGCGCCCTCAAAGACCAAGGTGCTCGTCACGACGTTGTCCAGAAAAGTCCGGTCGTGGCTCACCAGCAACAACGTCCCTTCGTAATCGGCCAGCAGATCTTCCAACAACTCGAGGGTATCGACATCCAAATCGTTGGTCGGTTCGTCCAGCACCAGCATGTTTGCCGACTGGGTAAAGATTTTCGCCAGCAACAAGCGATTGCGCTCGCCGCCCGACAACGCCTGCACGGGCGAGTCGATGCGCGCCGGCGGAAACAGGAAGTCTTTGAGATAGCCGATGACGTGGCGTGAACGGCCTTTGACCGTGACGTAGCCGGAGTCGCTCATGTTCTCGCGCACCGTCTTCTCGGGGTTCAATAATCGACGATGCTGGTCGAAGTAAGCGGCTTGCAGCCGGGTGCCGGCGACCACCTGGCCGTGGTCCGGAGAAATCTCGCCCAAGATCAGTCTCAGCAGGGTGCTCTTGCCGGAGCCGTTGGGGCCGATGATGCCTATCCGGTCGCCGCGCAGGATGCGCGTTGAGAAATCGCGAATGATAAATTGGTCCCCGTAGCGGAAACTCACGCGGCGCAGGTTGACGACCAGCTTGCCGGACAAAACGCCGGCATCGATGCCAAACCGAGCCTTACCCTGCGCCTCCAGACGTTGGGCGCGCTCGCGCCGCATGGCCTGCAATGCTCTCACCCGGCCTTCGTTGCGCGTGCGCCGCGCCTTGATGCCCCGGCGAATCCAGGCCTCTTCTTCCGCCAGCTTCTTGTCGAACTTGGCGCCCGCGCGCGCCTCGATTTCCAGTATTTCCTCTTTCTTCTTCAGGTAGGCGTCAAAGTCGCCGGGAAAAGAAGTCAACTTTCCCCGGTCGAGCTCAACGATGCGAGTAGCCAGATGTTTCAGCAACATGCGATCGTGGGTGATAAAGATCAGCGCGCCGCGGTAATTAAGCAAAAATTTCTCAAGCCACGTAATCGCGGCGATGTCGAGATGGTTGGTCGGTTCGTCCAGCAGCAACAAGTCGGGCTCGCTCACCAAGGCCCGCGCCAGCATGACCTGTCTGCGAATCCCGCCGGAACAGTCAGCGACACGCTCGCCGGCGGGCAAACTCAACCGCGTCAATACCGTCTCGACCTTCTGGCTGATGTTCCAGCCGTCCAGCGCATCGATGCGCGCGTGCAACTCCGCCAGCCGCGCCAGGGACGCGCGCGCCGCGGCGCCTGCCTGATGAGTCGCCTGGTGGTACTCCGCGAGCAGCGCGCCCAATTCCCCCAACCCGGCGGCCACCACTTCAAACACGGTCTGTTCCGTATCGGGGGGCACCTCTTGCTCGAGGTGAGCGATAGTCAATGTCTCGTGGCGCCAGATTTCGCCGTCGTCAGGCACCGCCGCCCCTGTGATGATTCGCAACAAGGTCGATTTGCCGCTGCCATTGCGACCGACGAGGCATACCCGCTCATCCGGATCGATCTGTAAATCGACATGGCTGAGCAAGGGTAAATGGCCATAGGCCAGAGATACGTTGTCAAGACGAAGTAAAGACATCGAATTGAATTTAGGTAGCACCAGTTAGCTTATGGCTTATGGCCTATGGGTTCCGTCTATATGCCATAAGCTATCAACCCTATGCCAGTGTGCGATATGCCCTGCGTTGATCCTCTACTCTGCCGCTGCTACTTTCTTAATGATGAACCCGTCGAATGAAGAGAGGCGTGTAACCAGGCTGGACAAGCTGAGCCGGCTGCTGGATACCGCGTTTCGCATTCCTGGAACCGATTTTCGAATCGGCCTTGACGGTATTTTGGGGCTTATCCCCGGTGTGGGCGATACCTTGGGAGCCGTGCTGTCGAGCTACATCATCGTCGAGGCCGCTCGGCTGGGATTACCGAAGAGAATTCTTATTCGGATGATCGGCAATGTGGCGATCGAGTCGATCGCCGGCGCGGTCCCCATACTTGGGGATATCTTCGATATCGCATGGAAAGCAAACATAAAGAATTTTGCCTTGCTGCGCACCCACCTTGCCGCCCGATCTCCAAAAGAGCGCTCGTCGCGCCAAATCACGCGGTTAATTGTCGGGGCAATGATTTTGGTAGTCATCGCGCTCGCGACAATTTCGATCCTTGTCGCCGCCTTTTTTATTCGGCTGCTGACGGGCTAGGAACTGGCCGGCGTTCTAATCATGGGCCGTTTCAGCATTGGCGCGAATCCAATCTTTGAGCTCTTTTTCTTCATCGTCTTTGTGAGCGTGGTGCATCTTGGCGTGGAGCCAGGCCAACTCCACGACCTCTTCCAGCGTCCCTGAGACTGCCACGGTGCAGCCCTTGTCGCTCGGATATTTTCTGCAGTCAACTTTAACTCGATCGGCCATAGAATCGCTCTCCTTTCCCGGCAAAGTCGCCCCGTGGAAACCCGGCTACTTCGACTCTAATTTCCACGGCTGCAATCCCGCATCAACGGGACTTGCCGCCATCCCTTCTTCCCCGGAGCGGGAGTTGCTGGAAGCCTCCGTCTCCAGCGCCTGCGCCAGCGCCTCGTCGACTGTTTTCAAAAACTCAAAACGCATACCCTCTCGCGCCGGGGGCGGAATCTCTTCGATATCTCGCCGGTTCAACTCGGGAAGCAAGACGTAGGAAATCCCGGCTCTTTTGGCGGCCAGCGCCTTTTCCTTGATTCCGCCTACGGGCAGCACCAAGCCGCGCAAGCTGATCTCGCCCGTCATCGCGACATCTTTGCTGATTCGTTTTCCGGTGAGCAGCGAGACTAAAGCAACGAAAAGGGTGATCCCTGCGCTGGGCCCGTCTTTTGGAATCGCGCCCGCGGGGATGTGGATGTGCAAGTCATTCTTCCTGAAGGTCTGGGCATCGATTCCAAGTGTTTCCGCCCGTGATTTGACAAGACTCAACGCGGCTTGCGCGCTTTCTTTCATCACGTCGCCGAGCTGGCCGGTTAACTGCAGCCGGCCCTCGCCCGGCATTTTGGTGGCTTCGATAAACAGGATGTCTCCGCCGAACGGTGTCCACGCCAACCCGGTGGCCACCCCGGGCAAACTGGTGCGAAGGGCAATTTCGTTGAAAAACTTTTCCGGCCCGAGATACGCTCGGACAGAATCTTCGTCGACGGTTATTTTTTCTTTGAGTCCTTCCGCGACGCCCGTAGCCACGCTCCGGCATACCGATCCCAACTCGCGCTCGAGTTGACGAACCCCGGCTTCGCGGGTGTAAGATCGAATGATTTTGCGAATCGCGCCGTCGGTAAAACTGATTTGTTCGACGCTGAGCCCGTTTTCGGCGGTTTGCCGGGGAATCAGATAATTTTTTGCGATCGCCAGCTTGTCGTCCTCGATATAACCGGTGATGTCCAAGATCTCCATTCGATCGCGCAGAGGGCCGGGAACCGTATCGAGCACGTTCGCTGTTGCGATAAACAAAACCTGGCTCAAATCGAACGGGACGGCCAGGTAATGATCTTGAAAGGTCGCGTTCTGAGCCGGATCAAGGACCTCCAGCAAAGCGGCCGATGGGTCGCCGTGAAAGCTGGCGCTCAGTTTATCGATTTCATCCAGCATGAAGACCGGATTCCTCGTGCCCGCTTTGCGAATGCCCTGGATGATATTTCCCGGGAGTGCGGCGACATAAGTGCGCCGGTGGCCCCGAATATCCGCCTCGTCGTGAACTCCGCCAAGACTCTGCCGCACGAACTTCCGGTTCATGGCGCGAGCGATGCTTTGGCCTAGCGACGTCTTTCCTACGCCCGGCGGACCGACAAAACACAAGATGGGGCTTTTGCCCTGCGGCATGAGTTTGCGGACAGCGAGGAATTCAACAATGCGCTTTTTGATTTTTTCAAGGCCGTAATGGTCGGCATCGAGAATTTCGCGCGCTTTTGGGAGGTCGATCTGCTCTTCGGTGGTAATGTTCCACGGCAGCTCCACCATCCAATCAAGGTAGGTCCTCAAGGTTGAATATTCAGCCGCCATCTCAGGCATGCGCTCGAGCCGAGCCAGCTCTCTCAGGGCTTCCTTTTCCACGTCGGGAGGCATCTTTGCTTCCAAGGCTTTCTTTCGCAATTCCTCGGCCGCGATGCCCTGACCATCCTCTTCACCGAGCTCCTTTTGTATGGCCTTCAGTTGCTCGCGGAGAAAATATTGACGTTGAGTCCGGTCCATGGATTCTTTGGTTTGCTCTCCGATCTTCTTGCTGAGCTCCAGCAATTCGACGTGACGCGCCAACTTCTCCGAGACTCCTTGCGCTCGCGCCTCCGGGTCCATGGTGGCCAGAAGTTCTTGCCTTTCGGCCAGCGGCAGATCCAATGTCGAGCCGATAAGATCGATCAGCGCCAGGGGATTGTCGACTCTTTCGATCGTCGATTTCAATTCGTTCATGGGTTCAGGCAACAACGTCAAGGCTCTCGACGCTTCCTGGCGTAGGTTCAAGATTCTTGCCTCGAACGCTTTGGATTGCGGCGCCTTCTCTTCCACCATAGTGACGCGCGCGATAAGGAATGGATCGGTCGAAATATATTCGGCGATTTCGAAGCGCTGGCGGCCTTGAATGATGATCTGACGCTGCCCGTCGGGAAGACTAAACATCCGCAGAACGTCCGCGGCGGTCCCGATTTCGAAGAGATCTTGAGGCTGCGGCGTTTCTATTTGCGGATCTCTTTGGGCGACGAATCCAATCGATAATTGTTGGCGAACCGCCTCCTCTAAAACCTGGAGGCTGCTCGAGCGGCCGACTACCAGCGGCATCACCGTGGAGGGGAAGAGCACCGTATTGCGCAAAGGTAAAATCACCAACGCCCCTGGAGGAACGGCGAGACGGGGCCTGGATTTAGGGCTTCCCTTATCTTCTGGCGGCATGATTATTTCCTTAGCTCGATGATGAGCAGTCCATTTTGAAGCGAGATTTCTCCCACCGTTAGAGGATTCCTGCCTTCAATGACGGTAATGCGCCGCTCAAAGCGTCCGAGCGGGATCTCCCATATCTTCAATTCGCCGTCCCGGCAGCATGGCGGGAGCGGGCGTTCACCTGCGATGACAAGTTCGCGGCCCTCCAATCGCACGTCAACGCGATCAGCCGCTACTCCAGGTATGGCTGACATCACCCACAAGCTCTCATCGGTCTCGACGACGTTGACGGGAGGCGCCCACGGCGAGCCCCTGCGCTGAAAAGATCGATAATGGGCGCCGATCTCGAGCTGTAAGAAGTTTTTGTGGATTCGGTCTGCTTGTTGGAGCAGATCACTTGCTTGCCGCCAAACCAAGATATCCCAATCGCGCGACGCCATATTGACCAAACCTCAATTTAAAATCGAAAAGACCTGATTAGGTAACCTACTGAAAAGCGTAGGGCCTGAATTACGCATTGTCAACAAACTATTCGATTAGGCATGCGCTTCGGCCCAATTCGGGCCGATGTGCACGTCCACGGCCAGGCCGCACCGAAGCTCGGCGGCTCCGGTCATTGCTTGTTCGATCAGCGACCGAGCATCGGTGAGTCTTCCGGCCGGCACATCGAACACGAGTTCGTCGTGCACCGTCAAGAGCATCTTGGCGACGGGCTCCTTATCGAGGGCGGCCGCGACGCCGATCATGGCCTTCTTCATAATGTCGGCGGCGCTTCCCTGAATCGGCGTGTTAAGCGCCATGCGCTCGCCCAGCGCCCGCAGCCGGTAGTTAGCGGAGCGGAGTTCCGGCAGGTACCGGCGCCGGCCGAACATGGTGGTGGTAAAGCCGTCGATCTTCGCCTTCTCCACCTGCGCGGCGAGAAAATCCTTCACTTTGGGAAACTGCGCGTAGTAGGCTTCGATGAAGCTCGCGGCGGCATCGATCTCGACCCCGAGGCGCTGCGAGACACCATAAGCGGACATGCCATAAGCGATGCCATAGGAGAACTGCTTGACTTGGCTCCGCATCTCGGGCGTAACCTCCGCCACCGGGACGCCGTAAACTTTGGCCGCGATCGTGGCGTGAAAGTCGTGGCCCTGCGCGAACGCCTGACAAAAAGTCTCATCCTGTGAAAGATGCGCGAGTACCCGGAGCTCGATCTGCGAGTAATCGGCGGAGAGCAGCACGTGCTCGGGCGGCGCGATAAAAGCGCGCCGGATCTGGCGCCCCCGCTCGCCACGAATCGGAATATTTTGCAGGTTGGGCGCCGTTGAGGCCAGGCGTCCGGTGGCGGCGGTCGTCTGCTCGTACGTCGTGTGAATTCGATGGCTCACGGGATCGATGAGCGCCAGAAGCATCTCGGTAAATCCGTTCTTTAACTTCGACACCTCCCGGTATTCGAGCAGCGTATCGACGATCGGATGAGCGCCCGCAAGCTTTTCCAACTCCGAAGCGTCCGTGGAGTAACCGGTCTTGATCCTTCGAGTCTTCGGGAGGGCAAGCTTGTCGAAAAGAACGCGCTGGAGCTGGGGATTGGAGTTCACGTTGAAGTCCTCTCCCGCAAGCTCGTGCACCGCGCGCTCGAGCGCCGCCATCTTTTGCCCGAACTCGGCGTCTAACTTCTCAAGGTAGCCGCGGTCGACGAGGATGCCATGGTGCTCCATGGCTGCGAGCACGCCGACCAAAGGAAATTCCAGAGTTGTTGCCAACTCCCAAACGCCTTGATTGCGGAGACGCTCTTCCAGAGCGGGGAGGACGGCCCGGACCGCTACCGCTTCGCGGGCGACGCGCGTTTTCTCTTCCGCGCCGAAAGCGAAACTGGCCTGCTCGCCTTGCGGCGTCGCCGGCTCATCGCCGTCAATCGAGGCCTCGAGGTAACGTCCGACCGTGTCTCTCACCGTATATCCGGGGGCGGATCCCGGCTCTAAGAGATAGGCGGCGATTTTTGTGTCACAGCAGAGCCCTTGAACTTCAACTCCGGCCAGGAGAGCCGCGCGGTAAAGCGGTTTGGCGTCATGGGCGATCTTCGATCGGTTCGCATCTCGGAGAAAGCCGGAAAGTCGCTCCATTGCCGCCGAGAAGGGCAGAACCCGCGCCTGGCCGGGCCCGTCGCACAGGGCAAACCACTCGTCACTCCAAGCGATCGCTACGGTCTCATCAGCGCGAAGATCCTCCTCTGAGGCGAGTTCCGATATCGATCGCAACTCGAGCGCGGGCGGGGCGGCAGCGGCGTGAAGCCGGAGCTCTTTCAAACGCTCATGCAAAGTCCGAAATTCAAGGGATGTGAAAAGCTTCCGGACCTCTTCCTCATCCCAAGGTTGGAGTTGAATGGCCGAGGGGTCCAGATCCAAGGGCACGTCATCGAGTAAACGGCCGAGCTCCTTATTGATGCGCACCTGGTTCGCGCGCTCCTTGATAGCGTCGCGGAGTTTCGGCGAGAGCTCGCCGGCATGGGCGATAACTTGCTCGATATCGCCATATTTATTCACAAGCTGCGCGGCGGTCTTATCGCCCACGCCCGGAACGCCGGGCAGATTATCCGACGATTCGCCTTTGAGCGCTACGAAATCCGTCCATTTGTCCGGCGAGACGCCGTAGCGCTCGGAGACGGTAGAGTTATCATAGCGGATTACGTCGGAAATGCCCCGGCGCGTCATGATCACGGAAACCCCTTCGCGCACGAGCTGAAGAATGTCGCGGTCGCCCGTGACGAGGACGACCTCGCATCCTTCCGCGCTACAGTGTTTTGTCAAGGTGGCGAGGAGATCGTCGGCCTCATAGCCCTCGAGCTCGACCATCGGAATCCGCAGCGCCTGAAGGACCTCGCGGATCAAGGGAAGCTGTTGCCGGAATATGTCGGGCGCCTCCGCCCGCCCCGCCTTGTATTCCGCATAACGGTCGAGACGGAATTGAGGCGCGCCTTTATCGAAACAAACAACGACGGCCTGAGGGCGCTCATCCGCCAAGAGCTTGATCAACATCGCGGTAAAGCCGTAAACGGCGTTGGTGACCTGCCCCGATGAAGTAACCAAGGTGTCAGGCAAAGCAAAAAACGCGCGGAATGCCAGCGAGTGGCCGTCGAGTAACAACACCCTGCGCGCGTCTGTTTTTACAACCGCACCAGCGCGAG
>JBOHVS010000113.1:0-7918 GCA_050735975.1 Binatia bacterium | reverse complement strand
GCTACTGGAACCAAGAGTGCTGGTGGATGCGAGCGTCGTTCCGTCAGGATTGTAGACGAATAGATCGCTACTCGTTGAGATCGTTTGTGAGCTTGACCCAAGGCTGACTTTTTGCCCTGCCGTACCGTCGAAGACAACCAAACCAATTTTGCCGACCACAGTGATAGTCACGGTGTGGGTGGTGCCATCAATAGCCATGCGGCCGGTATGCTGTACATCTCCGGCAGCGTATGGAGATGGTGGAATGAAAAAGTCGTCACTACTCACAGCCTTTCCAAGCGATGTCGATACCGAAATACGCCCGGAACTTGCCGGCCCCGGAACCGTCGTGTTGAGACTGGTCGTCGTTGCCGATGTTACGGCAGAACCTGTGTTATTGAATCTAAGGCTGTTCTGGGATGGGGCCGAGTCAAAATTCGTCCCTGTGACTGTCACTGCTGTTCCAGGAGTTCCGATTGTCGGTGTAAATCCCGTGATTGTCGGGGCGCCAGAAGCAGCTACTGTAAATACCTCGCTGCTAGTTGCGGAACCCGTCGGTGCTGTTACGCCAATCGGCCCGGTCGTCGCTCCTGCGGGAACCGAAGTTACGATCTGAGTCGTTGTCGAAGAGGTTACGGTCGCCGTCAAGCCATTGAATGTCACCGCATTCTGACTCGGCGTCGCACTAAACCCGGTTCCAAAAACCGTTACGGTCGTACCGACGGGCCCGCTATCTGGAGTGAATTCTATGACCGAGACGGCGGATGAACTTTGACGGGAAATTGACAGCAGGTTTCCGACGGCATCATAGTTGTAAACAGCTGTATCGGAGGCGGGATCGATAACTGCTCGTAGTCGTCCTAGTTCGTCGTATATGTAGTTGATGTCCGCCGCCCAACCGGAACGAACATAAGTTAACGGTGAGGCCACAAAGAGGAACGCCCAAACCCATAAAATCGATTTGGCGATTACCGAGAAGCTGAAGAGGCATGAGCGTTGATCGCGACAAACAACCGGCAGTCTTGTTTTCTTCATACGAGCCGGCAGTCTGAGGTAAGTAAATCAAATCGTCCAATACAATTTTTGGTATGGTTGCCATAGAATTTTGTGCATAACAGTTGTTTTTCGGTTTCTGGCTGAGGCCAGCATTCTTTAAGTTGCACGTTTTTTCGTTAGTCGGCGGTTTTTGGCAATGTGAAACAGGTGGCACGTGTGCTGCTAACCTAATCTGCATTTTTCGTAATTCGGGAGAAGGTGGCAATGACCCTACACAGGTTGCGATTATTCAGGGCGATCGCAAAGCACCGCAGCATTACCAAGGCTTCTTCTGAACTGCACATTTGCCAGCCTTCCATTTCCCACCAGTTGAGATTGCTCCAGGAACAGATCGGCGCAACTCTCTATACGGGCGGAAGGGAGGGTATTGAGCTCACTGAAGACGGACGGGCCTTCTTGAGGGACGCGGAAATAATTCTTCAGCAACTCGATGCGTTGAATATCAAGTATCGCAGGAACTCTTCTCCAGAACCCGCATTCCCGCTCAGGCTCGGCGGCAGTCACGGACCTGCAACATCGGTCCTGCCCTGCACGATGAACCTATTCAAAAAAGAGCACCCGGCAGTTGAGGTAGAACTGAAGGCGGGTTCCAGTCCGGCGATGCAGGACTTAGTCCTCGGTTCCCAAATTGACTTAGCTGTAATTACCCATCCTTACCCGTGCTCATCTCTCAAAATGGAGCCGTTTCGCGAATTTGAACTGTGTGTTTTCGTCTCCCCACGGCACCCACTGGCTAAAAGGAGAGAAATCACCCTCGAAGAGTTGTCGCGATTTCCGTTAGTTTTCGGGCGACCGCAAAAACGTCACCACCGAACCGATGGACTGCTGAGCAGTATGAGGGCCAAGGGGCTGAACCCGAATATCTTGATGCGGTGCGAGTGGCCTGATGCGGTAAAGGCCGTCGTGAGGGAGGGAGAGGCGGTAGGAGTCCTCTACTATGATGTTGTGGCGCCGGCAGTCAACGAGGGCGTGTTCAAGACCGTGAAGGTGAGAGGGCTAAACCTGACGGTGCTAAGCTATATCATTTACTCTAAGGAGAAGCCGCTTTCGCAAAACGCTCAAGAGTTCCTTGCGCTCCTCTGGACCGGATCGAAGAAACGCACTCTTATGAGTCACACTGCTGCGGGGCCGAGCAGATCTTAATTTGCTCTGCTTGGGCTATGGTTTGATATCCTGCAAAAACCAATCTGTCGGTATTTCTTTTCCCAGCCCTTTTTCTTTCGCGGCCTTGTAGGCGGAGTAGCCCATCGCGGCGAATTGCACCCCGGTGCCGACGTTGTTGAGAAAGAAAGTGATCTGTCGGTCGCTGGTGCGGCTTGGAGCCTTGCCGGCGATCAGATCCGAGATTTCTGGATAGCGACTCCAATCTCGAGGGTTTTCGCGTCGTACCCCGGGCATATCCTCGACAACCCCGGGAGGCTGATAGTGATAGATTCCTCCAAATTGCGTATGGATGGCGACAATGTCGCATTTGTCCAACGCGGTGACATCGGTCTCGAATTCTCGAATTGAGTTATAGTGCATACCAGGCTCGAGCCATTCGGCCTGCAAAACGGGGCGAGAAGAATTCGTCGCCGTGCAAACAACATCCGCGTCTCTCACTGCTTCTGCCGCGCTGTTCACCGGTTCGCCCGGTACGCCGGTCTCTTTCGTCATCTCTCCGGCAAACGCTATTCTGTGCTCCGCGTTGGGGCTGAAGACTCTTACTTTTTTTATCGGCAGCACCGCGGTCATGAATCGGTAGTGGGCTCTCGCCTGACCTCCGGTCCCGATAAGGCCAAGAGTCTCAGAATTCTGGCGCGCCATCACTTTCATGCCAAGCGCGCTCGTGGCGCCGACACGGGTTTGCTGGATGACACCGTCAGGCATGATCGCGAGCAATTCGCCGGTTTCCACGCTGAACAGTTGGACCAAGCCGACAAAGAGACCTTTCCCGGCCAGGGGAAGTTTTTCGAGCCGAACGGAACCACTAACCTGCTTTTCCTGCACGATATCGGAGGTGATACGGAGGGCCAAGACGCCCCATTTGCCAACGCCGCCGTCCACTGACTTGAAACTATAAGTCGATTGGGGAAGCGAGTGCGGGAGATAGGAGTGGCAAGTCGGCCGATTGACGGCCCGGCCCGCCGCAAGCTCCCTGTACGCGTCTTCCATAGCATCCAAGCAGTCTCCTACTTTGAGAGCTTTTTGAACTTCATCGTTGTTCAGAACCAGCGTCATGTAACCTCCGATAATTCGAACTCCTTACACTTGTTATCATGCAAAAGCATGGACGTATACTCCGTTCCACGATAAAATAGCGCTCTTAAAACCGTTTTATTTTATGCCGGCGCGCCAGGACAGCCGCAAGTCGGCGTGCCGAGTGAGGAGCAGATGGGGAAAACTTCGATTCGTAAGAGATCACACCGTCCTTTGACACGCAACAAGAACAGGACTGGTGGTAAGCGAATTCGCGTTGCTGATGTCATGACCAGCCACGTGGCCAATCTAAAGCCGAGTGATAGCTTTGATCAGGCGGTCAGCCTGATCGCCAACCGCCATTTTCACCACTTCGTAGTTGTCAATGAGGCGGGCCGGATTTCCGGCGTGGTTTCCGACCGGGACATCCTGCGCGCTGTGACACGTACGGCAAATTGGCAAACCAAGAGTGTGGGCGAGATCATGACCCGGGAGCCATTGACCGTCAGCCCTGAAACTCCCGTTTACGACGCAATCGCTCACATGCTATCGAAACGGATCAATTCCTTGCCTGTCGTTGACGACTCCGGAGTCGTTTGTGGAATTGTTACTTCTACGGATTTTTTGAAATCCTATTATAAGCTTCTCGAGTCGCTCGACAAGTAATCCCGCAGTTTTCTCATTGCTCTGTTTGGAAACGCAGCACGTAGACCATCGGTTTGCCAGATTGCGCGACGAGGTGTCAAGCCGCACCGCCGTGGGACTTCCCTCATCATCTGAGAGTCATCCTATGGATGACGACAGCAACTCATCTGGACATGGCCTCAGAACAGAGACGACACTAAGTCTTTTCCTCGTCCTTCTTCTCGTGATAGTAGGAGGTGTTAAGAGGAATTTCCTGGGCAGACCGCCGTTGGACAGCAAGCTTTTCCCCTGTTTTCCAGTAATCGCCTGCCACGGCAAGCGCTGCCTCCTCGTCCAGCTCTGAATTCCAGTCGCCGAGCGAATATCCGTGCCAAGGAGACTCCGGTTCCAGCTTGGGAAGGCCGAGTCTTTCCCAGAGCTGACGGGCACGGTCCATATACTCCTTCTTTGGTAGAGAGATCGGCGGGAGTTTCATTTTGAGAGTAGCATCCCAGAGCAAGCAGGAGTCATCAGCCGAGCCTCGCGTGTCATGGCGTGGGGCGTGTCCCACATCTGTGCCTCGCAGGATCTGGACATCCTCATGAGGACGGGACCTGTACGCCAGAGCCCAAAAGACAGCGTCTGGGTTTTCCGGGTCGATATCTTCGTCAACGGCAATAACGATCTTTGACATGGATGGACGAAAGGCGACGGCGCCCATCAAAGCCCGCCAGACATCGGCTCGGCTCGGCCGGCGCATCTGAACAATGGTCAGCTTTTGCAGGGCGGTGAGCGGTTCATGGAAGACCACACGCACAACGCTCTTCAGGCCGATTCCGTTGCGTAGATGATCCAGATAAAGAGGTTCATAGGCCATTTTCTTGATGACGCTCGATTCCGAGGGGGTTACCTGACTAATAATGGAGCAAAGGATAGCCTTTCTCCGTCGCGTAATGCAGGTGACATCCATAAAAAGGTTGTACTCCTTGGGGTTGACATGACCGTGCGACTCGCCGAAGGGCGCTTCAGGCTCGAGCCACTCGGTTGAGATGAAGCCCTCCACAATGATTTCCGCATCCGCTGGAACTAGCAGCGGCACTGTTTTAGCCCTGACTACACGGATGGGCGCCTTGACAAGACCCCCAGCAACAGCCAGCTCATCCACATCGTAGGGGAGCTTCTGGGCAGCAACGTAGGAGATAGCCGGCACACCGCCAATGCAGAGCGCCGCAGGCATCTTTTCACCTTTTGCCCGGTGCTTCTCCCAGTGGATATAGATACCCTGCCCCAGTTCTAGTGAGGGATTGCAACCCACTCGATCCGTGGCCTTGATCATCGCCCGATAGGTGCCGATATTTTGGATGCCACTATCGGGGTCTCTAGAAATAAAGTGCGCCGCGCTCACGTAAGGGGCGTTGTCCCAGCCTGGGGTAGAGATCGGCACGGGGAGTCCGTCCAATCCCTGCCCTGGAATTTTGAGGTCTTTTTCCTTAAAGGTCACCTCATGCACAGGTGCTCCTTCAGAGGCTATCTCCACGGGAGGTATCGGGCGCGCCTTTGCCTCGTTCCAAAGGGCGTTAACCTTTGAGGGCTCGCTACCCAGCCCGATGCCATAGATCTTGCGGTTCGCCGCAAGAACTCCTATTGCGACTGGGATATCGTACTGCTTGCCCCGCGCATCAACGGGCTTTTCGAAGAGGAAGGCCTTGCGGTCCTTTTCCTTTATGCCTCCACGGAACTGCCAGCGCACCAGTGGATGCATTTCCTGGTCTTTATCCACGGGCTGCGTTACTCGAACCAGCAACCCCTCCCGCTCCAAATGCTCCAGGTGCTCGTGCAGGTCAGGGTACATTCGGGGTGGGATGGCCTTTGGACTAGCACTTTTCGCAGTTGAAATCTTATTCTGACTTTTGGCCATGGATCTCTCCTGTTTGCCTCGCTACATCACTTACTCATAATGGGCGCGTAATCGACCTATGCGTTGCTCATATTTCGGCGACATTTCCTCAATCAAGTGATGGACATATCTCTTCTTGTCGGCATCGATATGGCGGACTGCTTCCTTGAACCATAAGACGTGGAAGGAAACTCGTTTTATTATTCATCTACTGCTCCCCTCACTCAATTGACGAAGGTATCGACTGCAGTGCCTGTAAACCGGTCTCTTCGGTCAAGGCAATAAGGTCAGGGCATTTGTCTCTTTACATCAGGCCAGATTGCACACTAGCTTTTCATAAGAGGCTTCCCGACCAACCAGGTCCCAGGTTAGCATCCACTTGTATGCTTTCTCGAATTCCTCCTGCGAATATGGTTCCGGGTCCACATACCGCAGCCGCGGCAAGTAGAAGTCATCCGGGGTTAATTGTTTGGCGTACTCCGGCGGCATCTCCTCTATCAAATAATGGACATATTTTTTCTTGTCTGCATTAATGAACCGAACTGCCTTCGTTATGGCCTGGTTTAGGGCTCGATACGTCTCCGGCTCCACGTTGGAGGAGGCGTTCTCGACTCCCAAGTAATGGGTCTCTAGGAGCTTCTTACATCCATTTTTTTCCGCCAGCGTGATCCAGGGCTCCATGAGGGTTGCGGCGTCTACTTTGCCACTCATCAGTGCTTCGTAGCGTTCTCGGACTGTGCCGGCATGAACAACCTTCATCTCATCCCGCGTTTGGAATCCTTCCAGCATCATGAGAGTCGCATAATGGGAACCCTGATGAAATTGCACACCCACTGTCTTGTCGGCCAGCTCCACGGGAGCGTTGACAGGTGAGTCCGGCCGCACGTAGATACCCTGACAAACCACGGCAGCACGTTTGCTCACGATCGGGCAACCCCGTTTGCTATCGTAGGCCCGCCGGATTTGCCCCCATTCACACGCCCGAACTATATCTACTCTGTTTTGTTCGAAGAGAAATTGGTAATTCGTGGAGCTTACTAGGTGGTGGTCGTGCGCACGTGCATCGTTCATCGTGAATGCCGTCGCACGAACTCCAGGCAGCAGTATCTCGACATCTAGGTTCTCCTGCGCGAAGAGCCCATCGCCTTTCGCCACGAACCAGTGCAGGCCCAGCACTGCTTCGGCGCTTTCGACCAAAAATTTTTGTTTAGCCATTGCCATTGGTCCTCCTTAGAATATGGTGTGTTGGATTCCAGAGTATTTTTTTGACGGTCCATCGTCTTCGGCGGCTCCTCTTCATAGCCCATTCGTGGTCGTGCTTCTTGTCCTGTTTCCCTTGTCAGCCATCATTGCATCGACCTGGCGGCTTCTCTGGCTACACCCCGCCCACCATAAGAGGCGCGTTTGGGGTTGGGGTCATCCAGGTCTAGCAATGATGCAAAGCTGGCTGGCATCCATTAGGATCTACCATACCGATACCCGAGAGTACCACTTGCTGTCTAGACCATCTTTTTTATTGATTTCTACCGCCTTCCGCCTTCTTTTCCTTAAGGGCGCGCGAGACCTTCTCAGGCGTTAGAGGAAGGTCACAGATTCTCGCGCCCGAGGCTCGATAGAGGGCGTTGGCGATAGCCGGCGCCACGGGAAGAAGGCCGCCTTCGCTGATCCCCTTGGCTCCATAGGGACCCGGTCCGTTCTGGTTTTCGATCAGGATCGAGTGAAAGGTTTTCGGCAGGTCGTTAAAACAGGGCAGGCGATAGTCGATCAGGTTGGGGTTCACCAGCGCGCCATCCTCATATACCATCTCCTCGAAGAGCGTGTGGCCGATGGCTGTTATGACCCCGCCCTCATCCTGTCCGGAACACTGGATGGGATGGATGACCTTTCCCGCATCGCTGGCGGAAACATACTTCAAAATTTTAATCACGCCTGTTTCGGGATCGAGCTCGATCTCCGCTGCCCCCCAGCTCACCTCCCAGAAAATAGTGGGAAATCCCAGGACGGCCTTCTTGCTCTTTTTATCCTGATAGAGCCCCCTTCCGACGATTTCCCCACCCCTAGATCCAAACCATTGCATCAGGATCTGCTCAAAAGAGATCCCTGGACCTTCCCCGGCGTGGATCTGTCCGTCTCTCAGAGTCAGATCTTCGATCCTGCACTTGAGTTTCTTGGCCGCCCGCCCGA
>JBOHVS010000112.1:0-2593 GCA_050735975.1 Binatia bacterium | reverse complement strand
CGGCTTCGCCGCGCCGGGTCCTTCGCGGTGATAATAGCAGCCTAAGCCTTTCTCTGCGCAATCGGCACAAACGGCCGCGGATCGGGGCCGATATAGTCGGCGTTCGGCCGAATGAGCCGGTTATCGGCCCGCTGTTCGATAATATGGGCCGCCCAGCCGGTGATGCGCGCCACTACGAAGAGAGGAGTAAACATGCCAGTTGGAATGCCGCAGAAGTGGTAGGCGCTGGCGCTGTAGAAGTCGAGATTGGGGAACAGATTCTTCTCCCGCCGCATTACCTGCTCGATGCGGTCGGAAACAGGATAGAGCCGCTCGTCACCGCGAGCCGCGCCGAGCTTTTTCGCCCAGGCCTTGATCACGTCTGAGCGGGGATCGGAGACCCTGTAGACGCGGTGGCCGAACCCCATGATAAGTTTCTTTGCCCCGATCATCGCCATGATGTCTTTCTCCGCTTCGTCCGGCGTGGAGTATTTTTCGATCAACTCCATGGCCGCCTCGTTGGCCCCGCCATGCAAAGGGCCGCGCAAAGCGCCGATGGCGCCGGTCACGGCCGAATAAAAGTCGGGCAGGGTAGAGATGATCGTGCGCGCGCTAAAGGTCGAGGCGTTGAACTCATGCTCGGCATATAGAATAAGCGACACATCCACGGCGCGACGCTGAAGTTCATCAGGTTTTGCCTGGTGCAAGAGATGCAGGAAATGACCGGCGGTGCTGTCGTCATCGGTCGCTGTTTCGATGCGTTTGCCGCTGTTCTGATAATGGTGCCAATAAAGAAGTATCGAGCTAAAGCAAGCGGTCAACCGATCAGCGACGGCGATCTGGTCGCGCGCGCTTCCTTCAGGCTCGAGTGTTCCGAGCATCGAGCAGCCTGTGCGCATGACGTCCATCGGATGCGTGCCGCCGGGGATCTGTTCGAGCACGGTTTTCAACGGTTGGGGAAGACCGCGTAGAGAGCGTAACCTGTCCTTATAGTCGCGCAATTGCGTAGAGTTCGGCAACTGTCCGTAAATCAGAAGATAGGCTACTTCTTCGAAGGTCGAGTGCTCGGCCAGGTCGTAGATCGAATAGCCGCGATAGGTGAGGCCTTTGCCCTCCTTGCCGACCGTAGCGATGGCTGTGTTTCCCGCGATGACTCCGGCTAAGCCGGCGCTTTTATCCGTTGCCATAGACTGTCCTCCTGCCGCAGTTTGCACCCAAGGCACCTCTATTTCAATGCTCGGACGGATTCACCACCGAGACGCAGAGCAGCATTTGACCCGAGATATCCTCACCACGAAGATCACGAAGGCCACGAAGGTTCGGATATTTGTCATTATGAACTTCGTGCTCTTCGCGTCCTTCGTGGTGAAATCGGTGCCCGTGTTTGTGATGTCTGCGGTCGTGAGAAAAAATCGCCACTCGCCCTTCGACGTTGGGCGAACGGCTAAGTACTTGAATTACCAATGAGGCCATCCCGTTCGTGCTGAGGCTCTCGAAGCATGAACGGATTTTTCTCACGTCCTGTGCCTCCGCGGTGAAAATCCGCTAGCGGGCCTTGACAGTTTGCCGTTGGATTATGTACTCGCTGTATATACAACTTACAGGAGTACGGAGCATGCCTTTGCCACAGACTTTTAAAGCAATGGTCGTTTCGGAGACAGCCGGGAAGAACTTTGTACGTGAGATCAAGCAGAGAAATTTGAGCGAGCTGCCCGCCGGGGAACTCATCATCGAGGTCAAATACTCATCGCTCAACTACAAGGACGCGCTGTCGGCCTCAGGCAACAAAGGCGTGACAAGAAAATACCCGCATACCCCGGGGATCGACGCCGCCGGAGTTGTTGCCGACAGCTCGAACAGGTTGTTTGCCGTCGGGGATCAAGTAATCGTGACCGGATTCGATTTGGGTATGAACACGCCCGGCGGTTTCGGCCAGTATATCAGCGTGCCGTCCGATTGGGCCGTGAAGCTGCCGCAAGGTTTGTCGCTGGGAGATGCCATGAGCTATGGCACGGCCGGGTTTACCGCCGCTCTGTGCGTGATGCGACTGATGGCCTTTGGGCTCACGAAGGATTCAGGGGAAGTTCTTGTTACCGGGGCGACGGGAGGAGTCGGCAGCGTCGCCGTGGGCCTGCTTGGAAAGCTTGGCTTCAACGTCGTTGCCGCCACCGGGAAAACAGACGAAAAGGATTTTCTTACGGCGCTTGGCGCCAAAGCGGTGATCTCGCGCGAGGAAGCCAACGATACTTCGGGAAGACCGCTGCAGAAGGGCCGCTGGGCGGGCGTGGTGGACACAGTCGGTGGCAATATCCTCGCCACGGCGATCAAAAGCGCAAAATACGGCGGCCTCGTCGCGGCATGCGGCCATACAATGTCGGCCGATCTCGCCATGACGGTATATCCATTTATTCTCAGGGGCGTGAGCCTGCTCGGGGTGGACTCGGTTGAGGTGCCGATGAACACTCGCGTGCGCGTCTGGCAAAAGCTCGCACAGGATTGGAAGGCGGACTTTTCCAAAGATCTTATCACCGAATGTTCATTGGACGATTTGAGCCCGAAGATCGACCAGATCCTGAAGGGCGGGATCCGGGGCAGGGTGGTCGTCGATCTGAGC
>JBOHVS010000111.1:0-7897 GCA_050735975.1 Binatia bacterium | reverse complement strand
GAACATCCGGCTGTACTGTTGGCGTTTGGCCGTTTCGCCGCGGCCAGAGCCGCGCAGCTGAAAGACGAGGATGGAGCCAAAAAACTATTCCAGCAGGCCAGAGGCTTGCTGGAAAGGTCCAAAGCCAAAGGCGAAGATTCGGCGGTGCTTCATTCAGAGATGGGCGAGGTCTGCGTGAAGTTAGGCGATTGGCAACAAGCGGCTTCCTCTTACGAAGAGGCGCTGCGGATGAGGCGGCGGAGAAACGATTGGCGGCGATCGCTGGGATATGCGTATGCGAGAATGGGCAAGATTCGAGAGGCTGAGCGGAAATACCGCGAAGTGCTTGCCTTCAGTCCCGACGACACCGACGCATGGAGAGGGCTGCAAGAAATGGGTAAGAAGTACTAAGCACGGAAGAGCTGATTGTTATATTTCTAAGAGGAGCGCTCTTGGCAGAAAGGTCAGGGCGCTCTTTTAGTTTTGGTCTTTGCAGACATCGGTGTAAACATTTATCCTGGGCAATCTACAAGGAGAGAAGCAGATGCTGAGAGAAAAGATCGGAGTCATCGGCGCAGGGAAAATCGGTTCCGCGATCGTGCGGGGAATGATTCGAGCCGGTCTGGTATCTAAAGACCAAGTCATGGCGAGTGATGTTAGCGACGCATTGCGCGAAGCCATCGCAACGGAGCTCGGCATCAAAGTGACACCGAACAACCGCGAGGTATGCGAATTTGCAAATATCGTAATCATTGCGGTGAAGCCCCAGATCATCGATTCGGTGGTCAAGGAAATCGCGAAGAAACTGGCCAATACAAAGTTGCTAATCTCAGTCGCGGCCGGCGTTCCTCTGTCGCGGATTGAGACGAATCTGGAACGAGGCTCGCGCGTGGTGAGAGTGATGCCGAATATTCCGTGCGTGGTTGGAGCGGGGGCATCTTGCTACGCGGGCGGGATCCACGCAACGGCGACGGACCTGGAAAAGGTCGGGTCAATTCTCAATAGTTTCGGAGTCGCCTCACGGGTGGAAGAAAAGGATTTGGACGCCGTGACCGGTCTCAGCGGAAGTGGGCCGGCCTATGTGTTTCTCTTTATGGAATCCTTGGCCGACGGCGGAGTCCAGGCCGGCCTCTCCCGCGAGGTGGCGCTTAAGCTGGCGCTGCAGACCGTTTACGGGTCCGCTCGCATGGCGCTCGAAAGCCCGAAGCATCTCGCGGAACTCAAGGACGAGGTTACCTCACCGGGAGGGACGACCATCGCCGGACTTTATGCCCTGGAAAAGAAGGGTTTTAGAGGGGCCGTGATGGACGCGGTCGTGAGCGCTACTCGCCGGTCGCAGGAACTGGGGAAACCATGAGCCGGCCGCAACCCAAAAATAAGAATTTCGACCACGAAGCACACGAAGAGCACGAAGGAAGATTTTTCGCGCAAAGGCGGCGAAGAAAAGATTCCGAACTTGGCGTCCTTGGCGTCCCTTCGACGTTGCTCAGAACATGCTTGGCGCGAGAGTAATCCCTTGGTCTTCCCTGCTCTTCGTGACCTTCGCGCTCTTCGTGGTTAAAAGTGTTTTTCGTCCAATGCCGAACGTCGTTGGAAAATTTGCGCGAGCTGCGAAAACTTTAATCCTATCGCTCGGTCAGCCGTTCCACAGAGCGCTTCTCCAGATACCCCGGTTTGTTGCCTCGTTTGGATTCGATTCGCAGCCAGTCTCCGTCGGCGCGGACGACGTTGACCTTAATGCCCGCGGGCAGTTTCGCCATAATCCTGTGCTGTTTGCCGGGGCCTTCCCTGAGATCCACATCAGTTAAGGTCCTATAGGGACCGGCGACGGGCGCGGCTGCTGTCTTGCTCTGACTTGCCTGCTGGGTGTCGAGGGGCCGGGCGAATTGTTCGTCAATATAGCCCGGCTGGTTCCCATGTTTCGATTCAATCTTCAGCCAGTAGCCTTCCCTGCCAACCACGTTGATCTTGATCCCCTTTGGAATGGTGGTTACGACCGCATGGTTCGCGCCCGGGCCTTTGCGAACCTGAACATCGGCGGTGGTAATGAAGGTTCCCTTCGTGCCCTGGGCGTGAAGGGTTGCCGCTGTAAAAATCGCTGCGGCGAAAAAAACTATGGAAGCGACACTTCTGACGGCGCGGTCTGACAATATGCTCATGATTTAGCCTCCTTGCGAAAATAATCGTGGGTCACTTCTTTTTCCAGGCTCCCTGGCCATCTTGGATCCACCAGCCGGCTCTTGCTTGATCGATCCAGCTCTTGGCGAAGATGCTTTTGATTTTTGGAATTGATTCTCTAGAAATATTGTTGGCCTTGGCGATCTCCACATACAAAGCCTCGCGATCGCGGTTTTCAGCCTCGACGAGCTGTTGGATTTCGGCGCGTTCCTTCAGACTGAGGCCGTCGGTTGTCCGGATGGTCAACAGTCCATCGCGCGCGATCCCGACATTGCCACGATCCATGAAAGGCTTGATGGCTCCGCTGCGCCTTCTAATGGAGTCTTTAAGGGCGCGGATGGCGGGATTGGAAACATTGATATCCGCCTCCTGAGCATTCGCCTCGCTGACGAGGCTGAACGCGGCCCGCATTATTTTTGGATTCGGGATCATGCTCTGTGGTTGATCTTTTTGTGCCGGCTCTCCCGGCCCGCCCCAAGTCTCTTTGACAATCTGGTCCGCCGCGCGTTCGACGGCGGCGGCGGGAAAATAAATGTTCACCGTCACGCACGCGCTAATGAAAAACGCCAGAGCAAAAAACGTTCTCTTCAACATAGTTCCTCCACTCACTGGATCTCCTGTTTTTCCGATTGGCTGATGCGTTCGAGTCTTCGGAGCAGCTCGGAAAAGCCGATTTCCTGCGTATGGCTGATGATGTTTACCGTCGGCGGGAGCCAACCGCCGACCACCAGATATTCTTTTCCGTCTTTGCTTTCGATGCCCCGCAGCGTTAGTTTGTCGTTTCTTAACGTCGCCTTGAAACCTAATTTGCTGTAACGAAAGTTCTCGAAGAGTCCACCGATCCCGGTAAAGAGCGGAGACGCGTCATTGCCCGAGCTGAGCACGGTAATCTTGTTCAAGGCCTCCACGCTGATCCACTGGTCGCTCCCTTGCTTATCGACAGTGTGCAAGTCGGCCCGGAACTGTGATGGCTGCCCGTCCGTGATCACCAGATCGCTAACGGTCCCCTCTAGAATGCCTGAGATGCGACCGAATGCAAAGGTTTCGGAGGCTTGGTCCAGGTGAATGTTTTGAAAACTGGCGTCGAGCTTAATAGACGGAATGGAGGAAAACGGGTTTTCGATTTCCATCTTGCCGATTCGGACGCGTCCCCCGAAAACGTTGATCCTGATCTCGCCCTGGCTGCGCAGAGAGTTTTCCGTCCATTCCACCTGCGGGATCGAGCCGTCGAGCGTGCCGCCGAATCTGTACCAACCCAAGCTTTCGGTTAGCCTTTGCAGCTGGAGAGTTTTAGCGTGAATGGACAATGAAACGGCGCGCGGAGCCGTGATCACATCCTTCCAGGTCAGATTGCTGACCCCGATGGTGCCGCCGAAGATTGGAATTGTGATCGGTTGATGAAAATCAAGCCGGTTGTTCCACAACGAGACTCTAGTCCTGATCGCTCCAATGGGTTCGGACGCAATGCGGCCCGAGGCGATCGTAAGATCGCCGATCGGAGGGTCTGCGGAAATTGCCGGGGTAATCCCATGCCCTCGATGGACCGTGAATGGTAGAGCCAGTTCTATAGGTCCGACCTGCCATTTGCCGGATTTTTCCCGGATGTCGGCGCCTCGGAGATCAACGCTTCCTTCAGCCGAAAGGTTCTCGGCGCTGCCGCGCGCCCGAACGGAAATTCCCAGCCGCCCCGCGATCACCAGTTTATTCAAGAATGGGTAACTGCGGTCGAAGGTTTCACGGATGAAAGCGTCGAACATCGGCCCGGTCTGAACTCCGGCGCTCTTCGCGTTCAGGTTCAGCAGCGGAGCCTTCGATAACTGTTCGATGCTGCCGGTCACATCGATGCTGCCAATCGGAGCGAGGGCGAGTGTGAAGCGACGCAAACGAACTGCATCGTCCTTGACATTGTAATCGCCGTCAAAATCGAGCGATGGTTTTTGCGCTTTGAGATCGGTGAAAAACGTTCCCCAGAGCAATTCGCCTTGTTCTATGAATAAACTTCCGTTGAGCGAAACGGCGCCTCGTTTATGATCGAGGCCCGCATCGAGATGACCGTTCACCGTAAAATTCTCTCCGACTTTGCCGCCGTCGGGCGTGGCGAACCGGCCGCGCAGGATGCGGAGTTTGCCGAGGGCTCTGAAAGGTTGATCCTCGTTCTTTTCGAATCCGCCGTCGAACCGAATCTCATCCGCCGAAATTCGCGTGTGGCCAGCCTTGTCCAAGGCAAATTTCTTTCCCCGAAGGAGACCGCCATTAACTCGCAGAGATCTCTCCGCCCATTCGACGGGCGCTCTCAGGCTCAGATCGGCCAATGAGAATTGCTCTCCCACGACCTGCAGCCCCCCCGCGCGCGAGATCCCCTTGACAGCGAACGACCGCCAGGGTCCCTTCAGTTCCAGATCGGCATCCACAAGCCCGGTGTAGCTCCAATGGTCCGCGGGCTTTGGCAGAAAAGATTTCAGGTTCTCCAGCGGGATATTACGCAGGCGCAGTTGCATAGGAGAAAAACCCGCCTGTGGGGCGAAGGTGATCCGGCCGTTGCCCTGCGCATTTCCCAATGGGGAGGTTAATTGCAGTGATTTCACATCAAAGGCCTTTTGGCCGATCGAATAGGTTCCTTCTACATTCGCCGTAGCAGTTCCACGGGGGAGGGAAAATGGAAGAACGTCGAGCCGCAACGGAAAATCGGTCAAAGCGATGTTGGCCGAAACATTCGCCTCCGACAGGCCGTGAACAAGACGGAGCTCGGAATCAAAGTTGCCGCTGATTTTTTCACCGCCGATCGTGAGACCATTCACCTTGCCAAACCCGGTGACTTCCACGAATTGATTCTCATGGTTGCGGAGTCTGAACTCGGCTTCTAAAGGGGCAACCGGCCGATTTTTCGCCGTCAGGAGCCCGGATAATCCTCTCTCGGTGTCTTGCTGGATGCGGATCGCCGCCGTTACTTCGCCGTCATGACCGCGGATGGAAATTTCCGCCGCGCCTTCCAGCGATGGGACGTTCGCGCGCAAGTTGATCCCGGTCGACTGTCCTGAGTTCAGATTGCGGGCGTCCACGTTCACGGCCCGAAGCTCGAAATTATCCGTTGCGCCCGTGTTTAAGACGACCGTGCCGTTCTCGATATTCAGATGGCGAATCGAGGGACGGACAGAGGTTTGGTCCGGTGAATCAAACAGCTCTTTCAGTTCAAGATACAGGATAGGCTTTTGCAGTCTCAGCCGATGGATGCTCAGCAAAAAAAAGTCAAGCGGGCTGACAGTCAAGACAACCCGATCGGCTTCTAGCACCATTTCGGACGACTTCGATACCTTCATGGCAGTGGCAGCCAGACGAAGCGGCGGCAGGAGACTGAGGCCACCAACAGACAGCTCATAACCGGTTCGATGGGCGATTTCAGTTTGAACCCAGTGCTGAAAGCGGGCGGATTTAATGACGAAAAACAGGCAGAGATATGCAAGGACGAAAACTGCGGCAACCAGGATCGCAGCTCTGACAACCGCAATTTTCCAAGCGGTCATAGCCAAAACGATACACTCTGATGATTAGACGGGCAACTCGTCTCTAAGTTACAGTTGGTTCCGGACCAGTTTGCGCTTCGCGGTCATTCAAAAAACAGTCTGAGCCGGCGGACCGAGTTTCCACGGAACGCAAGAGACTGCTTTAGTTTGACATCTTGTATTCGCCCGCACTATAAGCGGTGCTGTCAACGACCTTCGCGAGATTTGTCGATCGGCTTCTTCTGATTTGGCTCGAAAGGAGGAAGAACAATGCAGGATACTCTGGATAGAGTTAGCGACGTCATCGGGGGTTACGTGCCTAACCTTATCGGCGCCCTGGCAATCCTGGTGGTCGGCTGGCTCGTCGCCCGATTGATCGCGGCTATTATCCGTGGCGCGTTGCGGCGAACCAATTTGGACAATCGGTTGGCGCACTGGCTTGTTGGCGAAGCGGTTCCGGTCGAGGAAGGAGTTTCAAGGGGAGTGTTTTATCTCCTCATGATATTCGTCCTCGTTGCCTTCTTCCAAACGCTCGGTCTGACCCTCCCCACCGAGCCTCTCAACCGACTTTTGAACCAGGTATTTCAATTCGTGCCGCAGATCATCGCGGCAGCTTTGCTGTTGCTACTGGCCTGGATCGTCGCCAGCGTGCTGCGCGCGGTCGTTTTTCGCGTCCTTACTCGAGTGGGGCTGGATCAGAGACTCGCAACGCAAGTCGGTCTCGAGGACGAAAAGGCGAAGTCGCTGACGCGAACCATAGCCGATACAGTTTATTGGCTCGTGTTGCTGCTTTTTCTTCCGGCTGTTTTGAATGCCCTGGCGTTGCAAGGACTCCTCGATCCAATCAAAGGAATGGTCAACAAGATCTTGGATTTCTTGCCCAATATTTTCACCGCTGGGCTAATCTTGCTGATCGGCTGGCTGATAGCCTGTCTCGTGCAGCGCGTGGTCAGCAATCTATTAGCGGCGATTGGCGCCGATCAGTTTAGCGAACGGGTGGGACTGGCCCCGGTCGTAGGATCCCAGCGCCTTTCAGGTGTCGTTGGCCTGGTTGCCTACGTTCTCATTCTCGTCCCTGTTATCATCGGCGCGCTCGAAGCGCTGGCGCTGGAGGCGATCACGCGACCCGCCAGCAACATGCTCGACGCCATTCTGAGCGCGCTGCCGGCAATCTTCGCGGCGCTGCTGATTCTCGTAATAGCTTACGCCGTAGGTCGAGTCGTCGGCGGAATAACGACCAATCTTCTTGCAGGGGTCGGTTTCAACACGATCCTTTCACGTCTTGGCTTGGGGAGAGACCCGTCTCCAGGGGAGCGAACTCCGGCTGAAATCGCCGGATACTTGGTTTTCATCGCCATCATGCTGTTTGCTACAATCGAAGCGGTGCGGGAGTTGGGATTTGTTCTGTTGGCCGACTTGGTGAGCCGGTTCACGGTCTTTGCCGGAGACGTCGTGTTGGGTTTGATTATTTTCGGCATCGGGCTTTATCTTGCGAACCTGGCGTCGAACACGGTCTGGGCCAGCGGCGCAAATCAAGCAGGCCTGCTGGCAACAGCGGCGCGAGTCTCGATACTCGTGCTGGCGGGAGCGATGGCTCTGAGACAGATGGGATTGGCTGAAGACATTATTAACCTGGCCTTTGGACTTCTCCTTGGATCCGTGGCCGTAGCGACAGCCTTGGCGTTTGGACTGGGCGCGCGTGAAACAGCGGCGCGGGAAGTGAGGGAATGGGTAGACTCGATTAAGGCAAAGAGGTTGGACGTATAGACGTATAGGACAGATCGGCCGAGGCTTCCAGCAATTCCACAAACCGCGCGAAAAGGAGGACAGGTCCAATGCTCAAAGAATTCAAAGAATTCGTGATGCGTGGCAATGTGCTTGATCTGGCAATTGCAGTGGTTATAGGGGCGGCCTTCGGTAAGATTGTGACATCTTTCGTCGAGGATATACTTATGCCGCCCATTGGGTTGGCATTAGGGAATGTGGATTTTTCCAACTTGTTCATCAACCTATCGGCCACAGACTACCCAAGCCTGGCTGCCGCGAAGGCCGCGGGAGCTGCAACTCTGAATTACGGCGTCTTCTTTAACAACATCTTGAACTTTCTGATCATTGGTTTCGCAATTTTTCTTTTGATCAGGCAAGTGAACCGCTTGCAGAAACCGGCGCCGGCAGCCGCTCCGACAACCAGGGACTGCCCCTATTGCCTGTCCTCGATTCCCTTGCAGGCGACACGGTGC
>JBOHVS010000110.1:0-15059 GCA_050735975.1 Binatia bacterium | reverse complement strand
GGAGCCACAAGCGGCGCCTTCAACATAATTGCTGGTGGGGGAACTATTACCGGAACGATTACCCGTGTGAGCGATGGAACGTTCGTTGCCGGGGCTGTGGTCGAAGCCTTCCAGGGAACCGTGCTCCATGGAGCCGCAAGCACCAATGCCTCCGGAAATTACTCAATCAACGGGCTGGCAGATGGTACCTATGCGGTACGGGCATCAGCGAGCGGATTCGTGCCGCAGGTGAGCGAAGGAGTTACCATTGTCAGCTCGGGGACGGTAATAGCCAATCTAAGTCTCAACGCCGGAATTGCGATACACTCCCCGGTTGCCGCAACCGTGATTAACGATCACGAAGTTCTGGTTACGGGGCAATTCGATACCTCGTTAGGAGCGGAACTTGGCATTAACGTCAACGGCTACGTGGCTCTGCAGGACGGCGATGAATTCGCCGCGCTTATTCCCGTCGATGCTGAGACCACGAGCCTTATCGCAACGGTTACAAATACAGCGGGAACTGCGCTAGGTAGTCATACGATTCCAGTAACGGTGCAGCCGCCGACGTCGGAGCAGATACTGTTTTTTAAACCATCACCGACGATCGTCCTAATCTCTGAGCCGGTGAGTTTTACTCTGACCAGCCTCAACCCTATTTCGCAAATTCAACTAGACGCCAATGGCGACGGTACGACAGATTTCACCGGTACGACATTGGAGGGACAATCCGTCACTTTTGCAGAGGCCGGTCTCTACTTTCCGTTGGTTAACGTGACCGAGCCGGGCGGAACTGTCCGAACGGCCACAGCTTTGATTCAGGTGGTCGATATCAGTCAACTCGATTTGTTACTAAAGAGTAAATGGAACAGCATGAAAGACGCTTTGAGGAGCGGCAATACTGCTGAAGCAGCTACGTACATCGTTCTTAGCAAAAGAACGAACTACCAAAACATCTTTGATAATCTTACTGTGTCTTTCGCCTCGATAGATCAGTATCTTACGAATATTATATTCGTTAGACAAAGAGGGCCCAACGTCGAGTACAAAATGGTCAGGACGGAAGGCTTGAATCAGGCTGCTTACCCGGTGTTCTTCGTGTTGGATGAAGATGGCGTCTGGAGAATTAAAGGATTTTAGATGAAGGGAATTACAAGAACCGGATTTCGAATTTTTGCCGTTTTGCTGATTTTTGGGTTGTGGAAGACTGTCAGTCCGGTGGAGTGTTATGCCGAGATTTATCAAGGGACTGTAGTTGATGAGGCAACCGGTGAGCCTTTAAGTGACGCAGCTCTGGTCGTCATCTGGTGGACACGGCCTTACATCAGGATGAACGGTCCACAGTACTTCCATGAGGCCAAGGAAACTCTGACGGACAGTCAGGGCAAATTTTCTATGGATGTATCGCCAGGCATTGATTGGAATCCGCTCACGTATATAGAAAGCCCACCAACGACGATTATTTACAAACCCGGATATCGTCCTTTGATTGGCGCTACGGCATTTCTCATGGGATATCGTTCATTCAGTGATCTCCGCGAGGATCTCAGAAGAGGGGCCCTCATACGCCTGCCGAAACTAGAGTCCCGGGAAGAAGCGAAGAAGTATATAGCGCTTAGTTCGCTCAACGCCGGCGTTCCGCTCGAAAACATACCTAACTTGCTACGACTGGTAAATACTCAGCGCAAAATGGCAGGAATCACTTCTTTGTATCCGGTACCTAGCAAATGAGGAATGTACATGAAAAGAAATATTAACAGATCCTTAATTAGCATATTGTGCTTTTCGACCGTGCTGTTGTTAATACCCAGCTTAAACGAGGGATATGAGACCCTCACTCATGAGGACCTGAGCAACGTAGCCACCCCGAAGTCTATTTTGGATGATCTTCTTAAGAGTATGTTTACGTCTTGGGGATTTCCCAATGGAATTCTTGAGCCGTTCTTCGATGGGAAGAGCGCAATAGACTTCATTGCTACGGAGGGTGCCAAGAACGAAGATAAGCCTGGAATCCGTAGCAGGCATCATTTTCACAACCCGAGACTGGCCTGGAATCAGGCGGGATTGACGTGGCCGGTCTTAGGCCAGATCGGTAGTTCGTCAGTTGTGTGGGGACAAGACCACGAACAAAATATTGGCGGCAAGCATTCGTGGCAAGACGCGCGCAACACCTATTTTCAGGCTCTCACGGCAGCATCGGAAGAAGACAGAAACAGTCTTCTGGCCGACACGTTTAGATCGCTCGGCCACCTGATCCATCTGGTTCAAGATGCGACATCGCCTGCTCACGCACGGAACGACACCCATTTTCCAGGCGACGGAGATTACTTTCACCGGTGGGGCCTAGGCTCAGATGCCAGAACTATGATCGCAGGGATTGGTGGTTCAAGCCAGGGTAACCTACCCCTGCCGGCGTTTGATAACTCTCTATTCGATCAGCAAAGCGCGAACCAATTTGCCCCGGTCCCAGTTTCTCGCGTTATAGACGCTACGGACGCGGATCGTGCGACAATACAGACCGGATACGATATCGGCGTTGCAGAGTATTCCAGCGCTAATTTTTTTAGCGATGATACCGTCTTCGCTTCTCCGTCTGAATTCTCATTTCCAGGTTTATCGAATCTGGAGCAAGGCGAAACAGTCGTCGATCCAGTCACGGGAGAGACGCACAGCTACCTCAGGTTTAAACCCGGTTTCGGAGAAACCGATTATAAGTTGGCACACGCAAGCTCGCTTCGGGCTATTACCAACGAAACAGTAGCACCAACTGAGGGACAGCTCGACGATAATGTCATGCGCGATTACGGAACCAAACTTTTCCCGCGGGCGGTAAGTTACTCGAAGGGACTCATAGATTATTTCTTCCGGGGCGATCTTGGTGGTGTAGGCCCCTGTGTAAATCCAGTGGCAGAATTTCCCACCACTTGGTACCCGTTCACCGTCGGTAGTTTGGGACTGAGCGGCATGCCTAATGAGACCGCCGGCCTAGGAGAACTGAGGGTGATCATTGCCTATAAGGTCGGTGGCGTGACTTCTTTTATATCTTCTGACCCTGTTCAGGTGGATTTCAGCACTGCTGTTGGGGATATCGATTTCCGGTTCCACGCCGGTGTTCCATCAAATGCTTCGTCCACAACGAGATGGCTAGTATATAAAGGCCAACTAGGTAAAGAGAACGGAGCTGTTGTTATAGGAGAAGCTCCCGGGGTGTGCTGAGTGTCGTTTTGTGATTTGATCGTCAATTCATTGCGTCGCGTACAACGAGAATTATGGAGGGTAGATCAGTTGAGGAATCAGAAATTCCACTGGAAGCGTCTGACAAGTATTGACGCAGAAGGAGGCCCAGGATGAAATATATTTTTATTATCGCCGCAGCTCTACTCTACTGCTCTTCTCCCGTTTTCGCCCAGCAGCGGATCATCGTTGAGAAAGCGACCGGGAACGTCGTCGATGCCGGGGATAGCACACTTCAGTACGACGACAGGTACTACGATAACCTGGATTACCCGGGCAGGCCGATTCCCGATGGAGTGGATTTCAGAAAGTATGCGCGCGATGCCAAAGGCGACATCGTCCTAAGACCGGCCAACGAGCTTAAAGGATTTGACGATGAATGGCGGAGCGATCTCATCTCGCGAGTCACCGCCTCGCGGCTTTCAGCGGATGTAAAGGAAATTCTGCTTGAGATCATAACCAATATGCGTCGCTAGCTGGGTCGAAGAGTTCATTACTCTAGGCTTGAGTAGGTGATTGTGCGCGGCTGGCAGATTTGGAGGGGAATATGCTGACGGGTAAAAGTTTTGGAGCGTTCGCTACTGTGCGGCAAGGAAATTGGTTGATCATTGGAGGCGTTGCGGGCGTTCTTCTTTTTCAGCCGACACTGCACGCTCAAAGCTCTCCGCTTACCGTTCAACCCTCGACGGGCCGGGTGGGAATCGGCAATACTAATCCCGCCTACCCATTGGACGTCAATGGGGCGGTAAACGCCACGTCTTTTCGCGGCGATGGATCGCAGCTTACGAACCTGCCCGGGGGTGCAAGTAACACGGTTATTGATGAAGTTACCGCGGATACAACCGTCGGTAACACAAGCGCAGAAACCGCGGTTTACACATTTACGGTGCCGGCAAACACGCTGGGAACGAACAACCGCCTTCGCCTGTTGATTGAGGGCGAAGAGAAGTGCGGCAACTGCACCGAAGACTTTTTCTATTTTCGTTTGAAATTCGGCGGGACGACCTTATTTAACAGTACTGTTGCTCCGGCAGGTGGGGTGCTCCCATTCAAGGCTGAGTTTTTGATTAACGCTGATGGATCAGCGAACTCGCAACGGGGGCTGTTGTTTTACATTGGAAACGGCGTTTCGAGAGGCCAGGGAACAGCCGCTGTTGATTCAACGGCGGCACAAATCTTACAGGTTACTGTGGACTGGACTACTGCCGGCACAAACAAGACAATGACGCTTAAGCACGCCGTTCTAGAACTTGTGAACTGAACGGGACGATTGATTGATTACGGCGAGAAAACAGCTTCACATTTATTTCCCTCATTTAGTCGTCCCTCCATTACAAGCGAGACCATCAGCCAGCTTGACAAGCAGCAATTGACGGCATTAGGCTGAGGCCAACTGAACGCGCAACAGCCGAACGTCGCCGGCTGCCATTAATTCTCTCAAGATTTGATCGAGTCTTACCGCGACGAGAGCCAGTTCTGAGGAGGAAGACGAATGGCGAAGAATGGGTTCAGAGTCTTCGATAGTGACATGCACATTATGGAGCCTCCGGATCTATGGGAACGCTATATCGCCCCGGAGTTCCGCTCGCTGGCGCCTCGCGGCAGAACCTCCGAGAACGTCCGCGAGCTGGGGTTGATCTTCCCAAACGGCGAGCCCAACGGCAGACGCACCGCCGGCACTCCTCACAGGGGGCGAAATTATGAGAAGAACCAGGGGATCTACCGCGACCACTCCCGCCGGGGTTGGACCGCCGAGGTTCAGCTCGAAGCGATGGATATTGAAGGCATCGATGTCGCGGTTCTGTTCCCGAGCCGCGGCTTGAGCGTTCTCACCCATCCCGATCGGGACCCCCGCTTCGCCGCGGCGCTCGCCAGGGCCTACAACGATTGGCTCCATGACTTCTGTCAAACCGATCCGAAGCGGCTGCTCGGCGCCGGGATGATTTCTATTTACGACATCAATGATGCCGTTGAGGAAACGCATCGGGTGGTTGAAGACTACGGATTTCGGTCCGTCTTTCTGCGCTCGAACATTGTCAACGGCAAGCCGTGGCACGATCCTTATTACGAGCCGCTCTGGAACACGCTCGAAGAACTCAACCTCCCGCTCGGCTTTCACGAGGCGACGGGATCGCGCTCGCGCCAGAGCGGCGAACAGTTCGAACCCAACTTCGGGCTCCGCCGCATCTACGCGCAGCCTTTTGAGCAGATGCTGGGTCTCGGCAGCTTCGTCGCAGGCGGTATCCTGGCGCGTCACCCGAAGCTGAGAATCGCCTTTTTGGAGGCCAACTGTTCCTGGCTACCGTGGCTCTTGTGGCGCATGGATGAAGGCTACGAGCGCGAAGGCGATATCTTCATGCCGGATCTCTCCATGACGCCGAGCGAATACTTCAAACGCCAGTGCTTCATCTCGGTGGAGCCTGACGAACGGCCGGCCCGCTACACGATTGAAGAATTCGGCTGTGATCAACTGGTTTTCTCGACCGATTACCCGCACGGCGATTCGAAGTATCCCCACGCCGTTACGAGCTTTTTGGAACTGCCGCTGGCGGATGAAAGCAAACGCAACATTCTTTGGGACAATTGCGCTCGTTTCTATGCGACCGCGAACATGCAACAATCGATCGAATCGGCAAAGGGACAAACACTCCATCAATAAGGAATGAGGAGGACTCTATGGAACTGCAGGTACAGACAGATGCGCAAACAGAAAACGCGCTGGCGCGATTTGTTCGACAGACCCGCGAGCTCTTCGCGAAAGAAAAAGACCTGGACAAACGCTGGAATACTTTAAGGCCGATCCTGGCGGAATTGCTTGCCGATCCGGAGGTCCTTGCCGCCTCCAAGCGCTGGCCTGACTGCGTCCCCGCCGGTGGACGCGCCGAGAATTTGCTCTTCTACGAAGATCCCGACTATGGGTTCGCAATCAACGGCCTTACGAAGGGAGACGCTCGACAGGGCCGGGCGGCGCGCATTCACGATCATGCTCACATCTACACGCTTTATGGAGTGCTCGATGGCCGCGAGCGGGTTGTTCGCTACGATCGCCTCGACGACCGGTCGAAGCCGGATTACGCCGAAATCAGGCAGTCCAGCGACGTCCTGGTCGGTCCGGGCGAGATCGATCTCGTCAAGCCCTACGAAATTCATACCGAGATCACCGTCGGCGAGCGCACGGTTGCGGTGATCATTCGCAGTCAAAAGGGCGGCGACTTCAACCAGGGGCGCTACGTCCCCGAGAAAAACGAATATTACGAGAGTTTGGGACCGCGCCAGACTCCCTGCGAAATGTTGCCAAAGCGGTAGCTAAGACTCGGCGGCTTTGATAATTTAGCCGAGAAGGTGTGAAAAATCCGTTCATGGTTCGAGAACCTCACCACGAACGGTGGAAAAACGGATCTCCAAGTACTTAGCCGTTCGTCGTGAGCCTGATTGAAGGGCGGACGCCAATTTTTTCACAGAACCCGACTGCCAAAGGGAGAAAGATCATATGTCACGGGCCGAAAGAGTTGCAGAATCACTACCATCCGTCGAGGCTCTGCTCAACTACCTCGTCGAAACGGACGAAAAGCCGGCAAGCTACGGAGGCGTGAGTTACTCCGTCGCAGCCGGGAAACGCAAGGGAAAGTACCAAGAACGCAAGATGACTATTCACAATGGCCGCCCCCTCGCCGCCCAACTCTCCCTCGAGCGCGAAGGATTTGTATTCGTCAATCACGAGACCAGAGTCAAAAATTTCTACGATGAAAACGAGGTGCGGTCGGTTTACTATGCAGAGACTGAACAACTGGTAAAGCAAACATCCGGAGCGATGCGAGTTCTCGTGTTCGATCACACGCTGCGCTCCGCTGACAACGCGACCCGGGAAGAGAAACAGATTAGCGGGCCGGTCCACAACGTGCATAATGACTACACCGAATGGTCAGGGCCGCAGCGGGTGCGGGATCTCCTCCCCGATGAAGCGGAAGAACTTCTCAAGCATCGCTTTGCCGTCGTCCAGACATGGCGGCCGATTCGCAATCCCGTACAGAAGGAACCGCTGGCAATAGCGGACGCGCGCAGCATAGGCACGAAGGAACTGGTTCCCAGCGCTCGGATTTACCCGGATCGGGTCGGTGAAACCGCTCACCTGACTTTCAGCCCCGAGCATGTCTGGTACTATTTCCCCAACATGCAGAGAAACGAGGCTCTGGTCTTCAAAACTTTTGATTCGGAAAAAGATGGCCGCGCGCGCTGGACCGCGCACGCCGCCTTCGATGATCCGACCAGCCCGCCGGACGCGGCCGCCCGCGAAAGCATCGAAATGCGCACCCTCGCCTTCTTTGCACCGTAGCAAGCTGCTCAAAAAGATCTCAGATGCGAGGCGCGCATTCCGAGCAGGTCGGAAGGCCGAGGCTGAGGTTGAGCTTAACCTTAACCTGAACCTCAGCCTGCTTTGACTTTCACGCCGGAACGAGTTCGGGGTCGAGCGGATACTGCGACAAGATCTCAACTCCCCTGTCGGTCACCCGTAGAAGGTGCTCGAGCTTGACAGGGTAATGATTGATCTCCAGGGCGATGATCATGTCTTCTTCGAGGGTCACGAGGTACTCATCCGGGTCTCCGCCGCGAAGCCATGGAGCTTCGTAGATGCAGAGCCCGACCCCGTGAAAGCCATCCAGTCCCGGAAGTCTGGACAAAGAGTTTTTGCCGAACCGAGCGAATAGTTCCGTACACGGTCCCGGCTTTATCAGCTCTAACGCCTCTTGCAGTGTTTCATAGGCTTCCCTGTAACGAACCCGGCTCTGTTGTGACGGCTTCCCCCGGCTGAATGTGCGCGCGAAGTCGCTGTAGTACCCCCCCGGTCCTGCCACCGTCGCGTCACAGATCACGAGATCGCCCTCGATCACGACCAGATCGGTGCCCATGGGCTCGTTGTGCGGTCGCGCATCTCCGTGCGACGAATCATAGATCGACACGAACTCGCTTCCGGCTTCGAAATTCTGATCGAGTAGGTAATTCAGCATAATCCGGCTCAAGCGCTCCTCGGGCAAATCCGCCTCATGAAGCGCTCCGCGAACGAGGTCGTAGCCGCGTTCCTTAGCTCGCGTCGTCCAGCGGATCAGTTGAAGCTCATCGATGGTCTTTACCGACCGCGCCTGATTCAGCGCGCGCCAACCATCGACCACATCGAGGCCGGCATCTATTAACGCTCCGACCGCGTCGAGATTCAGGTTGTCTACACCCAATCGTTCCTTGGCGACTCCCAGTTCTCGCAGGCCTTCCACTACTTGAGCCGCGAAATCCTTTGTGGCAACGGCCGGGCGCATCGCAAACATGTAGGCATCGAAGCGCTGGACCCGGTGCTTCGCCTTTCTCGATGTCTCTCTTTGGCAGATCAAAGGCGGGCCTTCGGCCGGGACTAGCACGAAGCGCTGGATCGCCGTCGCGCGCAGGTTGAGCATGAAAACCGTGTTCGTCGCGTAGCGGATATTTTGCTGATCCGTGAGCATGAGCACTCCCAGACCATGCCGCTTCATGGATTCCTGTAGCCTTGCGAGCCGCTGCGCCGTCAGGCGTTCGATATCAACTCCAAAAGGCGTAAGATCCATCTGAAACATAAACGCCTCCTCTACCTTCCGAAAATTGCACCACCTCAACCATTTCGCTTGGACCGCTGGTCGAATGTAAACATCCTGCACATTGGTCTTGCCCGAGTAACTTCTTTGTTTTGGCGACAAAACCGTTCGCGGAGCAGCGCCAAATAATAAAATGGAGCGATTCAACTGCCGTTGTGTATAGTTCTTGCACAACAAAGATTGATTTCGCTAACGAGTGTAATCATCATGCGCACGAACAATCATTTCTGTGGGATGGGCGAGATTAATATCACATACCCTAAGAACGGTTTCTTTTTACAAATTGCATTTTTGTGTCACCTTTCGGAAGGATGGCATGTTCTTTGCCCCTCGTTGGCCCTGCGAGATCATTCTTCATCGATTCGACCACGATTGCACAAGTTCCTTGAAAACGTAAGGCCAGCCTAATCACGGGACTAGGGAGGGGCATGAGGCGCAATCCAAGAGAATTTAAACTCTGTGTGGCGCTGCGTTCGACCGCGCCGCGCGATGAAAAATTTCTAGTCGTGGAGGTGAAGCAATGAAACGTTCATTACTGTTCGGCGGATTATTCTTCTCGCTGATATTTTCCTTTTGTTTCTCGCCAGTCTACGCCGCCAGTGTTCCGGATTGGTGGATCGGACCCAAGGATGAATACCAGAAGCTCGTCACAGGAGCCAAGAAGGAAGGGAAGCTCGTCTGGTGGAGCCACCCCGATCCCGCGTGCAAGCCGCTGGTGGTCGGACCTTTCGAGAAGGAGTATGGCGTCCAAGTTGAGCACACCGAGTACACGACTGCGCAGATCGTGCAGCGCGTCCTCCTCGAAGGCGCGGCGAGGGTCTACACGGTCGACGTAAGCAATATGAGCGTGCACCATGTGCCGCGTTTGGAGCAAAGGGGGCTACTTAAGAAGCTGCCTTACAAAGAGCGGGTGGCTATGTACCGGGACGTGCCTGCGCTTGTAAGCCCGAATAGTACTGCCCTCATCGGGTATACGGCACCGCGAGGTCTAGCCTATAACTCACAAAAAGTACGTAAGGAAGATCTGCCGCGGAGCTATCAGGATCTGCTAAAGCCGAAATGGAAAGGCAAGATCGGTATCGACACTGACGTCAAAGAATGGATCATCCTGTCGCAGAAATGGGGACTGGAGAAGACCACACAGTTCCTCGACAAGCTGGGAGACATGGATCCAAAATTTCACACCAACAATACCGTCGTTACGCAGATGGTAGCGGCCGGGGAGATTGTTTTGGCCCCGGGCATCATTCGCAGGATCGCTGTTACAGAATTTAAGGGCAACGGAGCTCCGGTGGACTGGGCGCCGTTGGACCCGATGGTTCCCATAGACCTCCTCCTCCAGGGCGCCATGGAGCATGCCCCTCATCCCAATGCCGCGGAGCTTTTCATGTACTGGATTCTCGGTTCCCCTGAGTGGCTACGCGGGATGGACAAGTGTGGCGGCTATGGGAACAGCATGATTCCAGGAAACCCGCAGCAAAAGGCGCTTGGGGAGGCGAAGACGGTCTATTTCGATTGGCAATGGGGTGCCAAAGCGGCCAAGAGCGGAACAGCGGGAAAGTTTCGCACTGCGGTAGGCGCAGAGTAATCGACCCCCTCACACCCTCTCGAGGACCAGTTATGAAGGCGGCTCCGCAGGCAAGAAGGCTGCTGGGATGGGAGTTCGGGTTTGTTGACTCGATAAAAAAACTCAATTTGAGATCTGCTGTATTCGTCCTTCTCATAGCGGTCCTTGGCTATTTGACTCTTGTCCCTCTTTTCTCCCTTTTGTGGAATAGTTTTCATCCCGGCTGGGAGCTCGGTGAGGTCACCTCTTTTACGTTTGCCAGTTATAGCAAGGTCTTCGGCCATGAAAGATTTTTTGAAATGGTCTGGAACACGACCATTTACGGGCTGGGGGGGACATTCCTGGCGGTGGGGCTCGGTACAGTCTTCGCGTGGTTGGTCGAGCGGACCAATATGCCGTTTAGAAACGTGACTTATGCCCTGCTCTTCGCGCCGGTAGCCATACCAGGTTTGATCTTTGCTATCTCTTACATCCTGCTTCTCAGCCCGCAGATTGGCGTGCTCAATAAGCTTCTCATGTTCATCTTCGGTCTCGAGCAGGCGCCGTTTGACATCTATAATCTTACCGGCCTGATCTTCGTGGAAGGCCTCCGTCTGACACCGGGAAGCTTTCTCATGATGTCGGCCGTGCTCAAGAGCATGGACCCTGCGCTCGAGGAGGCCGCCTATACCAGCGGCACCGGCGTCTTGCGCACGGCCGGGGTTGTCACGGCGCCGCTCATGCTCCCGGGTATCCTGGCTGCGTTCATTTATTATTTTATAACCGTGATCGAGTCTTTCGAGATCCCCGCTATTATCGCGCTGCCAGTCGGTCTGCAGCTTCTGACCACGAAGATCTTCTTTGCCACGCGCGCAGAAACCGATTTCCCGCAGTATAGCGTTGCGGCTGCGGTATCGATCCTCTTCGTCATTGCGAGCGTTTTGTTGATCTATTTCTATAGTCGCGCCACTAAACACGCGGAGCGCTTTACCACTGTTACCGGCAAGGCTTACCGCCCCAGAATCATAGACCTCGGCAGATGGCGTTACGCGGCCCTGGCCTTCACCGCCCTTTTCTTCTCGTTTTCGGTGATCTTTCCCCTGCTGGTTCTGATCTGGGGCAGCCTTTTGCCGTATCTGCAGGCACCCTCGCTGGCCGCACTGACCAATGCGTCCTTCGATGGCTATTTGAGGATCGGGCAGATCCCAAATTTTGGGTTGGCGCTCAGAAATACAGCGTACGTGACTGTGGCCGTAGCCACAACCACCATGCTTCTCTCTTCTCTGGCAGCCTGGTTTGTAGTGCGAGCGCAATTTCGCGGCGGCCGGCTCATGGATCTGATGACGTTTTTGCCGCACGCCATCCCGAGCATCGTTGTGGGGATAGGGCTGATCGTTTTTCACCTCAAATTTAACCACATCATCCCGATCTACGCCACCATCTGGATCATCATCGTGGGGATGACCATCAAAAGGCTCAGCTATGGCAGCAGGATCATGATCGGCACCATGTTCCAACTCCACAAAGAGCTGGAAGAGGCCTCCCAGACTTGCGGCGTTGGATGGCTCAAGACTTTTTTCCTGATCACACTGAGGCTCCTGATTCCGGCATTTGTGAATGGTTGGCTTTACGCCGCCATGTTGACGATCGCCCTGTTCACGATTCCGGTCTTGCTCTATACGCCCAAGACCGTGGTTTTCTCCGTGCTGATCTGGAACCTATGGCAAAATGCAAGAGTGCAGGATGCCTGCGTGGTAGGAGTTCTGATGGTCGCAATCACTTTTACTCTCGTCTTCCTCGGCCAATATTTTGCCTCGCGAGCCAAGGTGCAAGAGACGCCGAGCTGATCGATCATCAGGAGGTGATGATGCTTCGAGTGAAAAACCTGATAAAGGACTTTGCCGGCGGCGTTCAGGCGGTGAAGGGAATCTCCTTCGAAGTCGGCGAAGGGGAGTTCTATACGCTCCTGGGCCCCAGCGGTTGCGGTAAGACGACTACTCTGCGCTCCATTGCCGGCCTGGAGACTCCAGACGGGGGGGAGATCTCTATTGGAGACACCAAGGTCTTCTCCAAAGAGGAGGGCATCCTCGTCCCGGTTCACCACAGGGCCATCGGCATGGTTTTCCAGTCCTACGCCATCTGGCCTCACCTCACCGTCTTCAATAACGTGGCTTTCCCGTTAAAGCACAGCAGCCGGGGAGGGATACCCAAGAGCGAGATTCGGGAGAAGGTCTTAAAGGCCCTCAGCCTGGTACAGCTCGATGGCCTTGCAGACCGGCCCGCGCCTTTTCTGAGCGGCGGGCAGCAGCAGAGAGTGGCGCTGGCGCGAGCTTTGATTTATGAACCCAAGCTCCTTCTCCTGGATGAGCCGCTGAGCAATCTCGACGCCAAGCTCCGGGAAGAAATGCGGGTGGAGCTCAAACTTCTCGTGGGTCGTCTCGGCATCACAACCCTCTATGTGACTCATGATCAAGCCGAAGCCCTGGCTTTATCCGATCAGGTCGCGGTCATGAACCTCGGAGTCATCATACAGGAAGGCACGCCGCGGCAAATCTATCTCGAACCGAAGGACGCCTTCACAGCCAACTTCATCGGTAAAACGAACATCTTCCATGGCACGGTTTCTCTGTCCTCTTCGCCCGACGGGCAGGGCGTTGACTTGTCCGTGGGCCGTCTCGCCTGCTTATTACCGCGAGGCTTGAAAGCCAAAGAACAGGTGCAAGTACTAATTCGCCCCGAGGGCATTCAGATCTTCGAAGCCAAGCCACAAGCCACGAATAACGTCATACCCGGCGAAATCGTACTTGAAACGTTTCAAGGCGATTCGGTGGAGTATCAGATCCGCGTCGGCGATCAGGAATGCAGAGTCAAAAGTGATGCCATCAGAGCGTTCGGAAAACAGCGGCAAGTATTTCTTCATTTGCCGCCGGAACGATGTCTGGTGATTGAAAAACAAGCTGCTCTCACAACGAATTCACCCTAGGAGGTTCCCGATGAAGAATGGGGTCATATTGCGTCTCACCGCAGTTGCCTTTTTCCTGTCGCTTTGCGGCGGGTGGGAAGGGTCAGCTCGGGCACAGACGGTTAAAGAGACAACCCACGTAAAGAAGAACGGCAGCACGATCGTCGTGCGAACGATGGCGCCGGCCGAGGTCGTTAGCGTTGAACCGTATATAGATGCCAAAAAAGGGAAAGCAGCCGGGAGACTCCTGATGGACGTCGTCATCAAGAACACCGCCAAGAATCCGCAGTCGTACCGGATTTTCGGCCAGGGAAAAACTGAAACCGGCGGCTGGCTGGGCGGTGTGGCTAAAGCCCCGGAAAAAGGAAAGCTCGATGCGGGACAACAGGTAACGGCAAAGGTTAAAACTCGATATGAAGGTAAATCGGTGCCCGATGAGATGAGAGTCGATGTTTTCTCTCCCCAATAGTTTTGGAAATCGACAACGAGATTCGAAGAAAGCTGCTGAAGCCCGCTGTCTACACCCTTAAGGCCGTGGATGCGCACGGAAGGATATTGGATTCCGCGCCACTGGTCTTCTGCGATGCTAAAGCTAAGGACAAAGCCCCTCCCTGTGAGATGATCCAGATGGTCGAGAAGGAGAAAAAGAAATAGCATTGCCCGTTAGCGATAAACGCAGAAAACAATTATTGAAGGAGGCTCAAAATGAAAAAGATCGTTTCTTTTTTTACATGGCTTTCTATTTTGGCGTTTTTTGCCTCAACGACTTTGGCCGCTGACGCAAAGGCGCCCTTCTTCGACGGGAAGACATTTCGCATCATTGTTTCGGCATCGCCCGGGGGCGGCTACGATGCCTATGCGAGACTCTTTGCCCGGCATATGAAGGAACACCTTCCCGGAGAACAGGAGATCATCGTTCAAAACATGCCGGGCGGCGGAGGGATCCGGGCTGCAAACTACCTGTCTAAGGTTGCCGATCCCGACGGTCTCACGTGGGCTCATCTGTCGCGAGGCGTCTATCTGTCCCAATTCACCGGTCAAGCGGGAGTTGAGTTCGACATCACCAAGTTTATCCCCTTGGGCAGCGCGACCTTTGAGAATCAGGTGGTGTTCGTCCGCAGCGACCTGCTTCCCGGGAGCTTGCAAAAGCTCACGGAAGCCTCGGCTGGCGAAAAAAAAATCTTTGTCGGCTCAACCGGCCTGGGGAGTTCTACCTTTGTGTTGTGGAAAACACTGGAGGCGCTCGTCCCCGAATTAAAGTATGAATTCGTTTCGGGTTATCCTGGAAGCACTGAGATTCACCTGGCGCTTCGGCAGGGTGAGGTCAACGCATACGCGCAGTCGGAGAGCTCCTTCCTGCTTCAGGCAAAGGAGCTTTTAAAAACCGGCAAAATCGCTGTCATCGCGCAAATTGGAACGTCGGAGCGAAAACGGGACTCCGATTTTCCTGATGCTCCAACCTTTTGGGAATTAGTTGACAGCAAGAAGGACAAATCCCTCGTAAGCGTTGCCGCAGCAAGCTCCTTCGGTGGACGGCCCTTTTTTCTTCCTCCCGGTGTCCCCTCCGGCAGGGTAGAGGTTCTGCGCAGCAGCTTTGTGAGTGCAGCCAAAGATCCAGACCTCTTAGCTGAAGCGGAGAAATTGAAGCGGCCCGTTGATCCCGTGCCCGGCCCCGTCCTTGAGGAGATTTATAGAGATGTATTCGATGCATCTCCCGAGG
>JBOHVS010000109.1:0-3092 GCA_050735975.1 Binatia bacterium | reverse complement strand
CCGCCGAAAACCCCAAAAGATAGATTACAGGCGTTGCGCATGGGATTGCAAAAAACAATTACTGACCGAGAATTTTTGGCGGAAGCACGAAAAAGCAAGCTGGTCATCGATAAAGTGACCGGTGAAGATATCGAACGGTCCGTGGAAGAGATTTTAACGATTTCGCCGGCGGTCAAGAAAAAGCTCATGGTTCTCGCCCCGGCTAAGAAAAATTAGCCGAGCGGCCCAGGGCGATTTCACGATCAACCGGCTTTGCCAACTGAAAAGGAGGCGTTATGGGCGTTACTTGATGAGGCTAAGAAAGCGAAACTGGTTGTCACCTCCGTCCCCGGCGAAAAAACCGCGAGACTGGTTGACGAGATTCTCTCAATGTCTGAGGACACAAGGAAGAGTCTTTCATTCCTCGTGCGAAGTAAGAAGACCTAAGCGAGCGAGGGCGCATTGGTGGATAAGCATAAGAAGGGGACTTGTCGATGAAAACAATTGTCCGTTCGATGTTGGCGCTGTTGGCATCGTTTTGCTTTTCAACCATCGCTTGTGCCGGCGAATTCTATGCGGGGAAGAGCATTCGTTTCATCGTCGGATTTTCCGCCGGCGGGGGATACGACGCGTACGCTCTCGCACAGTCGCGAGGCATATCAGCCGGCACATTGCGGGACACCCATCCACCGTCGTCGAAAACATGGACGGCGCCGGCAGCGTTATCGCCACGAACTACATCTATAACAGAGCTGAGCATGACGGCTTGACTATAGGGGTTTGGAACGCTCACAACGTCTTTAACCACGCGATGGGGGACAAAAGCATCAGGATCGACGGTCGAAAGCTGGGCTGGATCGGCGCCCCCGGCAAAGATTCTGTGGTCTGCGCAATTATGGGATTTACGGGCCTCAAGACCTTCGACGATATCCTTCAGTCAAAGAAACCCATCAAGATGGGCGCGACAAGGGCGGGGAATACCGTTCATCTCTCCATGATGATGAACAAATGGGCCGGCACCGGTTTTGAAATCATTCTCGGCTATGGAGGGACCTCCAAGATTCGCCTTGCCATGCAGTCACGAGAGGTAGACGGCGCCTGCTGGACGTGGGAGTCGATGAGAACCACGGCAAGAGCGATGCTGGATGCTGACGGGTGACAACAAGCTCGTTCCGTTTATTATTCACAGAAGATGGGAAGAGCCGGAGGTTAAGAATATTCGACAGTTCTCCGACGTCATTACAGACAAGGATAATTTGCACGCTTACAGCGCGTGGAACGCGGCAAACGAGTTTGCCCGTCCCTTTTCAGTTCCGCCAGGGACGCCTAAGGACCGGCTGGAAACCTTGCGCCGGGCATTTGCTGCAACCATAAAGGACTCCGAATTCATCGCCGACCCAAAAATCCAAGCTCGACGTCAACTATCTCTCCGGAACTGCGATTGATAAGTACGTGAATCAGATCTACTCAATTCCTGGTCGCGTCCGAGAGAACCTTCAATTTCTGATGCGGAAGACAGATAAAAAGTAAAGTTCTTATGGTTGAGTTTCTAAACGCTATCCTTGCCGGTCTGACTAGCATTTTGCCCTTCAGTCCGGCCGGCCAGTCGGCGTTCCTCTTCATGCTGCTAGGTATCGCCATCGGCTTCGTGGTCGGAATCCTCCCCGGGCTTGGCGGGGCAACCACCCTTGTTCTGATGCTTCCGTTTACCTTTCAAATGGAACCGACATCGGCATTTGCGTTTCTTCTGGGCTCGAACGCGGTGACGGCTACTACAGGAGACATCACATCGGTGCTCTTCGGCGTGCCGGGTGAGGGAGTCAGCGCCGCCACCGTGGTCGACGGTTATCCCATGGCGAAGAACGGAGAGGCTGGACGCGCTTTGGGCGCCGTGTTGATGAGCTCGCTTGTGGGAGCCATATTTGGCGCGCTTTCACTGGCGGTAGCGATTATGATCGTCAAGCCCCTCGTTCTCTCCATCGGCTCGGCGGAATTTTTCATGCTCGCGCTCTTGGGCATTACTTTCCTGGCTTCGCTGAGCGGCGGCAACCTGACCAAAGGGCTCGTGGCCGGCGGCTTGGGATTAGTCCTCTCCATGATCGGGCTGGATCCGATCGAGAGCATTCCTCGCTATACTCTCGAAGGACTGTTAGGTGAAAACATCTCCCTTTTCCTGTGGGATGGCGTCTCGCTTATCGCGGTGACCCTCGGCCTGTTCGCGATCCCGGAAATTATCGCTCTCGCTATCCAAGGGACGAGCATCGCCGGCGAGCATGTGGGGAAAGTCGGCGGCGTCATGGAAGGCGTGAAGGATACGTTTCGTCACTGGCGGCTGGTGATGCGCTGCAGCGCCTTGGGCGCCTATATCGGCATTCTTCCCGGCATGGGCGGTGGGACATCGCAGTGGGTCGCTTACGCGCACGCGGTGCAAAGCTCGCCCAATAAGGAGCGATTCGGCAAAGGGGCCGTCGAAGGAGTTTTGGGACCCGGCGCCGCCAACAACTCGACACGTGGCGGAGACCTGGTTACGACCGTCGCGTTCGGCATCCCCAGCAGCGTGTCTACGGCCATTCTGCTGGGCGCTTTCATCATTCAAGGGATCGTTCCGGGCCCCGATCTGCTGAATCCGGCAAAGCATCTGCCGCTCACCTTTTCTTTTGTTTGGATTCTCATCATCGCCAATATCATTACCGTGGCCATATGTTTCATCTTCATCAATCCGCTGGCCAAGATCACATTCGTCAAGGGGACCTATCTCATTCCCTTCTTGCTGCTGCTGATTTATCTCGGCGCGTTCACCGTGAAGAACAGCTTCGCCGACATTTTTTTAATGCTCATTTTTGGCGCGCTCGGATGGTTTATGGTGCGATTCAACTGGCAGCGCCCGCCGCTTCTTCTGGGCTTGGTTTTGGGCGGAATCGCCGAGAACAATCTTTTCATCGCGACGAGAATCTATGGCCCCGGTTGGCTCCTACACCCCGGCGTCTTGGTGATCGGTCTCTTGATTCTGGCAGGTATGCTCTATCCCTTGTTTGACGCCCGCCGCAGGCGCGAAAGGGAGTCTGAAGACTCGCTCCCTATTCCGCGAATCGAGAAGACCGTCAAAACGGTCA
>JBOHVS010000108.1:0-23377 GCA_050735975.1 Binatia bacterium | reverse complement strand
GCCGGAGATATCTTCCTCCTCGGCAATCGGTCATGGCGTATTCGGCGGGTAGCCTCCGGCAAAGTCTGGGTCGAGGATGCGCAGGGACTTCCGCCGAGCATCCCGTTCTGGCTGGGCGAGGCGCCGGCTCGCTCGCGGGAGCTATCCGCCGCAGTCTCTGAGCTGCGCCGCGATGTGGCGGCTCGCCTCGCCGATCCTGCCGGCGCGAAGAGCTGGCTGATGGAAGGGATCGGCCTTCCCGATTCGGCCGCTGAGCAAGTCGCAGCCTATGTTGCTGAAACACAGGCCGTCCTCGGCTGCGTCCCCGGTCAATACGAGATAGTCGCCGAGCGCTTCTTCGATGAGGCCGGCGGAATGCAGCTCGTGATTCACTCGCCCTGGGGCGGAAGAATCAATCGCGCTTGGGGCATAGCGCTCAGAAAGCGCTTTTGCGTGAGCTTTAACCGCGAGCTCCAGGCCGCGGCCACGGATGACGGCATCGTAATTTCGTTGGTAGAGCAGCATTCCTTTCCCGTAACCGACGTTTTTTCCATGCTGCGGCCCGCCATCTTGGAAAGAGAGTTGACCCAAGCGCTGTTGGCTTCGCCTTTCTTTACCAACCGCTGGCGCTGGAATGCGACGCGGGCGCTCGCCGTGATGCGTCACAGCGGCGGCAAGAAAGTGCCGGTTGCGTTGCAGCGCATGCGAGCCGAGGATCTGTTGGCAGCCACTTTTCCTGAGCAGGTCATGTGCCAGGACAACCGGGTTGGGCCCGTCGAGATCCCCGATCATCCGCTGGTTAATGAAACTTTGACCGACTGTCTCCATGAAGCGATGGATTTGAATGGCTTAAAAGAAATCCTGGAACTCATGGAGCGGGGCGTCGTGCGAGCGATTGCCATGGATACTACCGCGCCTTCGCCAATGGCCCATGAGATCCTCAATGCTAATCCCTATGCTTTCTTGGATGATGCTCCGCTCGAGGAACGTCGCGCGCGGGCGGTGTCCCTCCGGCGAGTCGATCCCCGGTTGGATGGTGACCTGGGAAGACTTGATCCCGAAGCTATCCAGGAGGTGCGGGATCAGGCATGGCCCAACGTCCGGAACGCAGATGAACTCCACGACTTTCTTCTTGGTGTTTATTTGGCGCCGGTGAACGACAGCGGTGAATGGGCTGAACTGGCGGAACGCCTGATCGATTCCGGCCGCGCGACGGTCTTAAATTGGCAAACAGATGCGGACTCCGAGAGCCGGCGCGCCTACGTTACGGCTGAGCGCGTGGATACTCTGAAAGCTGTCCTGCCCTCGGCGGTAGCCGAGCCTCCGGTTTCTTTGCCTTTAGGATTTCAGGCGGAAGCTCTTTCGGAAGAGGAGGTATTGCGGAAGATTGTCGGTGGTTGGCTCGAGGTCCTCGGGCCGACAACCGTACAAGAATTATCCACAAAATTGGGATTTTCACCCCGTAAGATCGAGACCGCGATATTGGGACTCGAGGCCGCGGGCGCGGTGCTGCGCGGTCGTTTTACCGGAGGGGCTGAATCGAGAGGCGAGGAGTGGTGTGATCGGGTTCTCCTTGCGCGGATTCATCGGCTCACCCTCGGGCGGTTACGTAAAGAGATCGAATCGGTTACGCCGGTAGATTTCATGAAGTTTCTCTTTATCTGGCAGCGCGTTTTACCAAGAACACAGTTGCGGGGCCGCGAGGGCGTTCTGGAAGTGATTCGGCAGCTTCAAGGCCTGGAACTGCCGGCGCCGGCATGGGAGCAGTCCGTCCTACCTGCGCGTGTAAAGGACTATGATCCTGCGGATTTGGAAAATCTCTGTCTCGCCGGTTGGGTTACCTGGGGACGTTTGAAACTGGAACCGCCTGCGCTCGAAGAAGATGGTTTGAGCCATTCATTCAAAAGGAGACGGCGGAGATGGCGCGTGCCGGCAAGAAATGCGCCGATCGCCTTCCTGCTGCGCGATGAGCTGCAATATTTTCTCGAAGGGACTGCGCCGGCCTGGGAAGACGCCGGTGATTTATCGGAGATGGGGCGGGAAGTGGCCCGGTATCTAGATAAGCACGGGGCATCGTTCCTGGCGGATATTGCGCGCGGGACCGGGCTGCTCAAGGTCAAGGCCGAGGAGGCGTTATGGCAATTGGTGGCGCATGGTTACGCGACGGGAGACGGCATTGCCGGCTTAAGAATCTTGCTGACGCCGGAAAACAAAAGACAGCAACGGCGACGCGGTTTGCGGCTCATCGCCGGAGGCCGCGCGGCTGAGCGTTTGATGCCCGTGGGCCGCTGGTCGCTCTGGCGTAACGGCGCTCACGCGTCGCCGGCCGGCAATGAAAAAATCGTCGAGCACACGGCACGGCAGCTATTGCGGCGGTACGGCGTGGTATTTCGCGATCTGCTGGCGCGAGAGTCCAACGCCATATCGTGGCGCAACCTGCTACAGATTTACCGTCGATTGGAGGCGCGCGGTGAAATCCGCGGCGGCCGTTTTGTTAATGGCTTTATCGGCGAGCAGTTTGCGTTGCCCGAAGCTGTTGAAACGCTCCGCTCTGTGCGCCGGTCGCAAGAACACGATAAGCCGATATTAATTTCCAGCGCCGATCCGCTCAATCAGGTCGGTATCCTGACTCCGGGCGCGCGGATTTCGCCATACTCAAACCAGGTGATCGCGTATCGAGAAGGTGTGCCCGTCGATTCGGGACCGCTCGGGGCGGTGCTGAGCCGCGGGCAAGATTTGGGAATTGGAGTATTGGAGTAATGGATCACTCCATTTACCTCATTCAGGAGGATTCTTGTCATGGAGATCTGTTTTTTGGGCACCGGAGCGCCTTATCCCGATCCACTGCGTGGGAGTTCGGCTATCCTGGTCGACGCCGGTTCCGCGAGAATGCTTTTCGACTGCGGCAGAGCCTGCGTGCAGCAAATGGCGCGGCTGCAGATCGATCCGGCGAGCGTCACCCACTGTTTCCTGACCCATGGTCATTATGATCACGTGGCGGACTATGCCTTGCTCGTTTTGACCTCGTGGCGTTTCGGCCGGAGTCACGCTCTCGAGGTTTATGGTCCGCCTGGAACGAAGGCGATGTCGGACGCGCTATTTCAAGAAGCGTATAAGATCGATATTGCGGCGCGAAAGAGTTTGAAGAAATCCGATGCGGCGGCGGACATCAACATCAACGTGGCCGAAATGCGCGACGGCGCAATCGTTGAGGGCGAGGGGTGGCGCGTTCGCGGGGTCGAGGTGGCTCACTGGCCGATTCCATTGTCTCTAGGTTTCTTGATTGAGGGGGATGGGAAACGGGTATTTTTCAGCGGCGACACCGCTCCCTGCGATGCGGTACGCAACAATGCAGCGGGAGTGGACCTGCTGATTCACGAAGCGATGTATTTCCCAAAAGATTCCGGCCATTACCGGAGTCATAGCCATCCCGAGGAGGTTGGAGAGGTTGCGCGCCAGGCCGGAGCGGACCGGCTGGTTCTCACGCATCTCCAGCCCAACACTGAAAAGGAACGATTACTGAACGATGCCGGCAGGCGGTTTACGCAACGGATCGTGATGGCTACCGACCAGATGCGTTTAGTTCTGTAGCAGGCTGCCTGCTGGCTGACACGAGAGATAGCACGGAGCATGGAGCCAATGCGAAATTCGAAAATGATTTTTTCTGATCTCTGGCCGCTGACTTCCGACCTCTGCCGTCTGCGCCCTGCTCCATGCTATCTTGCCCTTTAGGAGCGGGCGGTCCCGTTGACTTGCCGAGTCGAGGGCGCGCTTAAGACTTCCTTCAACACCCGGACCTCCACGACATCCTCTTGCAGCCGCGTCAGGCCTTCCTTGGCCCGATGGATTTCATTGAGCATGTTATCGAGTTCTCCGATACTGATCGTTTCCAATGACTGCCGAATCTTGCGGTTCATACCGAAAAGATTCTGAACGCCGCCGTTGGGCGAGATCTTTTCATCGAGTTGCTGATAGATTCGAGTTACACCTTCCATCTGGTTCTTGAGTTCTTCCACTATCGTCCTCCTTGTGCGCTTGCGGTTGACGCTTGATTTATTGTAACTACCTCAAACATAGTTCGGAACAGAAAACAAGTAAAAAAATTTCTTCGCGCTGAAAAAATCGCGGAAAGCATTCACCGAAATGAGGTGAGAAGATGGCGGACATTCGCAGCATCGGAATTCCAAGTCCAAGAGTCGAAGGAGAAGAGAAGGTTGGCGGCAAGGCCCAGTATGCGGCCGACATTGCGCTGCCCAACATGCTTTGGGCGAAGGTGCTCCGAAGCCCGATCGCGCATGGAATGATAAAGGGGATCGATGTGACAAAAGCCCTCGCCATACCGGGAGTGAAAGCGATTCTGACCGGCCAGGACGTCACCGGCGCAAAAATCGGCAAGAAGATCGTCGATATGCCGTTACTGGCCGACGGAGTGGTGCGGTATACCGGCGAGAAAGTGGTGGCGGTGGCGGCGGAAACCGAGGATGCAGCGGAACAGGCAGCCGGACTTATCGACGTCGAATACGAAGCGTTGCCGGTGGTGACGGATGTTTTGCAGGCCGTGCAGTCGTCGGCGCCTTTGCTTCACCCGGACCTTGCTCAGTACAAAGGGCTGCTTCACAAAATCGAAACCCCCAGCAACGTGTTCGTCCATTTGACATGGAAGAAAGGGGATGTCGATGCGGGTTTTCGTCAGTCGGACGTGATGGTCGAAAATACATTTCAGGTTGCCGCCGTTCACCAGGGTTATATTGAACCCCATTCGTGCGTGGTCCAGGTCAACCCTGACGGAGGCGCCGAAGTATGGGCTTCAACCAAGAGCCCGTTCAACCTGCGTGAACATGTCGGGAGCGCCGTTGGGGCGGCTCCCGCGGGACTGATCGTCTATCCTTGCTATGTAGGCGGTGATTTCGGCGGGAAGGGAGACGCCAACGACGTGGCCCTTTGCTACATGCTGTCGAAAAAGACCAAGCGCCCTGTAAAGCTTCTCCTCGATTATGCCGAGGAGCTGCTCGCCGGCAATCCTCGTCATGGCGGGACCATTCTCATCAAAACGGGGGTCAAAAGAAACGGCGTCATAATCGCTCAACGTATACAGTTTTTATTTGACAGCGGGGCTTATGGTTCGTACCGGCCTCAGGGATATCTCGTCGGCGCCCATGACTCGGCCGGACCGTATCGCATTCCCAATTGCTTGGTGGAGGAGAAATACGTTTACACCAATAAAGTACCGTGTGGGTACATGCGCGCGCCCGGTCATGTCCAGGGCTTCTTCGCGACCGAAAGCCAGGCCGATTTGGTGGCCAAAAGGCTGGGGATGGATCCATCGGAGTTCCGGCGCATGAACTTTATGCAGGACGGCGACCCATCGCCGTTGGGAGAGAGCATTGCGCATGTTAAAGCGACGGAGACACTGGCAAAGGCCCTGGATGAAGCCGGCTATCGCAGATCGAAGTCGAAGAACGTTGGACGGGGTTGCGCTGTGGCGAATTGGGTTTCCAAAGGAGGTGAGTCGTACACGTTCGTTAGAGTAGACGCCGACGGAACAGTGACCCTCTCTTCAGCCGTAATGGACACCGGTCCCGGCGCCTACACGATTATGCGCCAGATCGTTGGCGAAGAATTGAAGGTGCCGCTCGATTCGGTCAGAGTCGAGATGCTCGATACCACCAAGGTCCTCAAAGATACCGGCGTAAGGGGAAGCAGCAGTACCCGAGTGCACGGCACTTCCGCTTACGACGCGGCAAAAAAGGCCCGGGAAGAGATTCTCAAGGTGGCTGCCCGGGCGATGAACGCTTCGCCGGACGAACTGATGATCTATGAGGGCGGTGTCACTCACAAAAGGGCCGAGCGAAGAATGAGTTTCGCGGAGATCGCCAAGACCAATGGCGGTCAGATCCTCGGCGAGGGTCACTACCTTAACATGGCGGATGGCCCGGAGACCTCGCTGGTGGCGCAGGTAGCAGAGGTTGAGGTCGACGAGGAGACCGGTGAGGTGAGGGTCAGGCGGCTTACCACGGCACACAACACCGGCACGATACTCAATCCGCTAACTCATCAGGGCCAGATCGACGGCGGCGTTCTCATGGGCATGGGATACGCTCTCATAGAGGAGCTCGCCGTCGATGACGACGGCAAAGTGTTGACCGCAAATCTCGGTGATTACAAGATTCCCAACATCAAAGATATTCCCGCGCTCGGTACGACCATCCTGCAATCTAAAACCGGCAGCGGACCGTATAACAGCATGAGCATCGGCGAGACGGCGATCATTCCGACGGCAGCCGCGATTGCCAACGCCGTCGAAGATGCGATCGGCGTGCGCATCAAGGCGCTGCCGATCACGGCTGAAAAGGTATTGAATGCCATCAAACAGCGATAGTCAGGTTAAGGTTAAGCCTCCGGGCTTAGCCTCAACCGGAACCTCAACCTCGTTCTGCGACCGCGCGCTTTGCCCGTCTTCCATGCAAGGTGAGAAAGAAGTTGTAGAACGACGCAATCGGGCGCTCTTCAAAGTTTGGATGGCCCTCTTTAGTTTGATACAGCAACGCCAGGTTGAGCGAGCCTTTGTGGATCTCCAGCAGTTGGGCGCCTTTGGAGTCTAGATAAGAGCCGACTGTCCTTAGCGTGTTTGAAAGGCTGTAGAAGTCCGGAAGTCTATCGGCCTTGGAACGTTTCGATTTCCCCTGTTTATCCAGTCGCTCAATTTCCGGCGGTATAAAGGTCATTGCCGATTCAGGCCCGCGGCCAGCCATTCGCGCTTGCCAATCCCGTAGCTTGCCAAACAGAGAGGTATCCTTCTCGGCTTTTCCGCGCACGACGTATTGATCTCCCTGCGTCTTCAACTCAAAAACATTGATCCTTCTTGCCTCGAGGGCCTGGCCCACAACTCGGAGATGTTGATCGTAGAACGTTCTATTGCTCATACAGAACTCACGTTATCCAGTAGGCTGCTGGTGTCATACGAGCTTGAAAAACGATTGCGTTCATAACACTAAGCCTTTTAGGATACAAGGGCTAACATTTCGACTTTCTTGACAAAAAAACGGGTGAAACGTATGGTAACCGAGTCGCCGCACGACACATTTTCGTGAATAGGGAGGCATTGATGGCACGACCGGAAAAGATCGGAGAACCACAAAGCGTGGTAGCCTACCGCGGCTTGCGAGACTGGCTGGAGCGAGTCGAAAAAATGGGCGAGCTGTTGAAAATTAACGGCGCCCACTGGGATCGAGAGATGGGCGCGATTACGCAGATGCTCACCGAGACCGGCAAGGGCAAAGCGCCGGCGATTCTTTTCGATGAAGTTCCCGGCTATCCGAAGGGCTACCGTACGCTTTACGGACAGTTCTCTACCATCAAACGGGTGGCTTTGACCCTGGGCCTGCCGCTTGCGTATGAGCACAAGGCCGACATCGTTAAAGCCTACCATCACCGCATGGAAGACATGAAGCTGATCAAGCCGAAGATTGTTAAGACGGGGCCGATCTTTGAGAACGTCTTGGAAGGCGACAAGGTGGATTTGCTCAAGTTGCCGGTGCCGGTCCATCATCAACGGGACACTCATCGTTACATCGGAACCGCCGATATGTGCATCACAAAAGATCCTGATGCCGAGTGGTACAACTTCGGCGCCTACCGCTGCCAGGTCTACGATGAAAAAACCATCGGTTGCCAAATCACCGAAGGCAAACATGGCCGCATTCATCGCGATAAATATTTTGAACGCGGCCAGAGCGCGAAGTTTGCCATCGTTTGCGGTCAGGATCCGCTTCTTTACTTGCTTTCGGCAAGTCCGCTGCCGAGCGGGGTGTCTGAATATGATTTTGCCGGAGGCATTCGCGGCGAACCCGTCGAAGTCGTGAAAGGGCCGTTTACCGGGTTTCCGATTCCAGCCGATGCCGAAATCGTTCTCGAAGGTGAAGCCGTGCCGGGTCAGGTTCAACCGGAGGGGCCGTTTGGCGAATGGATGGGCTATTACTCCGATGATGTCGTGCCGCGTCCGTGCCTGAATGTTAAGACCGTCATGTACCGCAATAATCCGATTCTCACTTGCGCGCCCCAGCATAAGCCGGTGGACGAAACCGGATTGCTCAAGGGCATTGCCGGCGCGGCGGAAATCTGGAAGGCACTGGAAGCCTGCGGTTTGCCCGACATCCTAGGTGTTTGGAATCACGAGGGCGCGCCGGCGACACGTTTCACGGTGATTCAGATCCGCCAGCGCTATCCCGGTCACTCGCGAAACGTACTGCACGTTGCGGCAAACTGTATGGCGGGCGCTTACAACGGCAAGTGGACCGTGGTCGTGGACGATGATGTCGACTGCTCCGACATGGATCAGGTGCTCTGGGCCATGGGCACCCGCTTCGATCCGGTCACGGATATCGACGTTGTTCAGAAGGCCTGGTCGTCCGGGCGCGATCCGATGTTTTTACCGGGCAACTTCAATAACCGTATCTTGATCGATGCCTGCGTGCCGTACAATAAAAAACTTCGGAACGAGTTTCCGAAAGTGGTCGAGGTGCCGGAGGACGTGCGCGGGCAGTTGAAGGCGAAGTTCCCGCAGGTTTTTCAATAACGATTTTCGGAGGAGTCCGTCGTGGTCTTTGCAAGTTGGCGCGGTACCGTTGGGGTCGTGAAGCCCACCCATCGGCCCGGCTCCCTCGAGGAGTTTATTCGGTTGCTGCCCGAAGGAATCGGCGTCGTTCCGGTTTACTTGAATTTCAAGCGCGGTACGGAAGATGAATTCCGCGCCGCGCTGAACGCCGTCGAAGAAAAAGTCGCTGAGCTGGCGAAGGAAGGCGTCGATCTCATTCATCCCGAAGGCGCCCCGCCATTTATGGTGCATGGATACAAAGGCGAAGAGAAGATCGTCAAAGAGTGGGAAGCCAAATACAACACTCCCATGGTCACTGCGGCCCAGACTCAAGTCGAGGCCTTGCGTGCGTTGAATGTCAAAAAATTCCTCGGTGTGACCTATTTCATCGGCAAGGTCAACGACATCACAACTGATTATTTCCAGGACGCCGGCTTCGACGTGTTGGGCATGGAAGGGATGCCGGTCGCCTTCGAAGATGTCGGGCGGCTCGCGTCACAGGAAATCTACGCGCATACGCGCCGGGCCTTTTTAAAAACACAGGGCGCGGAAGCGATCTACATGCTAGGCACCGGCTGGCGCTGCCTGGACATCATTCACCTGCTGGAGGAGGACTTGCAGGTTCCGGTAATCCACCCGGTGCCCGCGCGGGTATGGGCGGTGCAAAAACGGTTGCACGTCAGACAAGCTGTGAAGGGCTTTGGCCGGTTGCTGGAAGAGATGCCCTAGCAGATTGGCAAAGGGCAGAGAAGTTAGACGGGAGGTCAGACGACGGAGATCAGAGATCAGCGGAACAAAGAGCGTGAAACAAGAAGCCTTTTCAGGCCCGCCGTACTCGCAACCGCAGCATCACGGTTAAGGTTCGAGATCAAGAAGCAGGTGGAGGCTTACCCGCAGAGCAATGTTCGAAATTCGAGTTCGGAACTCAACCTGAACCTAAGCCTTGACCCACTTAGCGATGCGGGCTAGCAGCCGTACATCGTATCGTAACTCAGGCGGACGCGACGTTTCTCGCCCTTCACAAGGTCGTAAATGTCGCATTCCTCGTAGGGACGGGAATAGAGATGAAGGCTGACGGCGGGTTCGTTGAACATCGGCAGATTCTCGACCTCGTGGATGTCGGCCGGGCCATCGAGGTGGCCGGGCATGCCGTGAACCGGTCGCGCGAGATTTCTTAGAACCAAGGGGTTTTCAGAAATTTCTTCATAGTTGGTAAAGCGCAATGTGCCTTTCTCCACACGGCTCCAACAGCGCTCTCCCTCATGGCCGTGAACCGGCGCTTTCTGGCCCACTCCCCAGCAGATCACGAGCAATTCGAAGTCTTTGCTCTTGTGAACCAGATTACGCGTGTAGTGGTTCGGTCGAAAGGTGATGAAGCGCTGAAGCGATTCGGGCTTGATCAACGTGCCCTGAAGATACGCGTGCACCTCCGCCGTAGAAAACCCTCGTTTCAGCAAGTCTTTTAAGCCCGACAAGAACGAGTCGATGGTGATCAGTTCCGCCATAGCTGTTTAACCCACCCAGCGCGAAATAGTCATGCTTGCACGACAGGTCATTGTGTTTTCGGATGACATTTCATTTGTCATTCCGAACGCATGTGAGGAATCTAAGTAGATCTCTCCCTCCGGGTCGAGACAAGGATTTCTCCCTGCGGTCGAAATGACAGCTACTTGCCGTCGCGTTTCGTTGCGTTCGCCCTTGGATCGACCCTCTGTTGTGAGTTTCGTTCTACCATGAATAATGCGGGCTAGAAGTTGACAAAGATCTCTTTGACTTCGTCGCCGGTCAACTGCTTGATGGTCGTAATGCGATCGCTAAACTCCTGCAAGGTGCCCAAAGAACTCGGCCCGACGTCGATGAGGATCGAGAATAACGAGAAGCCGAGTTTCTCTTTTGCCTTACGAAACTGCTCCGCCCAGTCGGGGCCGACCTGGCACTCGCCGTCGGTGATGAAGACCACGTCCCCTTTTTTGAAGCGGGATTGCTTCAGGCACTCCAAAGCCGCGTCGAGGGGTTTCTCGAAGTCGGTTCCGCCGCCCGGAAAATATTCGGCCAAGTCCAGCACGTTTTTCATTTCGACTTCGTAGTGCTCTCTTGGGTTAAGGTCGAGCACCTGGAGCGGGGTTTCCGCCGATGAGAAGCAGATGGAGCGGAAGAGTCTCCGCTGGCGGCGCGCGATTTCCAACAGAGTTAAAGTTACTGCTTTAGACCAGATCTCCTTATCGCCGGCCATTGAGGAACTGCCGTCTAAGCACACGATAATCGGTCCTTTGCCCTTCTGGTCGATTCCCCTGAGCGAATACTGAATGAGTTCTTGGTCCAGATAACGCCGATAGAAGTCCTTACGTAGAACGGGGTGATGCAAGGTCAGCATTTCGTGGGGTAGCAGCCGGTGAATCGAGTCGCCCCGTTCGACTTCCAAAACTTCTTCGCTTGAACGCTCGAAAACCTTCTTGCGCAGCGCCATCGCGTGAAGCTTCATGCGCCCGATCATGCGCGCCAGCTTTTTGAGTTTTTCGTTGCCGGCCAATCGCTTACCGAGTTCGAGCTTTTGGCCCGAAGGCGAACGCTGGCCGGTGCCGATGGTCGAGCCCCAGGTCTCGGCCTCTTCCGTGGCGTCCTCGAGCTCCTGGGCGACCTTGATCGCTTCCGCTTGCAAGCGGTTGGTTGCCTGGGCTTCGATTTGCTGCAGATCTTGTTTCAGTTGAGCTGCTTTTTGACGGAGCAGCGCGTCAGCGCCTTGCAATTCTCCCTCGAGTCGTTGCCTGGCTCGTTGCAAAGCTTTCTTCTTGTCGCCGGACAGGCTGTCTTCAGGGATTGTTTCGGCGTTCTCGTGTTCTTCGAGTTTTTGCTTGACGGCTTCTTCCTGCGCCTGAATATCCCAGAGGTCGCGCATATCTCCCCGCCTCAATATCTTCTCGGCTCTTACCAGCGCCAGGAGACGCTCGCCTACCAGCAAGGCAGAGAGCCCGGCCCGCGCTTCATTCAAAACAGTTTGATCGCGCAAGAAATCACACTGGGTGCCTTGCCGAACGGCGTTTAGAATTTTTTCGTTGAGCAGCGCGCTCGGCAGGACTTCGGCCGGTTTGCGGAAAACGACATTGTTTTTAAAGAGCAGACAGAAAATGTCTTGGAGCAGAGCGCCGAAATGGGGCAAAAACGTGCTGCCGTTTTCCTCGAGCTTTCGAAACGACGGCGATTCAGTTCGCAACTGGCCGTAAACGCGGCGGTCGTAGGCGTCGTTCTCAATCCAAGAGGCGTTTTGAGGCAACGCTTGGAACACCTTTTTGGGAGGCGGTTTCTTGGACCTTTTTGCTGGCATCAGTACTGCTCCAGCATTTGCTTTTGAATCTCTTCAATCTCGTTCCTGACGAAGCCGACCCGATCCAACGGCCGGCCGAGCCGCTTCGCTTTGTCGATGATCTGGTCGACTTTGGTAAGGATGTTTCTAAGTTTGGTGTGAAACTCGATCAGGGCCCGGGCCTTTTCGTCGGTCGTCTCCCAGGGACGCAGGGCGGAATCGCGAATTTCCCGCGACTCGTAAAGCAACTCGGTAATCTCCTCTTCGTAGCCGAGAATCAGTTCGCGAACCGTGCTGCGAACCTGCTCGTGTTCCGACGGGTCGCGCCATAGAACGTGTTCGAGGAAAAAAAGGTTCTTCTCCATGACCTCAGCCGATCCTTCGAGGTAAGCGTGAGCTTGGAGAAGCGCTAAAGACTGCCGGTAACGGCGGTCTGATGCATGGATATTCTTCTTGTTGAGCTCCCGGCGGAGATCCGCGATGCCGCGATAAATGTGCGCCGGTATCGGGACGCCGGAGACCTCCTTTTGAATCTCACGAAGCTCCGCGAGGCTCAGAGTCGTCCGCGACGTCGTGGGGGTCGACTCCAGCATGCGCAGAAAGCGGAAATCCTCGGCGATGTAGTTGACGACGAAACGCACCAAAAATCGGTCGTAAAGTGCTACCAGCTCGTCATCCTCGGGAAGCTCATTGCTGGCGCCGAAGAGGGTAAGGAGCGGAACCTGAGTAATGTCTTTTCCGTTGTGAAACAGCCGCTCGTTGATCAGAGTCAAAATTGCGTTCAAAATCGAGGAGTTCGCCTTGAAGATCTCATCTAAAAAAGCAATATGGGCTTCCGGCAGTTTTCGCGCCGTTACGCGGCGGTAATCATCCTGCTCCAGGGCCTTTAAGCTTACGGCGCCAAAGATTTCCTCCGGGGTGGTGAAGCGCGTGAGTAGCCATTGAAAATAGTCGGCGCCTTCAATGCGCCGGCAAATCTCGTCCGCCAGCATCGACTTGGCCGTCCCCGGTGGTCCGATGATAAGCAGGTGATGAGATGACAGCAGCGCGGCCAACGCGCCGTCGATCAGATCGCCGCGCTCAAGAAACGTCTGGCGCAGTTCCTGACGAATCTGAGCTGTTTTTTCACGAGGCGTCATGATTTACCACCCATAGTAGCCTAACCAACGGCCTCAAAACAAATCGCCTTCGCGGTAAATTGCGATTTGCCCGGTTACGAATGGACATTTGCAGGCGGTTGAGATATTCACGAATCCAAGTCCCGCGAAATGTCGGGCGCTCTTTGCGCTTTGCGAGTCGGTGGCGAACGTTGCTGTTACGGGGGATTTCGTGATTGATCAGGAATGGGATGTTATTCTGGTAGGAGCCGGGCAGAATAACTTTGCTCTTGGCACCTATCTTGGAATGGCCGGGTTGAAGACGGTCATCTGTGAAGCCAGGCTCGAAAACGGCGGCCGGCTCGCCAGCGAAGAGCTCACGATCCCGGGTTATTGGCACAACACCCTGGCCTATTTTCAAGACAACAGGGAAATCTCGCCGGTCTGGAAAGATCTCAAGTGGGATAACGGACACCATGCGGAGTTTGTCTCGCCGCCGGTTATAAGCTCGCTGCTTTTCCCTGACGAAAGATCGATTTCTCATCACCAGTCTTTGACGGACACAGTCGAATCGATCGCCGGCTTCTCTCAGCGAGACGCCGAAGTTTGGCGCCAAACCCATGACAATTACTGCCGAATCATCCGTGAAAATCTGATTCCCTATTACTATCAACCACCGGGGCGAGGCGGCGAATTTCTCCGAACGGTCGAAGCGGACGCGGCCGGAAAAGACTTCACGCGTTTGTTGCAGCGGACCGCGAAACAGGTTGTCGATGAGCTTTTCGAGGCTGACGCCGTGAAGGTCCTGGCGCTCTCGCAAATGGCGATTCCGCGCGGGGTTGCTATTGATTACGACGGCGGCGGCATCGAAGTTCTGAAGATGATCGCCGGCGATGAGAAGCCGGAGTTGGCGCGAGGCGGCTCGCACTCAATAGCCCAGGTACTGCAGCGCGCCTATGTTTATAACGGCGGCCAAATTCGCGCCGTTCATCACGTGGAGAGGATTCTTGTGGAGAAAGGGCGTGCAGTAGGTGTACGGCTACGAGACGGGCGCGAGTGGATGGCGCGGCTCGCCGTGGTGTCGAACGTCGACCCCTACTCGACCTTCATTGAGATGGTGGGAGAGGAACATATTCCGAAATTTCTCGGCTCGCGCGTCAAGGAAATCCGGGGTGATGAGTTCTCGTACTTTCAGGTTCATTTGGCGCTGAGGGCGCCGGTTCGATACGCATTACATGAGGCGAACGATGCGGCAGTCGGGCGAGCTATGAACGTGAACATTGGGCCAAACAAAGCCGCCGACTTGGTGGAGATGTGGAACGAGATTCGCGCAGGAGAGTTTCCGCAGCATGTTTGCCTGCACGCGATCTGCCCGACGGCGTTCGATCCGCTTCAGGCGCCGGCGGGAAAACACGCCGCAACTCTGTTCATGCCAGTGCCGTTCCAACTGAAAGGCAAGAAGCCCGACGACTGGGTGAAACTGAAAAACGGATTTATGGATTCCATCCTAAAGATCTGGCGCCGATATGCGACCAATTTGACCGATCAGAATATCGAGATGAAAGTCGCGATCGATCCCTTCTACATCGCCGGGCGCTGGTCGAACATGCGACGCGGATCAGTCTGGGTAGCGCGCAAAATACCGAGTCAAATGGGGGAGAATCGGCCCATTCCCGAACTGGCCGGCTATCGAACTCCGATCGCGGCCCTCTACCAAGTGGGCGTGGCGACCCACCCGGCGGATGCGGTCATCGCGGGCTCGGGCCGCAACGCGTGGCAGGTCATAAAAGAGGATCTCAAACTTTAGAGGGTATGCGAACGATTTGAACGGTTTGAACTGTTTGAGCGATTTGAACGCTGGGCGGTTCAATCCGTTCAAGCCGTATCCATTGATAATGGTTTAGCTATGGCGAAGGTTTTCGAATACGACGGCGTGGTCATCGGCGCGGGGCACAACGGCATGATCTGCGCCGGCTATCTGGCCAAGTGCGGCCAGAAGATCATGGTCGTTGAGAAGAACATGGAGGTCGGCGGCGGTCTGGATTCCCACGAAGACCGGAACTATCCGGGGTTCTGGCACAACATTCACTCCGTCTTTCACCGTGGTCTCATGATGCTTCCCTGGTACAAAGATCTGGAGCTGGAGAACTTCGGGATTCACTACTACCGACCCGATCCCGGGGTAGTGCACCATTTCCTCGACAAAACCTACCTTGGTTGGTTTTCTGATGTGAAGCGCACGGCTGAGACGATCGAGCGTTTTTCGACCAAGGATGCGGCGTCGTTCTTGGACATTTGGACCCGCTGGCAGCCGGTGGTGAGGAAACTTGTATTCCCGGAAACTTACGCAGCGCCGGTTTCTATCGAAGAGAAAAAGCCGCTGCTCGAAAAACTTCCCGAAGGACGTGAATACCTGAAGTACTTTGAAACCACGCCCGAAGAATTCGTCCTGAGACACTTCGAGCATCCACGGGTCAGGGCGTTTATCGGGTTTCTTGGAGTCATGCGCGGTTACGAGCTGGATGCGCCCAAAACCGGCTATCTGATTCCGGCAATGATCGCCTGGGGCGTCAACCCGCAGCTCTGTCGCGGTACTTCGCACGCGCTCGGCGACAACCTGGCGCACATGATGTCGCATAATGGGGTCGATTACATTGAGGCGACCGGCGTCGAGCGGATCCTGGTGGAAAATAATCAAGCGACGGCGGTGGTGCTGGAAGACGGAACGGTCATCAAAGCTCGCAAGTTCATCGCCTCCAATGTCAATCCGGTGGAGACTTTCATCAAGCTCGTTGGCCGCGAGAACCTCAAGCCGGCGTTTGCCGAGATGGCGGCTGATTTCCGCTTCTCCAAAACAACGCCGATCTTCGCTGTCAACCTTGCGTTGAATGAACGGCCTAAATACGTCACCGAAGAGCAATATCCCGAGGTCGCCGACTCGTTCATGCATATCGTGGGGTTGGAGGACTACGAAGATCTCGTGAATCTGTTCGAGGATTGCCGGAACGGGCAACTTCCGCGGAAGCCGTTCATGAATGGCGCGACGCCGTCTTATCACGATCCAACCCAAGCGCCTCCGGGAAAAGCTACCGCTTTCATGTGGCAGCTCGCGACCTACAACCTTTGGGGAAATCCACTCAACTGGGATAAAGTTCGCGATGAATGGTTCGGAAAACAGTTGGCCGTTTGGCGGCGTTTCGCGCCGAATCTCGACGATGAAAATATCCTTTCGACCGATTCCACAACCCCGCTCGATATCGAGCGACACGATACGAACATGTACTGCGGCGACTGGATGATTGGAGAGTACTCCGGCGATCAGGCGCTGGAGAATCGGCCGTTTCCGGGTTGGTCGCAATACAAGACGCCCATCGATGGCCTGTATCTCTGCGGCTCGTCGTGCCATCCCGGTGGAAACATCACCGGAGCGCCGGGCTACAACGCAGCGCGTATGATAGCGGAGTCGCTGGGTATTAAACCCTGGTGGAATCCGCTGGATTTCAAAAAGCATCTGAAAGGACTGAGATGAAAAGCTTGGAGTGTTGGAGTAATGGAATGTTGGAGTGCTGCGTTGAACCCAGTTCTCCATTACTCCATCGCTCCATCACCCCGGGGGTTGTTTATGAGGCTGGGCGGTAAAGTCGCCATCGTTACCGGAGGGGCGCGCCATATCGGCGCGACATATTGCCGGAAGCTCGCCGCGGAAGGAGCTGCGGTGATGGTCGCTGATATCCTCGGCGGCGACGCCGTCGTCCAGGAGATCAAAGCCTCCGGGGGCAGGGCGATAGCGCTTCAGGTTGACGTATCCAGGGAAGATGACACGCAACGAATGGCCGATGAAGCTGTTAAGGCTTTCGGGCGCATCGATATTCTCATCAATAACGCGGCAATTTTCATCGACATACAGCGCCGCCCCTTTTATGAGATTGCCGCGACGGAATGGGACCGCGTTGCCGCGGTCAACATCAAAGGGCCTTTCTTATGCGCGAAGGCCGTATTCCCGCAGATGAAAGAACAGAGAAGCGGCAAAATCATCAATATCTCGTCGTCCACGGCATTCGCCGGTACCCCGTTGTTTCTGCACTATGTGGCATCGAAAGCCGCAGTCATCGGAATGACTCGCTCGCTGGCGCGTGAGGTCGGAGAGTACGGCATCTGCGTCAATGCCATCGCGCCCGGACTGGTTCAGCACGAGGGGCAGAATGCTCCCAGGGAGTTCACGGACTTTCAACTCAAAGCGCGCTCCATCAAACGATTGCAGGCGCCGGAAGATCTCCTCGGCGTCGTGATGTATTTTGCTTCATCGGACAGCGATTTCGTCACCGGCCAGACCATCATCGTCGATGGCGGCAGTATCTTTCACTAACCTAACCCAAACCTAAACCGCATTATTTACGGCCGATGGAGAAGCAGCGGCACTGTGTTCCAGCCTTCGCCGGCGAGTCCCTTCCGGCCGCGGTCAATAAGCTTCTACCTTGCAGGCCGCCGCCCGATCAATCAAGGTTGAGGTTAAGGCTAAGGTTAAGGGGGGCTCAACCTCAATCTCAACCTAAGCCTCAACCTGAACCTAGTTATTCAGGGTACGCCTACTTACCGGGTAATGAGGTTTGCTGAACCTACCGAAGTTTCTCAGCCTCGTTCACGGTCTAAAACACTAACCCTTTCCCTTAAAGGACTGCTATAATATCTCTCTACCGCTGTATCACATTAAGGCAAAAGCAGGATGGCTTATCACGCGTTCGTGGCGATGCCCTTCGGAGTAAAAGAGGGCGTCGACTTCAACCGGGTGTACACCGATTACATAAAACCGGCGCTTGAAAGCGCGGGTTTTGAGGTGTTCCGGGCGGACGAAGAGATGCGCGCCGGCAATATTCGCACCGACATGTTCCAAGAACTGGTTCTCGCGGACCTGGTAGTCGCCGATCTATCCATCGACAACCCGACCGTCTGGTATGAGCTTGGGGTGCGTCACGCGCTCTGCGCGCGGGGCGTCATTCAGATCAAATGCCGGCGTGATCACATGCCTTTCGATGTCTATACGGATCGATCCCTGCGGTATCACGTAACGGAGAGCGGGTTGCCGGCTCCGCCGTACCTGGAGGAGGACAAAAAAGCTCTAGCAAAAATCTCTATAGAAACTATCGCATCTTGGTACGACAGAAAGGTGAGTCCGGTTTACCATCTGCTGCGCTACCTGAAGGAACCGGATTGGAAATCCTTGCGAGTCGAGGAGGCCAAAGAGTTTTGGGAACAATATGAAGCTTCGGCGGATCGCATTGAAATAGCGCGACGAGGAAATCGGCCGGGCGATATTCTTGTGTTTGCGGAGGAGGCTCCAACCCGGGTTTTTCGCATCGAAGCTTTCCAAACGGCCGGCAAGGCCCTGCTTTCTTTAGGCCAATTCAGACTGGCGCTCGCCGAATACGAAAACGCCCTTGCGATCAGTCCCAGGGACCTGGAGAGCCGCCGTCAGAAGGGCTTGCTGTTGGGGCTGTTAAAGAGGCGGGACGAAGCGAAGGAGTGGATTGAAGATTTGCTGAAGGAGTTTCCTGAAGATGCCGAAAGCTGGGCACTGCTCGGACGGGTTGAAAAAGAAGCTTGGGTCGAGTCCTGGAGGCTCGAAGGTAGAACAGCCAAAGAAATGAGGCGCGAAGCGGAGGCAGAGATCGCTATCCTGCAAGAAGCGATCAATGCGTATTCTACGGGCTTTCGCAAAGACCCCGCTCATTATTATTCGGGAATCAACGCGGTGACTCTGACCTATATCTCGGTCCATCTCTCCGGCAACGAGGAGAAGGCTGACGAAACGCGGGAGATGGAAGGTGGTGTTCGTTGGGCAATCAGGGGTGCCTTGGAAAAGGACCCCAAGGATTACTGGGCCCGTGTCACTCTGGCCGAATTGGAAGTACTGGTTGGCGCTAAGCAGATGGTGGATGCGGGCTACAAAAATGCGGTTGCGGTAGCCGACAAAGACTGGTTCAGGCTGAATTCATCTCGTCAACAGTTGTTGCTCCTTAAAGATCTGGGTTTTCGGCCTCAGGAGATCGAAACAGGCCTTGCAGTGCTTGATCGAGCGTTGAACCGGCTCCATCCACCGGATAAAGCGTGGCGGCCGCGGCAGGTGGTTCTTTTTAGCGGGCATATGATCGATGCGCCGGACCGTTCGGCGCCGCGTTTCCCGGCTGATAAGGAAAAGATCGCGGCGGACGCTATTGCGGCAAAGCTCGATGAACTGTCTGCGGGACCTGAAGACCTGGCGCTTTGCGGCGGCGCCTGCGGCGGTGATTTGCTTTTTGCCGAGGTTTGCCTGGCGCGCGGCTTGCGTCTGGAGCTGCGTATACCGTTCGACGAGCCGACCTTCTTGCGGAAATCGGTGGGGTTTGCGCCGGGCAATTGGACGGAGCGTTTCTATCAAGTCAAATCCGATCCAAAGACCCGGCTTCTGATCATGCCCGATGAACTCGGGCCGCTGCCAAAGAACGCCAACCCGTATGCCCGGGACAATCTCTGGCAATTGTACAATGCGCTTTCGTGGGGTCCGGATAAAGTCCGGTTTGTTTGCCTGTGGAACCGGAAAGAAGGAGATGCCTTCGGCGGGACCGAGCACATGCATGAGACGGTTCAGAGATATTCGGGACGCGTTTACATTATCGATACAACGAAGCTTTGGTAGTGGCGACGCGTAAAGATGAGCTTAGCAGAAAAAAATCGGTCGCGGGGTCCCAAAAAAATTCTCGCCCTTGACGGCGCCGCGGTCAATAAGCAGAGGCGTATTGCGCCGGCTTGCGTTCAAAAGTAACGGCTTTTATTCGCCAAGCGCGGATTGCTTGACCCTCTGGTTGGCAGAGGATATTCTCGCACGCAGTCGAGTCACCACCGCCATGGATCAGGAAATTATCTCGCGATTGAAAAGCCGCATCGTCGAAGTGGGATTGGACGCGATCATCGCTGTCTCTCCGGAGAACGTGACGTACGTCTCCGGCTTCGTCGTGCCATCCCAGTCGCTCATGCGGTGGCGGCATGCGATCTGCATCCTCACTTCGGACGGGCGGCTCTCCATGGTTGCCATCGACATGGAAGCCACGACCGTAAAAGCGCAGGCTGGAATCGATGACTTGCGTGTCTACCGGGAGTTTACTGAAGACCCCATGGACAAACTCGCCGAGGCGCTCAAGGATCTGAAGCTCGAGCGCTCCAAAATCGGTATCGAGATGGAGTTTCTTCCCGCCAAGGATTTTGCCACACTGCAGCGAGTAGCGCCGGACATTCGATGGGTCGCGGCCGACGCGATCTTTAATAGGGCTCGTCAGGTCAAGACCGCGAATGAACTGAATCTTTTGCGGTCGCTTAGCAAGTTGACGGACAAGGCGATCGGCGACACGTTGCATGCCGCGCGGGAGGGAATGACGGAGATGGAACTCGCGGGCCGTCTTTTAAGCGCGCTCTTCGCCGGCGGCGCGGAGAATTACAAGCTGATGATCGTCGCATCCGGCGAAAGAAGCCAGTTCCCCAACGTCGGCCCCACCCAGCGAAAGCTTCAGGAGGGCGATCTCATCCGCATGGAAATATTCGGCCAGCAGAACGGTTACCTCGCGGGCATCTGCCGCACCGCCGTAGTGCGGCAGCCGACTGCGGAGCAGGAAAAGATCTGGTCGAACCTGATCGAGTGCAAATATCTCGTGATGGACATGATCAAGCCCGGCTCCCGCTGCAAGGATATCTATGGGATGTTTCTCAAAAAGTTTGGCGAGCTTGGTTTCGAGCCGATCAGCTTCGTCGGCCATGGCATCGGCTTGTTTCTGCACGAGGAGCCCTACATGGGCCGTTACGGCGACGAAATGCTGGAAGAGGGCATGGTCGGCGCTTTCGAGCCTCTCGTGTATATTCCGGGTAGAATGGGGCTGCAAAATAAAGATATGTTCTGTGTCACAAAGACGGGCTGCGAGCTGATGTCGGATTACACAGCGGCGGATAGGCTGATGCGCGTGGGCTAACGGCGCATGAAGATTGTAAAGATCGAAACGATTCCGATTCGTTTACCGACGCGCAGAGTTCATCAGTGGGCGAGCCTGACCACGCCGATAGGCGTGTACGTAATTATCAAATTGCATACCGCTGAAGGAATGATTGGACTCGGCGAAGCGCCGGTTTTGAAAGACTGGGGGGGAGATCATGGCAGGTATTTCGGCGAAACGCCGCAAACCACTACTCACGTTATTAACGATATCCTCGCGCCTGCTGTAAAAGACGCAGACGCGCGTCGCATCGAAGCGGTTCACGCGCTGATGGATAAGGCCGTGAAGGGATACCCGTACGCCAAAGCAGCCATCGATATGGCGCTCTACGACGTCATCGGCAAGGCCACCGGCGTGCCGGCTTATCAACTTATGGGCGGTTGTTTCCGCGAGCGAGTATCGATAGCTCATAGCCTTGGGCTTATGGAGATCGAAAAGGCGGTTGACGAGGCGGTGCAGGCGAAAGCGGAGGGAATCAAGACCGTCAAGCTAAAAGGCGGCCTGGATATCAAACGAGACGTCGAGCTGGTCAAGCAAGTGCGCAAGGCTTTGGGACCTGAGGTTAATATCTGTGTTGACGCGAACCAGGGATATCCAACTGTCAAGGCGGCAGTGAGAGCCACGAAAGGCATGGAGGAGCACAATCTTCTTTACATGGAGCAACCCGTCGAAGGCATCGACCAGATGGCCGAAGTCGCGCGCCGGGTGGATACGCCGATCATGGCCGATGAGAGCGCCTGGACTCCCCAGGATGTTCTCGAGATCGTTCAGAAGAAGGCCGCCGACATGGTTTCGATCTACACCACCAAACCCGGGGGAATATTCAAAGCTAAAAAGGTCGCCGCCGTGGCGGAGGCCGGGGGACTCAAATGCAACGTAAACGGCTCCGTCGAGACCGGGATAGGAAACGCCGCCAATCTCCATCTCGCGGCGTCGACGGGAGTCGCGAGCTTCGCCTGTGTCCTGCCGGTCTCTACGCCCAAGGAAAAGCGTAAGGACGGCATCGCGGGCATCTACTATCAGGACGATATCATCACCGAGCCGTTCGCATATGAGGACGGCGCAATCCTTGTATCGTCCAAACCGGGACTCGGCGTAGAGCTCGACGAAGATAAGATCAAGCACTACCGCCTTACGTAAGCCTGGGACAGATTGAGGTTAAGGCCGTGAGACAGGTTCAGGCTAAGGCTAAGGTTGAGTTTCGAACCTCGAACCTTGAGCTTCGAACATTGCTCCGGAGTCTAGTCTAAGGTTCAGGTTTAGGTTGAGGGGCTGAACCTAAGCCTCAACCTGAACCTGCTTTATCGATGTCGATCAACAAAATCGCGGTGCTGGGCGCCGGCAACGGGGGTTGCGCCGCCGCAGCGGATCTGACCTTGCAAGGCTACGAAGTCCGCCTCTTCTCCCGCTCCGACAATACGTTGTTGCCGATCATCAAACGAGGCGGAATCGAACTGGTTGAGGCTGGAGAGGAAAAGTTGGCCGTTCCTTACGTTGTTAGCCCAAACATTGTTCCGGTTGTCTCAGGCGCGGACCTGATCATTGTCGCGGCGCCCGCGGTGGCTCATGAATACCTGGGGCGAAGCATCGCTCAACATCTTACGACCGGTCAAAGAGTTCTTCTTAATCCCGGTCACACCGGCGGCTCACTTCATTTTGCCAATGTTCTGCGCGGCGCCGGTTGTAAGGCGCCGATCGGGTTGTGTGAAACAGTTACCCTGACCTATATCTGCCGGATGCGGCAGCCGGCGCAGGTCGAGATCTATCGCCGGACCATGCGGCTTCGCTGCGCTGCTTTTCCGGGAAAGGACACGGCTGAACTTGTCAGCGAAATTCGCGAGCTTTTCCCGAACGTAGTCCCCGCCGAGAACGTGCTTGAAACCGGATTTTCCAATATCAACGCTATCATGCATCCAGCAGGAATGCTCGGAAACACCGGCTGGATCGAGAAGACGGGTGGGGAGTTTTGCTACTACAGCGAAGGGATCACGCCGGCGATAGCCGCCTGGATTGAAGAAGTGGATAGCGAAAGGTTGGAGATCGTCAAGCGTCTCGGGATCAATCCCTTGAGCTTCGTGGATATTTTTCACCAGGCCGGGTTAACGTCGGATGAAGCGCGCGGCAGCCGGTCGGTTTATAGAGCCATATCGGAAAGCGAGCCTAACCGCACGATCAAATCGCCGCCGTCGCTAAATCATCGCTATATCAACGAAGATGTTGGTTTCGGACTCGTACCGATGGCGGCAATCGGAGGATTGTTCGGAGTGCCAACTCCCGTGATGGGCGCGCTCATTACCTTGGCGTCGATAGCGAATCGAACGGATTATCGAAAAGAGGGATTGACGTTGGAAAAGATGGGATTGGGCGCGATCAAGCCGGAGGAATTGCCGGG
>JBOHVS010000107.1:0-5651 GCA_050735975.1 Binatia bacterium | reverse complement strand
CAGGGGCGCGAGCATTCTGGACATCGGGTTATTTGGCAGCAGGCTCTTCATTCCCGATGTGATCGGGGAGATCGAGGCGCGAAACGGAAGCCTGTGGCGGATCGAACAGCCGAGAGACGGTTTAGCGCGCTACGGATAAAGAGGCCATCAAGCTTTGGTTATGCCGATCCATGAAAACTTCGTCGGTGACGAATGACAGAGATTAACAAATCCCCCACCATTTCACTCGCTTCCGTGTTACGCTTTCAATTGCTATTGGTCGGCGGCCTTTTGTTGCAGGCCTGGCAGTTTGAGACGGCCGTAACTATGCATCCGGGACCGGATCCTTTGCTCCACTACCATTGACACCGGGGAAGGCCATCAGTTAGTCTCCATCCGCATGGAGCCGAAAAAAAGTCTTTGACGCCCGAAACATCCGTTCCTATTTTAAAAATAGTTTCTTAAACGAGCAGGATCTGGCGTTGGAGCGGGGAGAAGTTCAGTGCCGCGCGATCACCATCGAGGCTTTCTTCGGTCGCGCGCCGCCTATGCGAAGACGCTTCAAGAGCCGGATTTGGTAGATGAAGCCAACAAGCGAGGCTGGCCGTTGAGACCGGTCGGTGGAGGGGACTTGGAGAGTCTGGCGAAAGAAGTTAGCGACCAGCCAAAGGATGTCGTGGACCGTATGAAAGTGTTAATGGGCAAGTGAGCCCCTTCGAACTCGCTTAGCAGCAGATAGGCACGCTTTTGGAGCGTGGAGCATGGAGCCAGAGGCCGGCGTCGGAGGCTCGCCATGCAGGAATAATACGGCCGCCTGGTAAACAGCGATCTTCAGTATAGGGCTGGCTGTCATTCCCGGACCGGCCTACGCCCAGGTTTTGGCAGCTTGCGCAAATTTTATGGCCGCGGCTCTTTCTGCGAACTCTGGGTTTCTGTGATGAAAGGAATCGGAGATTTCACCGCTGACGCGCGGAGGACGCGGAGAAGACCGAGTGAGAACATTATCTTGAATAAACCCTCTGCGTACTCTGTGGTGAAGATGACTCCGGAGAACGGGGTTTTCTTTTTGGTTGCGGCTCAGCCGCGCTGTGTCAACCGGCGTTCGCTCGACTACCGGAGGCCACTGCATAAGCGTCATGCTGGCCAGGTGCAATGATCCGCTCCGGGCTTATTCCGTTGTGGACGAAGAATTTTCGTACAAGCTCCACCCGCCGTTTTGCGCTCTCGGCCGGGTTGTCCGGATATGAGCCCGGATCGCAGTCATCGCCGACCATGATAATAAGCTGGCGATCAGGGTTATCTTTGAGAAAAGCGAGAACAGGAAAGAGGTTGCACGTGGTCGATGCAAGAACGAGCGACTTAAGGGGTTCATTTTGTTTTGCATCCATGATCTACCTCCCGCTCGCAGATGGTATTTGCAACACGAATGACGCCGTACTTTAAGGCTAGCAGACCGAAGGCGGTGGAGGAATAGGGGTGCGCGCTGAGCCTGATGCGATCGGCTGTTGAAGTTTGACTGTGTTGCGCCTTTCTATTAAGCCTTTCTATTAAATGGATGCGATAACGAGGCGGTTCATAAATTTTGGCTGCGCCGGCCGGTATGGTTGTTCCAGGCGGGCGCCCCTAAACAAAAAAGGAGGTAGGCCATGTTTGTATGTCTATCGCCCGGAGGACAATCTCTCACCCGGGGAGAGTCGGCGAAGGATAAATTGCTTGTCGGCACGGTTGAGGGAATATTCTCGTTCTTGAAACGAAACGGGTCTTGGGAGCATCAGACCACCTCGGTTTCGGGAAAACACATAAGCTCGATTATCTTTGAACCGGCGACCCAAACTCTCTTCGCCGGGACGTATAGCTGCGAGATTTTTGCCAGCGCCGATCTTGGCAAGACCTGGGGGCGCCGCGATAACGGCATCGGCGAGAAGGAGATTTATTCCCTCGCCAGTCAAGTGATTGATGGCAAGCCGCGCGTATACGCGGGTACCCAGCCGGCGCATCTTTTTTACAGCGACGATCTCGGCAAGAGCTGGACCGAGTTGCCCGGTTTGCGCCAGGTGCCGGGCGTCGAAAAGTGGACTTTTCCCGGTCCGCCGCATCAGGCCCATGTAAAGAGCATCACCTTTCATCCGCAGGATCCCAATATCATTCACGTCGCCGTCGAAGTCGGCGGCTTTCTCAAGACCACCGACGGCGGCAAGACCTGGACGACCATCGACAACATCAACCCCGACGCGCATCGCGTGCTCATTCCCACCAACGATCCGAGCAAGCTCTACGGCACCGCGCCGACGACCAACTGCGGACCCGAAACCGCTGCGGGGTTTTGCGTCAGCAGCGACGGCGGCGCGAGCTGGAAGAGCATGACGCCAAGAGATTTCCGGATCGGCTACGTCGATCCGTTCTTCGTTCATCCCGGCGATCCGAATTTGCTGTTCGTCGCCGGGGCCAAGACCGGTCCGGGCACCTGGAGAAAGCTGCACACCGCCGACTCGCGCATCGCGCGCAGCCGGGACGGCGGCCGGAGTTGGGAAATCTTAACCGGCGGATTGCCCGAACACATCCGCGCCAACATCGAAGGCATGGCGATGGATGTCTGGAACGGCGGCTACGCGATCTTCGCCGGCACGACGGACGGAGATATCTTTTACAGTGACGACGAAGGAGAGCGATGGCAGACCATTATCAAAGGAATCGGTCCGGTCTCCAAATCGCACCACCACCACAACTTGGCTTTGGAAGGACAAGAAGCGCATCACTAGCCGCTGGCAAGGACGCGAGACAATTTTGTAGGGGCTGGTTTCAAACCCGCCCCTACATTTTTTCAAGCGATTGGGGTGTGCAATTCTAATCAGAGGAGGGAAGAAAGATCATGGCCACTGTTATGTTCAAAGGGAGTCCTGTAATGCTTCTTGGCAACGATGTGAAGGTCGGACAGGCGGCGCCGGAGTTCAAAGTTCAAAAGAGCGCTGATATGAGCGATTATACGCTAGCCAACTCGGCGGGCAAAACACGAATTATAGCTACGGTTCCGTCGCTCGACACGCCTGTGTGTGACATGGAGACCAAGAGGTTCAATGAGGAGGCAAGTAAGCTCCCGAACGTGGAGATCGTGTGCGTGAGCATGGATTTGCCCTTCGCACAGAAGCGCTGGTGCGGCGCCTCTAACGTTGACAAGGTGGTTACGGCGAGCGATCATCGAGAGGCCTCCTTCGGCAAAAACTATGGCGTTTTGATTTCGGGCGGCCCGCTCGATCGAGTTCTCGCCCGCGCCGTCTTTGTCGTCGGGCCGGATAACAAACTCAAGCATGTCGAGTACGTAGGCAACATTGGCGATCATCCGAATTACGATGCGGCTCTCACTGCGGCAAAATAACGTAACCAATCAAAAACCGAATGAGCTGAAAATCCTGCCCACAGCTCAATAGCGCCTCGGCGGGCTGTTGACGAAGAAGGTGGGGTAGTCGCCAGTCCTTCCGTGCCATCGCCCGTAGCAGGGGCGAGACCGGTTCGCGTTGTTGAAACGCCGGCTTCTTCCGCTATAGTTAAAGGATGCGTCACACGCATAAATTCACAAACTATAGAAGGAGGTGTAAGGCATCATGATTGAGGTCGGCAAACAAGCCCCGGACTTTGAACTGGCCAGCCACTTGGGTGGAACCAAGTTCACTCTGAGCCAGTTCAAAGGGCAAAAAAATGTCATGCTCGTGTTCTATCCCCTCGATTGGACGCCGACATGAACCCGGGAGATCCCTGGCCTTCAGTCCTTATTGGACGAGTTTAAGGCCTCTGACACCCAAGTTATGGGTGTGAGCATTGACAGCAGATTCTCGCATGACAACTGGGCCAAATCTTGCGGCGGAGTTTCGTTTCCGCTGCTGCAAGATTTTCACCCGAAAGGAGATATGGCGCAGAAATATGGCGTTTATCTCGAGGACAAAGGCATCACCGACCGCGCGACCGTTATCATTGACAAGGGGGGCGTGGTCCGCTACGCCGTATCGGTAACGCCGCAAGGTGAACGCAATCCGAAAGAGCTTTTGGCTGAATGCCAAAAGGTCAATAACCATAACAAACAATAAGATGCAGTTGGAACTTTATTTCTACAATGAATGCGGATTCTGCCAGAGCGTGTTGAACTGTATTACGAATCTTCGGCTCGATGATAAGATTACCAAGAAGAATATCCGGGAGAATCCGGAATATGAGAAGGACTTGATCGATCTTGCGGGCGCCAAGACGGTTCCCGTATTGGTAATCCACGGTAAGCCGATGCGCGGATCCGAGGAGATTAACCAATTTCTTGTGGGGAAGTTCATGTAGCGGCGCGAAAAACGCTAGTGAAAAAAGGCTCGATTTTGAAAAAGGTCGGGCCTTTTTCAGCGCTTAAAGACAAATTCGGACCTAGGCGGGAGAGCGTCGCAAGGGGCGGGATAGATTCCTCACATTCGTTCGGAATGACAGAAGCGAACTTCGCAACCAGTATGGTCATTATCCTTGTCATTTCGACCGTAGGGAGAAATCTTTTTGTCTTAGAGCCGAACTCGGTCCGCTTGACTGCGTTTCAGCCGCTGGATAGGTTAGGCTGCTGAAATTGTTTGAGCGCAAAGGAGCTAAGCATGGACAACCCCCGCTACGATTACTCGCCGATCATCAAGCGCGAGAAGATCAAATGGCCGAGCGACGCTCGAATCGCTCTTTGGGTGGCGCCTAACATCGAATTTTTTCACTTTGACATGCCGATTCGCGGATCGGGCAGCGCCCATGTGCCTGACGTGCCCGGCTATACCTTGCGCGATTTCGGATCGCGCATCGGCGTCTTCCGCATCATGGACGTGCTTGACAAACATGGCATACGGGCGAGCGTGCTTCTGAATGCGGAAGTGTGCGAGCACCATTCGACGATCATCGAAGAAGGCAACAAGCGCAACTGGGAATGGCTCGGCCATGGCATGACCAACAGTGTTTCAATGCTGGATTATCCGCTCGATGAAGAGCGCAACGTGATTCGCAAGGTGAAGAAAATGATCACTTCGGCAACAGGCAAAGAGCCCAAGGGCTGGCTGGGTCCCGGTCTGGGGGAGACCGCCAACACCCCGGACCATCTTGCCGCTGAAGGGTTTGAATATGTCTGCGATTGGGGTTGCGACGAGCAACCGGTGCCGATGCGGGTCAAAAGCGGTCGCATGATCGTTGTTCCCTATGAATTGGGCATCAACGACATCCGCGTTTTCACGCGCGAAAACCGCACGGCCGAAGAATATTACCGCATGGTTTGCGACCAATTCGATACACTTTATCGCGACGGCAATTCAAGCGGCAGGGTGCTTTGCCTGCCGCTTCATCCGTTTGTCATCGGCATTCCTTACCGGATCAACTATCTCGACAAGGCTCTGGAATATATCTGCTCGCACGACGGCGTGTGGCGCGCAACCGGCTGGGAAATCGCCGAATGGTATTACCGGCACTACTACAACGATCCGAGAGCGATGAAAGAGCAAGGAGCAAGGGAGCAAGGAGATAAGAGCAAAGAGCTAGGAGCAGGGAGCTAGCCCGGATTATTCACGAGGCCGGGAACACTATCAACGAACTGTCGTGTTCTCTTTCATTGCAAATTTCAAATTGTAAAGTGCAAAAGTCAAAATGAATAAAACCTTAACAGGTCGAAAACGAGG
>JBOHVS010000106.1:0-11038 GCA_050735975.1 Binatia bacterium | reverse complement strand
TTCCCTCCATTTTGATGAAATACAACACCGCCAGTTGCGCCAGCGCATGCGCCGAACAGTACTTTGCCGATCTTTCTACGCGTGCCTACAGCCGGGACAGTTTTGCCCGAAAAACCCGGATTTTGAGTCCTCTTAGGTTATTCATAACTATCTATTAAATAAGGTAAATCTACCCGCAGAATTGTAAGTGTGTAAGAAAATGTGTAAGCCGTACACGGCATCGGAGCGCATTGTTTGAATCCATAGAAAAGCGCCGAATAAATATCCGAATAAATATAATAAATATATTGACTATTTCGCGGGAGTAGTAGAGGTCGTCGCAATAGATAACAATTTAGCTGGCTGACTTTTTCTTTCGATCGGTCTGCTTAGGCGCTAATTTGCTTTTGATTTCTCTTTGGAGAGCCTCGACCGTATAAACAGCCTTGTCCTCGTGTTCCCAAGACACATCAGTCCGCCGCGACTTCAAATCTATAACGTCAATCTTCGATCTTTCTTTCTGAGACATTACTCCCCCCCTTGCCCTGTCGATAAAAATTCCAAAAACAGTTGGTCAATTTCCGATCGTTAGTCACTACCCGAAATATTGATCCGGTTAGCCGTTCCACGAGCTGCCAGCAATTTGTTTCTACGTCCTCTTTAACTTCAAATTGTAATCGATTCGTGAGAATACGTATCAGAAGCCGCACGCAAGTCGGCGCATCCCTAACTACTAACACGCTGTTTGCCACACCCGTATCCAGGTTAACTTGTATAGCAAGCGGATGATTATTTCGCAAGGTTGCTGCTCGCTTATCATAGATAGCTTTCTCTGATTCCGCGATCACTTGACAGAATTTTTCGATATCCTTCTCGTTGTGTCTTCTAAAATCAGCAACCGACTTCGAATCGAAGATGGACCTCCACAACATTGCTTCTTCAAATTGATCGATCCGGTCGGCGAAGCGTTTTAAGAACTCTAACTTATCCTCGAATCGCGTAAAAAATTTCTCATCACCAACACTGACAAAGTGGAACCGTTCCTTCAGAACAAAGGGTCTCTCTTTAACAAGTTCGCGTGCCCGTCGTCTTACATCGATAGCGGGTGCATACGCTATGACTGGTTTACCCTGGGCAAGAGTTGCAGCCAACTCGGAATCTTTGCCCAAGGTATCGGTATCCTGGACCGAATAAACCGTACAAGCCGCTCGCTTAAGCATTAGCGACTCGATCAGACCCTTATCGATACGATTTCTCCCAAAGCTCTGAGTTGGATCAAAGTAACGTAATTTCAACTTACGCAAATCCCTAGAGCGCATAACTTGAGTGATAAAGTCATAGAGGTCTTCGTACTCCCATTTCTTTCTCATGGACGTAGCGAAATAAAGGTCCATCTGGTCCCAGGTAAGATAGATAGCGGTGTTTCTTTCACCCCTTTCCTGAGTTCTTTTAAGTTCTTGAAATGGTTTTCTGAGCTGGTTCAGATCGATGTCGAGTTTCCGTTTCAGATCGCTAACCGACGCCTTGCGGGACGAACCATCCCGAAATTTATTAATGAGGCTGTGAATTTCCTTTTTCTGCTGAGCGTCGGAGATTCCTCGATTGACGGCACGTTCTAGCGATAACCAGGTTTTGACTTTCCCTAGCTGATCGATGATTTGATTTAATCTCAAAGCTCGTTCATGTTCCGCTACGACTTCACCGGCTGACAGATAGCCCATCAGGTAGGTCCGATCTCTCCTGACGCGCTCAATTTCGAGAACCTTCGACGTACGGTTTTTAAAACCGTTGAGTATAGCCTGCTTTTCGAACATAAACCACTATCTTTCCGCGTCCTCTTATTCGTGTTGGCGATTGGTGCGGGTGCGTTCTCGGCTGTCTCAGGGGGTGATTACGGCATCGCCTGTTATGCGTCCCACGTTATCGACGGTGATACATTTGACTGTGACGGTAAACGGATCAGGCTGGCTGGGATCGACGCTCCTGAAATGCCGGGGCATTGTCGGAAGGGGCGGCGTTGTACGCAGGGCGATCCCTACGCGTCACAAAGATATCTAGACAGCCTGACAGCCGGACATATCGAATGTCGCCCTATGAGTACCGACGGATATGGACGCACCATTGCCCGCTGCCGGGCGGATGGCAAGGACTTGTCCTGTGCAATGGTCGCGTCCGGCCATGCCGTCCGGCGTTACAGCTTTATCACATGCCTTTGAAAGTGCCTGTTTCGGGTTGAATTGCGGCTAGGGTCAAAGTCAGGCTGCCAGAGCGTTTGCGTAGCGGGCGTTTTGTTTTACGCTTTTTTCGCCAGCCCTAATAGTTTGGGATAACCTTTCCATCATCCGCCTTTTTGTCCGCGCAGCATACCTGAACTGTGTTCTCGCCATAGACCATTCGAAAGATAAATGGTTCTTGCCGAACATCACCCGTGATCTCCAGCATGTTATCCTCGGACGGATCCTTCGCACGGCTCGCATCACCCCATGTCCGAAGGCGATGCGGTCTCAAAAAATTGGAACGCTACAAGACGCTCCATTCGAGCGGCACTGAGAAACTCTTGCTTCACTAAAGCGTTCTGCTGCGCTGTGCAAACGTCTCTTTGTAATCGCCTGGCGGTCTTGAATCGAATGACGATTTGGAAATGTCTGGCATTTGACAATATCCCTTAATTTTTGTATGGCAAGGCTCCATCTGGAGATCTCACAAACGATGGCTGTGACCTGAAGCTGCTCAGGTGTTGGTATGCTTTACGGCTGGTATGTCTTCAGAGCTGTTTGCTTCCTGCTTTGCCTGTGGGTTTCACCCGCGCTCGGCACCACCAGCGTCTACGTCCAGAACAATACGTACATGGAGCTCGCGGTTCGGACCGAAACGGCGCTGCGCGCTCAGTATTGGCGGCAGACGGCAACGCGCATCCTGCCCGGACAGCGCGCGCGCATAGTTGAGTTCAACCGCGATGCCGGCATCACCCGCGACACGGCCCGTGCGAAGCCTTAATCCTGTTCCCTTCATAGGCTTGGCATGTCGGCAGCGGCAGGGGGCGCCATTATCACATGCACTTGCTTCGGCTGAGAATCCTGTTCAGCGCCTGTTTTTTTTCAACCGGGGCCGCTCTGCTGGTCTATATAATCTCAGCTTTTTCATTGCTTGCTGCTTTGGCGCGTATGTTGGCCATCGGCGGTTTGACGGTTGCTTTGATCTGGCACAGAAGCAGCGATGCCGACCGGAAGAAACTGCGCCGGTCGGCGCATGCAGGCGCGATATCTGGGTTACTGGCAACCGGCGCCTATGATTTGTCACGGTACGTTGTGATCGAAACGGCTGGTTTTGAGTATTGGCCCTTTGATGTCTTTACCATATTCGGCCGGGCCTTGATCGGCGCCGGTTATCAGGGCGCATGGATCACGGTCGCCGGACTCACATATCATCTCGCCAACGGAGTCGGATTCGCTATCGCCTACACAGCTCTGTTCGGCTCCAAGGGACCGCTGGCGGGAATTGCCTGGGCGATGGCTCTGGAATTATTGATGATCTCGATTTATCCCGGCTGGCTCGAAGTGAACCCGATTGACGAGTTCATTCAGATATCGGCGCTTGGACACCTGGCCTACGGCACTGTACTGGGTTTTACGGCGCGACATTTACTAAAAAACCGCGGCATCGAAGGATGAGCGACGCTACGGATAAAAGACAGCTTACCGCGGCTCTGGCCCGGATATGGTGGCTCCGGTTGCCTTTGGTGGCAAGGAGATTATCCGCACAGCTCGCCCTCACGCTGCTGGATGGTTTTTACCTGGTTGCATGGCCCCGCATGGCGGCCCTATTGCCGCCCGTTGCTTTTGTGACGGGTCTGCTGATCGGCTGGCAATACGGGGGAATAACGGTCGAAATTGTTCGCAAACCGACCGTATTTACTCAATCGCTCGCTATCATGGGTACAGCCGCGGCTTTGGGCGTAATGAGCGCCCAGCTGGGCGCTCTGTTCCTGGCGGGGTTTGCCTTCGGCGATTTCTTTCTCGCTCACCCCAGCTTGTTCCCTTCCCCGGGACGTACTTTTGAGGAAATCGTAATGTTGTCGGACAGGACATTCGGCGGCAGGATCTCTTATCTCATCCGAGCGCGCATTCCTCTTTTGATAGAATATGGCGTGCTCGGCCTGCTCGCAGTGAGCATCCCCCTTATGACCAAGGCTTTGGTCTCACAGCTCTCTTTACCGTCCCGCGTCGGCCGTAACGTTCGCTTTGCGGTCGCCGTTCTTGGGCACGGCGCGCTCACCGCTGTGTTGGTTTATTTCTGGGCTCAAATTGCAGTCATATTGATCCGGCCGGTTTTTACCTGGATGGGCGATCAGCCGACCGTCGCTGCCGTGCAACCTCTGCAATCGCACGGCCATTTTCTTGTGCTCATTGCCGTCACAGCCTCCCTTGCGCGCATGTGTCTTCAGGGCCTGACAGCCTTTCGATTGGATTTAGGAAAACGCCTCGACAATTTCCAGCAAGATCTTGCATCGGCTTCGCCGGTTCTCCCGGCCGCAGATCAAGTCAATCCCTGGGTGATAGCGGCCCTACGGACACTCTGGGCGACGCTGCTGCTTTCCGGACTGCTCACAAACTGGCCGGACGCTTTGATGCTGGGCACTGTCATTCTATTCGTGCAGACCGCCAGATCGGGCCTGATTCAGCTCCCGATTGCGCCGTGGCGCAGCTTTGTTCAACGCATACCGGTGCTGTTGCGCCTGGTTGCAGGCAGCACGGTTGTTTACTACCTCGCCCAGATGATCCTTCAGTGGCAGATCTGGCATCGGGACAGTTTCCGGCCGATCGTTCTTGTTACCGGCATAGCGTTCCTCATTTTCTTTGCGCTCATGCCAGGTGTCCCGGCCGCGCAAAAAAACGCGGCCGCGAGATCATCATGACAGCCCGCCTGATCTTCATAGCGGGCATACTGTTACTGCCCGAGCCAGCGCTGGCTCATAATTGCGGGAGTCTGAGCGATTGTTTCGGTACACTGAGAGCGGCGATGGCGGCGTCGCTTGGCCTTGCGGTGTTAGGCGCGCTCCTTAGCTTTGGTTTGGATCTTCTTCCGGGCGTAGGCACGATGAAGGGCATCGTTGAGGCCTTCACAGGAAAGGATGCCGTCACGGGGGCGGAGCTGGAATGGTGGGAGCGCGTATTGGGAATCGTGCCGATCGCGGGCGCATTTTTAGGCGGCGGCGTTGCTATTGCGCGCGGCGCGGATGCCGCAGGAGAGGCTGTGGATACAGCCGGCGATTTGGCCCGCGCGGCGGATGCGGAACGTGCCGTTTACCGCGGCGGCGATGCCGGAACCGTCGCGGGCCGGGGCGCCGATGCCACCCGCACTGGCGACCGGGCGGCGGATGCCGCACGTGGCCCCGTGCCGCGCACCGAAGCTCCTCGCGCCGCTGATACTGCGGATCAGGCGACAGGTCCCAGGCGGTCCGCCCCGGACGCCGAGGTCCCCCGAGCGGCAGAACCAGCAGGTCCCAGACGCAGCCCCGCGTCAGATGCCGAAGTCCCTCGCGCGGCGGAACCGACAGGTCCAAGGCGCAGCCCCGCTCCGGATGCGGAAGTTCCTCGCGCGGCAGAACCGACAGGTCCAAGGCGCGGCGACGCTCCGGATGCCGAGGCCCCCCGCGGGGCGGAGCCAACAGGTCCCGGCGCAGCCCCGCACCAGATGAAGTCCCCCGCGCGGCAGAACCGACAGGTCCCAGACGCGGCGACGCTCCGGATACCGCAGTCCCCTCAGCGGCGGAACCAGCAGGTCCAACGCGCGGCGAGATTGATCCCGAGCCTTGGCGGAAACTCTTAGGTGAAATGGAGGAGCCCTTACGCCAACAAGGTATAGACCCCGCCTCCTATGATCTTACCGAAGCGATCAAAGGTGGCTGGGATCCTAAAAGGGTTGAAATACCGGCTGGAACGGAACTCAAGGCTGCCGCACCTGCAGATCCGAAATATATACCGAAATGGGGCGCATTCGAAGAGCTTGATATGGATTGGTATTATCGGGGAAATCAGATTGCTCCGGGCTGGCGTGAAGTGACTGAGCCGCTTCCGATCTACGAGTACACAATCCGGGTAGAGGAAAAGACCCCCGCGGTGATGAGCAGAGTTGCTGATCAGTCTCAAAATGCTAAAGCGCCTGCGCCTCCTAGAGCACCTGATGAGCCTCCCAAGTTTCAATATTGGAATCCCGCAGGGCTCGGGAAACCGGAACAGGGTAGACTTATCGGTTACATCAACCCGGATGGCAGCTTTGAACCACTTTAACCGCGGGCATGTCATTCGGTGGAAGGAAACTAAGGAGGGAAGAAACAAGGATAGGGGTCACGCCTTTTTCGGCAAGAAGTACGTTGATTGAACAACCTACGGATTGATCTTGATTCCCGGCGGCGGGCTCGGCGGGTGGGGGCACTTCAACTGCTCTTCGTAGACGCGTTCCACGTACCTTTGGTAATAATCAGCGGCCTGAATTGGAGGCACGGGATTAGGGGGGTAGCTGTGGCCAAGGTTTGCATACCAATGCAACAGCTCATGGATAAGCGTTGACGCAGCCGTGAACGCCGAGACACGAAAGAAGCGGGCGCAGAGGCGTATAACCCCTGCACCGTAATGCGCCACCGTTGATCCGTCGCAAGACCGGATCGTACACCTTAGTCGGATTTCTCCTCCCAAAAATCCATCGAAATAAAGATGCCGGAACGCTCGTTCGAGCGCCCGAACCTGATCGAGAGAAAGGCGGCGACCTTCATTGAAGGTCATACTGGCCTCAGCCTCAACGTTCGATAATTCTTCACGCGACAACCACGATCTCGGCGGCGGATACCCTGCGGGAATCCTTATAAACCCATCTGCTCCTTGTTGCGTCCAATACGGTATGTATACGGTACGTGAAGCTAAAAGATTATTCATATCCCACCAGGCTTTCGCGGCCGTTCGGAAAGCGCCACGCACAGCACATTCGACGCGCTTTTGATCACACCATGAATTCTCCTCGCCTTCAAAACGTACTTGAATGATACGCGAACCTTCCCAGGGATCCGGACATCTCACTCCAATCTCACGTGCCATAGCAGCTTGTATTTGAGCAAGAAATGCCCAGGTAAAAATAAGAATAATGAGAGGAAGATGCTTTTGCCGCCGTTTAAGATCACAAACGCCACTTTTATATAGCTCCATGACTGCTCTCCTTTCGATACACTGTCGATTGCTTGTGACGATGGCCTGCAGTCAGTCAGCGCGCCGAGGCCGCTGGCCTGGAAATCTTTTTTCAGTTCTCAGGAATCTATTACCTTGCCCCATACCAACCCGGCAACATTTGTCAAATAGCTTCGGCTTCAACTGAATATACAATCTGCCCGCGCTGCATCTGCAGTTCTAAGCCTATGGTGCGTCAGCCTACAACAGTAGTGGACCGCACGGACGTAACCACCGGGAAGCGGTTCATGAATCGGATCACAATCCAGGCCGCAGGGTCGGCGGCCTGTGGACGCGCGTCCGGCGCGGCATCTCGCGCTCTTTCCACGACGGAGCCCGCACGGGCGCAGGCGGATCATCGTCATTCGCTTGCGGCTCGCCGGCCTCCTCCGGCGCCACCTGGCACTCGCGCTTGTCAAGATCGAGCGCGGCGTTCAGTTCGGCCTGTTTGGTCAGCAGTTCCCTGAGGCGGTTTCGTGCTCCAACGGTTTGCAGAGCTGCTCGCGCTAATCCGCGAGCATCTTTTCGGCGCGCGCAAGGCGCTCGCTTTAATCGTCCAGGGATTTGTCCAGCGCGCGCAGCGCATGCTCGATGCTCTGCATTGTGCCGACCGGATGCTCCGGATTGAGGTGCGCGCCGTAAAATCCCGATCCCCTGATGAACAGTTCCGGCAGGGCTTCCTCGTCGCTGCCTGCCTGCGCGAAGCCGGAGCTTCGCTTCGGCGAAGGCAGGCCGAACACCGTCCGTCCCGGCCGGCCACGGCTCAGGATTTCAAAGCCGCGGAAGCTGGCGTGGCTTTTAAGCGCGGGATCGTCGCGCGCCGCGAGCACCGCTTGCGTGAGCATGGCTGCCGCGGCTTCGCGCGCGCCCTTGCCCTCGTATGTGCGGCCGTTCACGTCCATCGAAAACTCTTCGTCCGCATGCGCATTGCGCCTTGCAATATCTTCATCGAGGCGCGTTATCCGTTCTTTTCGATGCTTGATCTCGTTGGGCAGCCCGTGAACCTGCATGCGGATCGTGTGCTGCTGGTTCAGATATACCGCACGGAGCTGGTCGAGCTTGCGGGTTTCGGTATTGTTATCCTGTAGCAGGATGCGGGGGGCGGAAATGCGGATTTAAGCACGTTTGCGGCAGGTGACGAACGGGCAAATACGGATGAAATGGGGTGAGGAACTTTTTGGCGTTGTTTGGTGCCGGAGGCGGGACTTGAACCCGCACGGGGTTTCCCCCACCGAATTTTGAGTCCGGCGCGTCTGCCATTCCACCACTCCGGCGTAAGTGTAAAATCAATAACTTATAGCGCTTTCGTTTTCAACTAAGCACGCACTATTTTTCGTTTTCAAGCCGTTTTCAAAGCGCCTTTCTCGCTTTTCCGACTTTTGCCCTATGCGTCGGCGGTAGCAACAGCTCTTTTTCTCTGAAAGCTTCGACCAACTGCTCATCGCTGAAATTTATGGAGCAATTCGATCCGGTCCTGTGGCATCATCCAACACGGCGCAGTGTGGGATATTTTGGCGCCGTGCGCCTGCGCGATGGCAAGTTTGTCTTTCAAAGGGAGACACAAAGATTCAACACCGTAACCTTTCATGCCTTTTACGGTTATCTCAAGAAGAAAAGAGCCCCCTTGGGTGCCCACTGCGAACGAATCGACTCGACAGCGCCAAGAAAGCTCAGGGTAGCAATAGCTCCCCCCGCGTTGGTGAGCAAGAGATAATTGATCGCTCTCTCGGCATCCTCTTTGGCCAAAGCATTGAGTTGGTTCCACCTGATATCGACAAACTCGTATTGTTCGCGTGTCGGGGGCATCTTCCGGCGCACTTATATTGCCCACAGCGTGGGGCGGTCAAGAGAACTGTTGCTTTGGCTAGGCTGGACGAATCTGATCGGGAATCGGAGGCACTTAACTGGAAGTCTATCTATATCTAATATATATAGAGCCATGCCTCAGCCAAGATATCTTCGAAACGCCCCCATCACGGAGGCGATCATCGATTTTCGAGTAAAGGCGTCGTCGGATATCAATTCAAATAAATTTGCGGCATTGAAGCCGCGCCTTGCCGCGCAGTTCCCATCAATGGAAGAGCAACGTCAACTGTCGGCAACGATAGAGTTGGATCGCAATCAAGGGGAGATCTCGACCCGACAGCGCCATGGGATTCAGGGATACCGGTTTAAGACTACGGATGGTAGAACTATCGCACAGTTTAGGGTTGATGGATTTACGTTTAATCGGTTACCTCCTTACACAAGGTGGGAGGAGCTGTTCCCCCAAGCAATGGAATTATGGCGCGTGTACTGTGATACTGCTCGACCGGTAACAGTCACCAGACTTGCGCTGCGATATATCAATAGAATAAACTTAACATCCAAGGCTGACTTCGACAGCTACCTAAGAGCAGGGCCAGTTGTGCCTCCCGAAGTCCCGCAAACCTTGACGGGCTTTTTGACAAGGGTTACGATCACAAACTCCCAATCGAACGTACTTGCTCATGTCGCGCAGGCTTTGGAGGCAGGGACACAGCGACCAGGTATTATTCTCGATATAGATGCATTCAAGGGTGGCCAGTTTGCGAGCAACGATCCAATAATCGAGACTATTTTTGGCCAGTTGAGAGAGTTTAAGAATCTGATCTTTTTTAATTATCTAACAGAAGAGACGCTGAGAGGTTTTGAATGACTGTTGCGGCTTTGCCTATTACTGAGCTGTATTTTTCGCCGACCGTTGATCGAGGAGTTAGCCAAGAGGCTAAAATTCTTCAGGAGCTTTTTAGCCTACGACAGAATTCCCCGCGCAGCGTGACTATCGAGGAGCCGAAACGTGCAGCTCAAGAAGCCCTTAATGCGGCGATTACAGAAAATGACGAAGTAGAGGTGGAGCCAAGTACTATTGACTATGCTGAGCAGTTTCTACGATTGGTTCCTATGGATATGTCCATTCCAGAAATCGAAGTGGATAGCGATGGAGAAATAATGTTGGAGTGGGATCAAGATCGCCGCTGTGTTTTTTCGGTGAGTGTTGGTCGGGATGGAACGTTATCGTTCGCAGGTTTATTTGGGCACAATCCAATTCATGGTACAGAAGATCTTCGCGAGACTCTGCCAGATATCATCGCGGATTGTTTTAAGCGTTTGGTTGCGCCCGCTGGACTCTAATCTATCCGCAAACGAACCCATAGTTCGTTATCTTTGGCAAAGTAATCAATATACCCCCACAAGGGGCCGGGTAAAACCTAAAGCATTCCAGCTAGATCGGGATAAAACCATCTCGGTATTCCGTGTACAGAGGTTAACCGAACAAAATATCTGGCGATTGGGTGACGTGTTTGTTGCACGAAAGGGCGAAGCAATTTTAGCACGAGCAGATTTAAGCGTAGCTGATGTCAAGGCTATTGGTCTGCGAGTCGAAAGGAAGGAGCCACCGATCCGACACGCCAGCATAATAGGGTGGGCGGCGGAGAAGGCCGCTCAGATGTCAAAAGCGCAACAGCTCGCAGCGATTGCGAAACTGGAGCTTCGAACGTAATTTACTGATTGCGAGTTGTTTTCAAACCGTTTTAAAAAAATCGAGCCGAAATAGGCTCGAACCAGCGAGATAAGAGAAATAGGCGAAAAGTCCGTGGTTCGCTAAGACCTAAAAAACAGGGGCTTATTGCTAAGCCCCTGTTTTTACTACCTACCTGAATTTTACACCCGCACTATTTTGAGTCCGGCACCTTCTGCCATTCCACCACTCCGGCGCAAAGTAAAATCAATAGCTTACAATCCGTACGCAAGTCAATGAGGGATGGACGGCTGCGGATCGAGATTGTTATTCGGCAAAGCAACAGGTGCGCTGGTAACAC